>JAITMQ010000017.1 GCA_031277225.1 Clostridiales bacterium | reverse complement strand
CCCCCCCCCCCCCCCCCCCCCCCCCCCCCCCCCCCCCCCCCCCCCCCCCCCCCCCGCCCCCCCCCCCCGCAAGCGCTATTTTAGCCGGTTTTAGCCGGCGTTTTTTAATTCTTCCTATGCGTAATTATAACGCTTGCGCATTTTCAACAGGAAGAAAATGGTTACCCCTATAGCCAAAGTTTCAGCCGCAGGAATGGACATCCACGCGCCCGTAACGCCAAAAATCGCCGGCAAAACGGCATAGGCGGCGGCGACAAAGACAAAGGCCGCGAAAAATGAAATTGTGGTGGAAACAAGGCCATTGTTTAGGGCGGTGAAGAACATAGAGCCAAAGGTGTTAAGCGCCATAAAAACGAAGCCGACTGAAATTATTCGCAGGCCCTGCGTGGTCATTTCGTGGATTGGGCTGGCCGCCGGAATGTCATAGACCCGAAGGAGCAAATCCGTAGAAAGCCAGGCCAAAGCAATTGCGGCCACGGAAACAATTCCCAAAATTCGCAGGCTGTTTTTAAAGGCAAGCTTTAGATTGTCGGCATCTTCTTTACCGAAGTTATAGCTCACAATGGGCGCAATTCCCGAAGAATAGCCTATAAACAGCGAGGTAAAGATGCCAAAGCCCGCAAAAATTATGGCGGCGGCGGCCGCTGCCTCAAAGCCGTGAATTCGCATTAAAATATTGTTCATGATTGTGGCGGTAACCGAAGTGGCAAGCATTGAAACCATCTCTGACGCGCCATTTATGCAGGTTCGCCCAAGGGCGCGAAAATCAAGCCGGGGGCGCACAAAATACAAATTGCCGCCGCGCATGAAGGTGAAATAGGCAAGGCCGACTATGGCGGGAAGGGTATAGCCTATGCTGGTGGCAAGGGCAGCACCCTGCAGACCTAAGTCCATAAGATAGATGAATACATAGTTTAGCCCGGCAGAAGTGAGGCCGCTGGCCAGCGACACAATGGCGGAAATATGCGCCTTGCCTTCCGTGATTAAAAATTGCGTAAAAACCATGCCTAGCACGATTGCGGGCATGAAATAGAGCAGGGGCTGTAGATATGTAAGGGCCATGGGATAGATAAAATCGTCTGCGCCGAGGATATTGTTGATTATAAAACTCGGAAAGGCTATGCCGACGATTGCGATTATTATGGACACAATGAAGGCGACGAGAACGATTAGGCTGAAATTTTGCCGCCCTTCTTCTTTTTGCCCCGCGCCGATTTTTTTGGCGATTAGGGCATTTCCGCCCACGCCAAGCATGAAGCCGACGGCCAAAACGAAGGCGAGGAAGGGGAAAATTATGGTTGTGGCGGCCAGGGCCGCTTGGTCTACTAAGCGCGAAACAAAAATCCCGTCGACAATGCCGAATGTGGACATTATCAACATGGACAAAACCGTGGGCAGCGCAAACTTTAAAAGATGCCCTTTTGTGGGCGTGCGGGCAATGCTTTCGGCGGCCTTTGGGCTTTCCTTAACCGCCTGCGAAACAACCCGCGCATATTTCGCCTTCTTGCCGTAATAACGCTTGGGCATGTGCAATCTCCTTAAAAACCGTGTCGGAGCATTATACACCAACAACAAAGGCGTGTCAAGGAGAAATTTCTTTACAAGCGGGGGAATTTTGGGTATAATTGGGGATGGAGGTGGTTTTTGTGGTGGATTTCAATGAAATAAAAATTGTGGCTGTTTATTATGGCGGAAATGCGGGCGCAAAGGAAGCCGTGCTTTATGACGACGCTGTTTGGATGCTAAAATATCCGAAAACGACAAGGGATATGAAAAATCCGCAGATGTCGTATACAACAAGCCCTTTAAGTGAATTTATAGGCTCTAAGGTTTATGAAACACTAGGGATTCCGGTTCATGAAACCTTGCTTGGTGTGCGTCAGGGTAAAGTGGTTGTTGCTTGTAAAGATTTTTTAAGGTATGACATGACGAATCTCATGGTCCAAAATTTTTTTTTGATACATTTTCATAATTTAAAGAACAGCTTCATGGCGAGCGACCTTGACAATTTTTCAGGAACAGGTTCTGAAACTTTTTTGGATGAAGTGCTTGCCACGGTGAAGGGCGAAGCAACTTTAAGTAGTATTCCGGGGGTTTTGGAACGGTTTTGGGATATGTTTGTCGTTGACGCTTTTATAGGTAATAATGACCGTAATAACGAAAACTGGGGTCTATTGCTGGAGCCTTTTAGCGGAAAGAAACTAGCACCGATTTACGACAACGGAAACGCATTTTTTAACAAAAGAAGCCTTGCGCAAATGGAAAAGCGGTTGGCTGATTCTGTTGCAATGGAAGAAGACGCATATAAGACGCAACTTTGTGTGTATAAGTATAAAGGTATTGACAACGAAGGCATTAAAATAAACCCTTTCGACTATATCAAAAACACCAATGACCCCGACTGCAAGGCCGCTCTTTTGCGCTTTTTAAATGCCGTCAATCTGAAGGCAATAAAAGAACTAATCCAAAAAATTCCGGAAACCCACGGCAATTTGGCGGTCATGCCCGCAATTCAAAAGCAGTTTTATATCCGGCTTTTAGAATTGCGGCTGGGATACTTGTCGGCTTGTGTATAACTTACGAAATAGCTAGGGCGGCGCAAATTTTAAAAAATGCCCCTTTGTGGGCGTGATGTCAAGGAGAACTTTTAAAAAGCCCGGCGGGATGCTTCGCCGGGCTTTTGTTATCTGCCTTGCAGGGCGGCGAGTTGCTTACGAAGCTTTTCGTTTTCTTCGAGAAGCTTCTCATTTTCAACCGCCACGCCCCGCCATCTCTCATTCGCCCGTGCTTCCCCCCGCCTCTCCGCATTCCCAATCGCCGAAGCCTCATCATGCGCCGTTTTCATCCTTAGCCATTCAAGGTTTCTAAATGCCTCTGTAGCGGGTACACTTTTATAAGCTTCCACAGCCTGAACCATAATTTCACCCCTAATTTCTGGCCTGTAGGGCGGCGAGTTGCCTGCGGAGTTTTTCGACTTCTGCTCTTTCATTGGCAAGGGCTATATCTTTTTCTGCAACAACTCCTTGCCACTTTCGACGCTCGCTTTCCGCGCCACGCCTCTCCGCATTCCCAATCGCCGAAGCCTCGTCATGCGCCGTCTTCGTTCTGAGCCATTCTAAATTTCTGAATTCCTCCGTTGCGGTTACGCTTTTATAAGCTTCCACAGCTTGAACCATGACTTCACCTCCATTTAATGCTAACTTCTCCAATTCTTCTTCGGTTTTAGCATTGAATAATGCCAGCCACAAGTCTTTTTCGCTCTCCAAGTCTAGCTGATCCAAATCCTTAAGCTTTTGCAATTCAAAAAAGTGATAAATCTGCTTATTTGACAGCAATTCGTGCCGCTTTGTTTCCAGCAACTTAAATTCCGAATGAACTTCTTCACATTCGAACATCTTAAAATCAAGTATACTAATAATTATAGTCTGCGGCAGGCTGATATAATTCTCACCTTCGGGGAGAGAAGCCGAGTAGATTTTAGCCCAATGAAACAAAACCCTCTCCGGAAAATTCCCCTCATTGCGATTTTGAATCTCAATATTAACCTTCTTACCATCGACATCCATCAGAATACTCAAAAGCGTAGCAACAAGCCTTTTCAGCAAATATTGATGCCGAATAGCCTTTTGGCGTTGTCGGTGGTGATTTTGGCCACTTCTTCTTGGGGGACATTCCAAATTTCGGCGATTTTTTCGGCTATATAGCGCAGGTTGGCGGAATCGTTGCGGCTGCCGCGTTTTGGCTCGGGGGAGAGATAGGGGCAGTCGGTTTCGATTACAAGGCGATTATGCGGGGTTATGGCCACGACTTCGCGCAGGGCGGCGGCGTTTTTATAAGTAACCACGCCGCCCACGCCAATATGCCAGCCCAAATTCAGGTATTTTTGGGCGGTGGCGGGGCCTGCGGAAAAGCAATGCATAATTCCGCCGACAAGCTCGCCTGCGCGGCTTTCTTCGAGGATTTTCAAGGTTTCGGCCTCCGCCTCGCGGGAATGGATTACAAGCGGCAATTGCAAATCCAAAGCCAGCTGCAATTGCTCCTTAAAACGCGCGCGCTGCACATCCCGCGGCGAAAAATCGTAATGAAAATCCAGCCCAATTTCGCCAATGCCCACGACTTTGGGGTCAAGAGCGAGGTCTGCGAGAATGTCAATGTCGCCTTCGCGCATTTCCTTGGCATTATGCGGATGAAAGCCCACCGTGGCGTAAATATAGTCATATTCCCGCGCAAGCGCAACGCTTGCGCGGCTGCCGGCCAAAGTCGTGCCGATATTCAGCGCATAAGAAACCCCGGCAGCAGGCAATCCCGCCAACACCTCGCGCCTGTCGTCGTTATACTGCTTAAAATCATAATGACAATGCGTTTCAAAATACATTTTCTTCCTCCTAGGCCTTGAAATGAATCACAGAAGCTTTCCATAGTCCCGGCGGGAATAGATTACCCTTGCGATTGTTATCAATTTATTTTCTTCATCAATTAAGTAAAACATAATATAGTTCTTTAAATTATCTTATGCGCCAAATTATTGGCAACTTGAGGACTATTTAGCATGGCCTCAAGCGCCTCCTCGGACGAATATCTTTTATCCGTTTGCTCAATTTCCCGCTCCGCCTCTAACAATTTATAGTAAACCGCAGCGTCAAATTGCATATTTTGGTAAGTTTCCATGCTTAAAACAACCATATTGCCGTAACCATCTTTGGTAAGAAAGACAGGTTGAGCCGCTTCATGTACCGTTTTCGAAATCTCTGCAAGATTATCTTTTAAATCTGAAACAGGTCTAATCAAAGTCATCTCAACACCTCCTTTTGCTCAACTCTTTGTCAATCCAAATATATACATCACGCATTTCTGCTTCATAGTCGGCGGTTATCTCGAAATATTGCATATTTGCGAGAAGGCAATGCTCTTTTTGCTTTTTGTTATCTTTTACATATTCATTTATTGCCATATCATCGTCATGGGCCCTCGATTCGATGATGTTTCGGTGGCGAAGGATTTTCGTTTGAAAAAACTTCTCGACATAGTCTTGCGAAAAGCCTAAAAATAGCGGAATTACCCTGTTGAGATAGCCATCCTCAAGCTCAAGCACCTTTTGCGGCAAAATATAGCAGCCCTCGATTATGATATTTTGATTATTTTCAATATTGGTCATAATAATGCCCTTTAGGACGGGCCATAGCTTTTCCCCTATGAATTCCGCGCTGTCAAGCGGCGTAAAACCGCAGCCGATATTTGCGCGATATAGCCCCATTTTCAGATGGTCAATTGAAAGATAGGGATATTTATATTTTTCAAGCAAGCGTTGCGCCATAAGGGTTTTGCCCGTGTGGGAAGCCCCGCCAATCAAAATCACCATATCTCCAACCCACCCCAAAACGACCTTGCGGGCGCGAAATTTTTTGTTTGTTCGGCTGAAAATGCTTTTTCGTCGTTGTTGAAGCAATAATTGAAGCCGGACAATAAATCCCTGCCCAAAAGATTGTTAAAATCCGCCTCTTTGCTCTCTATGAGCCTGAAAGGAAAATTCCTAATTTCCCGTCCCAAAACCTTAATCAAGGGCAATTGGATATAAGGAGCCTCTATTCCTTCCTCACCATATCTGTGGATTGCCGTACCAACGCGCCCCTCTACCCGAATTAGATTATCTTTTATCCAATTATAGTCATAACCGAGCTTATAAAGCGTATTTTTGGAAATTGCAGAAAAGTCTGCGCCGGTATCGACCAAAAATATGTCCTTCCCACCAAGAGCCGCCCATTTCCTCGGCTTAAATTTTATTGGCACTAAAACTTTATCGCGCTCTCCAAATCCGATTTTAATCATAGTATACTACCCTCCCCGAACCATATGGCGGCCAATCCACATTGCGACCAAAGGCGGTGCAAACGTCCTTGCCTTGTGCGAAAAATTCTTCTCTGTCAATTGTTGACAAGTCATCTTGAGAATCGCCAATGTAAACGACATATCCCAAATCTTCATACGCTGTGTCCACTTCCTGTGTGGTAACCATGAAAAACCAATTATTGCTGTACTTTTCCCTCGCTTCTCTTAGGGTCATAATCTCCCGATTTTCGATTTTTCTTAACATAATCAACACCTCCGATTATATTTTAGCACATTTATTGCGAAATATCAAGCCGTGCTGCGGCCTCGACTATGGCTTGGTAAAGGGCTTCGGCCACTCTCTGCTGATATTCCCGATTTTGCAAATTAATTAGAGCCTGCGGATTGGTTTTAAAGTCGACTTCCACCACGGCGGCGGGAATTGTTGTCGTGTTTAGGACATAGAGGTCTTGACGATTGATTATGCCGCGGTCGCGCGTGCCAAGCTCTGCAACAAGGCCGTCTTGAATAATTTGCGCAAAGGCGGCGTTTAGGGGGTTTGAGGCCGGGTTATAGAGCGTTTCCGTGCCTGCGACTGCGGGGTCTGCATATGTATTTGTATGTATGGAAACAAACAAATGCCCCACGCCATTTGCAAAACGAGAGCGGCGCGCAAGCGTAACAAAATCGTCGTCGAAGCGGGTCATAAATGCCCTAATTCCGCTGTTTGACTGCTCGAAGAGGTCATAAAGGAGCAGGGAAATTTCCAACACAATTTGGGATTCCAGCGCACCGCCGGGTGCGGGCGCGCCTTGGTCTGCACCGCCGTGGCCGGGGTCTATAACTATAATCCTGTCATAAAATTCTCGCGGGCTAATCACATGGACATGCGTATAATCACCTTCGCCGTTGCGAATATCCACAATTATAGGTAAATCGGTATGTAGGCTTATGGTGCGATTGCGCGGGTTAAAAATCGTGTCGTTCACGAATCCTTCCGGGTCAAAAATTCTAAAGGTCTGATTCGGGTCATTATAATGAATTGCGTAATTTAGCGCGGCGTGGTCGTGATAAATGCGCAAATTGCCGACATCAACGCCGGTCGCAACGCTTCCGCCCGCAGGCGGCGCGTCCTCCCCGCCGAGCGCCGCCGAAATTGCGAAATACAAAACCGCGCCCAGCACCAAAAAGGCCATAAGGCCTAAAAATCTGCGGAATCCCTTATTCAGCCTGCGCCGTCTGCGCCTAATTTTTTGTCGATTATTCATTCTAACATTATAACATAAAATTTCATGCTTTCAAAGTGCAAATTTTTCAATTGGCCATTGAGAATTTTGCAAAATGCAAAACCCCCTAAAGGGGGTTTATAAGTTACCGAAATTCAGCATAAACTATCTTTGCATCGAGAGCATCTCTCTGCATCTCATCAATCGTTTGAAGGGTAAAACCTCGTGGTTTCACCAGCCCTTTCGCAAGTAAATTCTCATATCCTTCTATAAGGCTTTGCTCCTCAAACAATGGCAAAATTGGCGTATTTTCCCTTATAGCCATAACTTCGTCATGCAAAGTGGTCATAAGCTAACCCTCCCATTTACCGTGTGCATATATATCTTTATCTTATTTTGCGAAATATAATCCCGCAACATTTGATAATAACCTTGTATCTCTGCGTACACCTCACGGTTTTGGCTGTAATCCTCAATTTGCAAGCGCAATTCCTCCCTTAAGCGCTGTATGTTAATGGGGCGCGAGTGAGAAAGCCAAATATTAGTATCACCCAATTTTTTAGCGATTTCCTCGGCCCTTTTGGACTTCGTTTCCGGCGTAACCTCCTTTCCTGTTTGTGAATGAACTTTCCAAGGTTTAAATTTATATTCCACAAGCCATTTTTTAGAAGGTCAACCGTTAAGTCTCGCGCTTTCTCATAGGCATGGATTTCAGCCATATCAAATTCCCGCAAAATAAGAAACTCTGCTTCGCTTATTTTTCCCGACCTTGCCAAACCGATTAATTCTGCAAATTTGTCCAAATACCCAAGGGCGGGAACCCATCTGCCATCTTTGTTTTTGACTTGAGGGTCTATTGGCCCAAGTGCACTACTATAAGTCATATGTATTTTGTCGCCACTCATGCAGAAAATCGTACCTGCACTGTAGGCATAGTCCGGAATATAGAACTCTACTTCGTTGTAGTGATGTCGTATAGCATAAACCATACGCTCCACAACGGTAGCACTACCGCCATTGGTGGTCAAAATGATTGACAGCTTTTCGCGCTTCTTATCCCGCCTCTCCAAAAGGTGAATGAAAGGATAAATTGCACTATCATCCAAAGACCCGCTGTAAACCATAATGTCTGAATCCAAAAGGTTTTCTACAAAGTCTATTTTTTGCTTCTGAAGCCCATCCACCACATTCATAAGATAACTCAATCAGCATCATCCTCCAAACTACAAGAAACTACAATATCCATTATACACAAGATGTCCAAAAATGTCAAGGCGCTTTCCGCGGTCGCTGTCAGAAAAAATATGACTTGTGGTATTTGAATATTGTGGTATAATAAGGGGCTAGGAGGTGGTTTTATGCACGACTTAAAAAAAGAGCAGGCCTTGGCGATTCTGGTAGGGATTGACACGGGGCAGGAGGATATTGAATTGTCTATGGCGGAGCTGGCCGAGCTTGCGCGCACGGCGGACACATGCGTCTGCGGCGTTTTGACGCAAAAGCGGAGCAATCCTCATCCGGCCACATATTTGGGCAAGGGCAAGCTGGACGAATTGGCCGAAATGCTTGAATTTGCCGAAATTACGCCGAATATTTTGATTTTTAACGACGAATTGTCGCCCGCGCAATTCCGCAATTTATCCGATAGATTCGACTGCAATATCATCGACAGAAGCATTTTAATTCTGGATATTTTTGCGGCGGGGGCCCATTCGGCCGAGGGCAAGCTGCAGGTTGAGCTGGCACAGCTGAATTACAGGCTTTCGCGCCTGTCCGGCCTTGGCAAAATGCTAAGTCGCCTTGGCGGCGGCATTGGCACGCGCGGCCCGGGTGAGACCAAACTTGAAACCGACAGGCGGCATATTCGCCGCAGGGTTGACAATTTGCGCGCCGAGCTGAAGGAAATTCGCCAAAACCGCGACACCATGCGCAAACGCCGCGAGCGCAGCGGCGCATTTGTGGCGGCGCTTGTGGGCTATACAAATGCGGGCAAATCCAGCATTTTAAACCTTGTGGCGGGCGGCGACGAGGTTTATGTGGCGGACAAACTTTTTGCGACGCTGGACACAACCATGCGCCGTTGCCGTCTGCCGGGCGGGGCGGAAATCCTCCTGTCCGACACCGTTGGCTTTATTGAAAAGCTGCCCCATCACCTGATTCAGGCCTTTAAAGCCACGCTTGAGGAATTAAGCCATGCCGATGTGCTAATCTTCGTAATCGACGCGTCGCATCCGCAGAGGGAGCAGCATAGGGACGTTGTTCTGAAAACGCTGGCCGATTTGAACCTGTCCGAAAAAAAGACCATCACCGTCTATAATAAGATGGACTTAGACATAGATTTGCCGCTGCCCGCGCATCCGCAATTGGGAACGGTTATTGAAATGTCCGCGCGCACGGGCGAAGGCAAGGATTACCTTTTGTCGGCCATTGAAGAAGCCTATAATAGCGGGCGCACACAAATGTCTGTGCTGATTCCCTATAGCGAAAGCCGAATCGCGGCCTATATTCACGAAAATTGCGAAATTTTAAGCCATAGCCACGAGGAGCAGGGAGATTTTTTCGAGCTGATTGTCGACGACGAGGCCAAAAATCGCCTTGCGAAGTTTCGGGTTGTTATGGTGTAATCAATGGAATTGAAAGGAGAATGTTTATGAGAAAGAGGATTTTATTTGTTGCGATAACGTTGGTGCTGATTTTTACATTTGCGCCGCTGAAGGTATTCGCCGTTGATTTATTCGAAATTGCTCTACGCAGCGATGCGGGAATTGGCAGCCTTACGGGCGACGGCCTTCACGCCGCAGGCAGCACAATCACGGTTATTGCAACACCAAGCAGGGGATTTGTTTTTGTGGACTGGCGCGAAAGAACAGCCCCGGGCGCGTATCGAATAGTGTCCACAGAAAGCAGCTATACCTTCACCGTAACGCGCCCGCGCGAGCTAATCGCGCGTTTTGAGGGCGAGCCGCCGCCCCCGCCGCCGCCGATTTTTCGCACTTCAAGCCGAACACTTGATGGTAGAACTATTGGTGTTTTGGAGGGGTTTAATGTCGGCACCGATAGAGTGGCGCAATTTATTTCAATGGGCGTGTTTGATATTCCATTTAATGTAACCCGGCATGACGAATTTGAAATTAGAGAGAATGCATTTACTTGGATGGATGCTCACTTGGCGCGTATTCACCGCGATTTAAATTTTACAACCCTAATTTTGCCCTACAATGTAACGAGGATTGGGGCGGGGGCGTTTATGCATAATCCAAGCCTAGCAAGCATAACAATCCCTCCGAGTGTTACATATATTGGCGAACATGCGTTTTTTCTTGAAACTATTGTTATGGGAAGAAACCCCGACGGGCGGGAAACGTGGATAGAATCCGAAGACAGATACCCGCCCCCCAATTTGACAGTCCGCGGCGAGGTGGGTTCTTATGCGGAAACTTGGGCAAGGCGGCATGGCATACCCTTTGTGGCGACTGCGGCGCAAGCGGCAGCACCCGCCGCCCCAACCGAAGCGCCGAATATTTCCGCCGCAAGCACTTGGGCGCATGAGGGCATTAATGCGGCGTTTGTTGCGGGGCTTGTGCCGGCCGCTTTGCAGGGCGCATATACACAGGCCACAACCCGCGCCGAATTTGCCGCGCTTGCCGTGGCTTTGTATGAAGCGGTTATGGGCGCGGAAATTGCGGGGCGCGTGGAATTTGCGGACACAAATGACGTGAATGTGCAGAAAATGGCGTATTTGGGCGTTGTTTCGGGCGTGGGGGAAAATAATTTTGCGCCCGATAATCCGCTGACGCGGGAGCAGGCCGCGACTATGCTTGCCAGGCTTGCGAATGTTATGGGCAGTCCATTGTCGCAAGAGGCGGCGACTTTTGCGGATGCCGACGAGATTGCGGCATGGGCTTTTGACGCTGTTGGGCAGATGCAGGCCAATGGGATAATGGGCGGCGTGGGCGATAATCAATTTGCGCCGCGCGGGGATTATACGCGGGAGCAGAGTATTATTACTATATTGCGGTTGTATGATACTATTGATTGATTGTTGTGTCCGGGTTGCGCCGTCATGCCGGGCTTGACCCGGCATCCCCTGTTATTGTCGGGGATTCCCGCTTTCGCGAGAATGACGGGTTGGGTTGCGCCGTCATGCCGGGCTTGACCCGGCATCCCCTGTTATTGACGGGGCATTGCTTTTGCAATGTCCTGTTTTTTTGGTGTTTGGGTGCATTTTGTTAGCCATTATATATTGTGGGTAATAATAGTTTTTGGGGAAAATATGAAATTGTTAGCCAGCAAGCAATTTGGCTAGCAGGAATTGCTCACTTTGAGTGCACAGCGATTTCTTGGGGGTACTGATTGTTTATTGAAAATTATTTCTAATTTGGCAAAAAAAGCTTGCAATTGCGGGATTATTATGGTAAAATGATTGTTGTTAAAAATTCATCAGCAAGTTTAACATTCAAAACGACCCATACGTATAATTTAATAGCGATGTGAATCAAAGGTGATTGTGATGCTGGAATTGCGGTGGCGGGGGATTCCCGCTTTCGCGGGAATGACGGGCAATGCGTCATGCCGTCATTGCGGGCTTGACCCGCAATCCCCCCATAGTAGCAGGGGATTCCCGCTTTCGCGGGAATGACGGGTGAAGCGGGAATGACGGGTTGGGTTATGCCGTCATTGCGGGCTTGACCCGCAATCCCCCATAGTAGCAGGGGATTCCCGCTTTCGCGGGAATGACGGGTGAACCGGGAATGACGGGTGAACCGGGAATGACCTTTGAACCGGGAATTATGACCGGATTGGCAATGCAAAACTTCAAATTTTAAGAATTTTAGGGGGTAGAACTATGAGTTCAGCATTTAAGAGATTTTACTCACGCTTAGTGGCTTTTTTGCTTGTCTTTGTGATGCTTGGTTCGCACACGATTGACAGCGTGTTCGCCTTCGGCGCGCCTATGACGCCGACAATTACGCAGGACATTTTCGAAAACATCTTGGAGTGGGAATCGCAGCCCGAATTCGCAGCGGCTGAATCGCCGCCACAAATCCCTCCCGAATTTGTGGCTGAAATTCCGCCCGAATTCGCGCCGATTGAAGCGGAAATCGAGCTAGAGGTGGAAATCGCGCCATTTGAGGACATGCCAATCGACGACCCAATCATCGACGACCCTGTAGTCGACGACCCAATAGTGGATGACCCAATCGTGGACGACCCAATAATCGACGACCCGACCACGGACGACCCGACAACCGACGACCCAACGACAGACGACCCAACAGGCGACCCGATTGATGACCCGATTATTGACGAAGATGAAGACAAGGACGAAGAGGATACATACGACCCACCGGCGACATATCCGCCTGTGGAGGAAACGCCCCCGACACTTCCCCCGGCCTTGCCCGGCGCGGGGCTTGCGCTTTATCCCGAATTCATAGATTTTGGCAGTATAGAGGCGGGCGACGCACAGCAGACGTTGACGGTGATTGGCGACGCGCTTGAATACAGCTTTGGGCTTTCTTTGCATATAGTCAACCCCCAACTTGACGGCGAGCCTGCCGAGGCGGGCTTTGTTTTGCCGCCGCAGGCGGAATTCTTCTATATAGAAGCGGGCGGCCATGCCGAATTTGAGCTTAGCCTGTCCGAATATATTCTACCCGGCCTAAACACGGCCGCAATCGAGCTTAGGCAATATGGCGAGCTTATAGCCATGGCCAATATTACAGCAGAAATCCTGCCCCCCGCAACACCCCCAAGCGAGGAGCGGGAGCTTGCGCTCTATCCCGAATTTATTGATTTTGGCAGTATTGAAGCGGGCTTTGACCCGAACGAAATTGCGCCGCAAATAATAGCGGTGCTTGGCGGCGCGCCCGAAAATAATTACGGGCTTTCTTTGCATATTGTTAACCCCCAACTTGACGGCGAAGCCCTAATAATCCCGGACTATGTGGATTTTGACTACCAACCCTTCACCCTGCCGCAAAACGCAACCCTTTTTGACATAGAAGCGGGCGGGCAAATAGAATTCGAGCTGGCTATATCCGAATACATCTTCCCCGGCATAAACACAGCCACAATCGAGCTTAGACAAGATGGCGAAATTGTCGGAACAACCGAAGTTGTTGCAGAAATTACGCCGATTGGGATTGTGCCTTATCGAGATATACCGGTTACACTTGGCGCGAGCACAGGACAGACAGACAACTTTTTCCTTCAACACTCCGGTATGTGGGTTTGGGAAGTCCTTAATTGGGATCACATCAATACCTTTTTAAACAATCAAAATACAAGCGGCGTTCATTTGACCGTAAACGGCAACGGCCAAACAGGCGCGGTAATTAACATCCCCGCCGGGCGAACCCTTACCGTAACCGGCAACCAATTATTGATTGTTAACAGCGTAACCGGTTTTAATGTCCACGGCACTTTAAATTTAACCGGCGGCACAATAACCAGGGAAAGCATTGGCGCGTGGCACGAAAATCGGGTTTTCACCGTTCATAACAACGGCAGGGTTAATATGACCGGCGGAATTTTGCAAAATTCCGGCACGGGCTTTTCGCGCGCGTTTCATATAGAAGCGGGCGGCAGATTCGATATGACCGGCGGCACAATTAGAAATTTCTTTACGAATATATATCTTAGTCAGGTTAACGGCGTGTTCAATATGTCCGGCTCTGCCGTTATAGAAAGCACCCAATCATCACAAGCGGCTGTTCGCGTGTTTGGCAACGGCGAATTCCATATGTGGGGCAATGCCCATATTAGAAATATTCGGCATAGAGGACGCGCCGTGGATTCCCAAGGAAGATTTACAATGAACGGCAATGCCCGCATAACGGGCATCGAAGCATTTGACGGCTCAAGCGTGCGCATTACAGGCGGCACGGCAGAATTGCTTGCGGGCTGGACAGGGCATATAAGCGGAAATGTGCATCATGGCCTTGTTATTCAAGGCGGCACGGTTGATATGCGCAACGGCTCGATTCATTCAAACAATAATTCCGGCGTTGTAGTAAGCGGCGGAACATTCAATATGCACGGCGGCTCTATAAACAGCAACACAAGCACCGGAAACGGCGGCGGAATCCGCCGCACCGGTGGAACATTTACCATCAGCGGCGGAGAAATTGTCGGCAATACTGCAGAATTTGGCGGCGGTATTCATATTTCGGGAACAGCGGCCACTTCGCCACAACAGACGGGCGGAACAATTCGCAATAATCACGCCAGAAACGATGGCGGCGGCGTTGCCGTTGCAAATGGCTGGTTTGACATGCGCGGCGGCAATATACACAGCAATACAGCGGCGCGCGACGGCGCGGGAATTGCCCTTATCGGCGGCAATTTGAATGCGAATTTTAATACCATTGCCGAAATTCATGAAAATATCGCAAATAGGCATGGCGGCGGAATTTTTGTCGGCGCGGGTTCTGAAGCGCGCCTGGGCGGGGACCATCATGACCGCAGAACAGACCTTTGGAGAAACACAGCACTTCGTGGCGGCGGCGTTGCCGTAAACGGCGGCACATTAACCATGAATAATAATACAATTATACAACAAAACCGCGGCACAGACGGCGGCGCCGGTGTATATTTGTCGGGCGGCGGCTCGTTTACCATGAGTAATGGCATAATCCGCAACAATACCGCGGCGACAACGGCGGGCGCGAACAGACAAGGCGGCGGCGTTCGCATAAGCCATGGCACATTTGCCATGAATAATGGCCAAATTCATAATAATACCGCAAGCGATGGCGGCGGCGTGTATTCGGAGGGCAATGGGAATAATTTGTTCACCATGCGCTTGGGTTCTATCCATAATAATACCGCATATGGATGGGGCGGCGGCGTTGACATGCGTTCGGGGCGTTTTGATTTACATTCGCAAGGCGGAACGCCGCGAATTGAAGGCAATAGCTCTCTTAGCGGGCAGGGCGGCGGAATTCGTATAGATAATAATGCGGGCTTTAATATAAATGGTGCTGCGCAAATTTCGGGCAATAGAGCGATTAGTGCCAATCCGGAGGGCGGCGGCATTTGGATTCATGCCACGGGCCCTGCCGTAACCATAAATCAGACAAGCGGCGAAATTAGCGGAAACTGGGTTTCTACGGATGCCAATCACAATCATGGCAATGCAAACGGAAATGGGAATGGCGGCGGAATTTGGTCCGGACGTACGCTTACAATTACAACGGCGCGGGTAAATAATAATAGAGCGCGCGACGGCGGCGGAATCTTTATTAACAATGGCGCGGGGAATTTCGCCATGAATGGCGGAACGGTTAATAATAACCAGCTTCGCGCGACAATGACGGGTCAAGGCGCGGGAATTTTCCTTGGCACGGGCAATTCTGCCACAATTCAAAGCACGGTTATTACAGGAAATAGCGCGCCACAGGGCGGAAGTTTGGGCGGCGGAATTCGTTCGCATCGCGCCCTAACTTTGCGCGCCGGCGCGGATATTCATACGAATAATCTTGGCGGCACAAGCCCGGCGGGAGGAAGCCAGGGCGCGGGCATTGCCATGGCCAATGGCGCGAACTTTAGGAATGAAGGCGGGCATATAAATAACAATGTTTTGGGCGGCACTCATAATGCGAATGGCCAAATAGTGGGCGGTCAAGCGGCGGGCGCGGGCGATGGCGGCGGTTTGTGGCTGGGCAATGGAATACACGCCATGACAGGCGGGCAAATTGACCGAAACAGCGCGTCAAATGGCGGCGGTGTTATGCTTTCGGGCAATGCAAATTTCACCGTTAGCGGCGGGCAAATTAACGGCAATGTGGCGCGTTCGGCGGCAAGCTGGGCGGGCGGCGGCGCAATTCGTTCGGTTGCGGGAACAACTCTGACTGTTTCGGGCGGGCAAATTAATAATAACCACGGCCACGACGGCGGCGGAATTCATGCGCTGGGCGCGGTTACCGTCAGCGGAAATGTTCAGATTAACAGCAATACCGCCAATTTCACGGGCGGCGGCATTGTGGCGCGCGGCGCGTTTACCATGTCGGGCGGCACAATAGATGGGAATACAGCCGGAAGCAATGCGGGCGGAATTTTCTTGTCGGCCCTTGCGGGCGTAACGTCCCAAATTAACGGCGGAACAATCTCGAATAATAGAGCGGGTATAGTGGGCGGAACAGGCCTGCAACATGGCGGCGGAATTTTCACCGAAAGAGCTTTGAATTTGCACGGAACCATAACGCTTAATAACAATCACGCAACGCGGGGAAGTGGCGGCGGTCTGTTTATCAATACGGGCATAACCGTTGACCTTTGGGGCGATTGGTCTGCGCGGCCGGGTTCTACGGGAAATGCGAATTTCTTGAATAATACGGCGGGCGAGCATGGCGGCGCGATTGCGCTGAATAATGTGGCCAATGCCAGGCTTAATGTGCGCCAAAACGCCACAATCCGCAGCAACAGAGCGACGCTTGACGGCGGCGGAATTGCCGTTTTGCCGGGCAATGCGACGCGTGTTGTCGACTTTATGACGGGCGGAACTGCGGGTCATCAGCAAGTCTTTGACAATACCGCAAGAAATGGCGCGGGCATTGCCTTATACGGCACAGGCACAACATTCTATTTGCGCCAGGGAGATATAGGCTGGCACAACGGCCTAGGCACAACCGGCCAGCCCTTTAACCGCGCCACGGGCGATGGCGGCGGCATCTTTATTCAAGGCGGGACTGCCACGCTTAGCGGCGGCAATATCCACGGCAACACAGCGGGCGGAAGCGGCGGCGGCCTTTTCGTAAATGGCGGCACAATCACGCTTAGCAACACAAATATCGGCTATGCGGGCGGCAATGTGGGCAATAATGCCGCGGCGCGCGGCAACGCCAATTTGGGCGGCGGAATTGCGCTTGTTAACGGAACAATTAATATGTCGGGCGGAAATATTCGCAATAATATAGCCAACCAAGGCGGCGGCGTTCATATAAGCGGCGGCACATTCAATTTAAGCGGCGGCAATATCGGCGACCACCTTGCGCTAAACCACACAAATGTTGACCTTTCAAACCGCACAAACTCCGGCGATAATAATCACGGCGGCGGCGTTCATATGACGGGCGGAACATTTAGCATGACGAGCGGCTCTATCCTTCATAACCGCACAAATGGCGGCATGGGCGGCGGCGTTCATATGACGGGCGGAAATTTCACCATGGATGTAACCGAGGCCGGCAACAGCATCCGCAATAATACCGCAAGCGGCGGCAATAGCGGCGGCGGCGGTGTTAATGTCGTTGGCGGAACTTTTACCTTGACGCGCGGGCATATACACAATAATAGCGCAGGCGGGCAAGGCGGCGGCGGTGTGCGGATTGCTGGGGGAACTCACAGCATTGGCGCGGGGCATACAAGCGGTGTTTGGGCCGATATTCACAATAATCAATCATCCCATGGCGGGGGATTGGCAATTGTTGGTTCAGGCACGGTTGTGAATATGAATTCCGGCGTTGTTCGCGAAAATAATTTGACGGCCAACACGCAGGGCGCGGGCGTTCGTATTACGGACGGCGCAACACTTCATATGATAGGAAATTCGCAAATTAGGAATAATGGTGCTGCGCCAAGCAATATCACAACAGGCGTTGGGATGAATGGCACGGGCGGCGGCCTTTGGATTGGCAATGCCACCGTGAATATGCAGGGCACAAGCGAGGTTCGCAATAATTTCGCATGGCAGGGCGGTGGCGTTTGGATGGATCCGGGCGCGCGGCTTAATATGGGCGCAGACGGGCAGACCTATGCCGTGAATATTAACAATAACCGCGCGCACACGCGCGGCGGCGGCGTTTGGGTTCAAGGCGGCAATAGCATGGCCGGGGGAAGTAATCACCCCGTTTTAACCATGCGTAGCGGACAAATTAATAATAACCGCGTAAATAACGACAGCGCGGGCGTTTATCTTGCTCCCGGCTCAAATGGCGCATGGGGCGGGCATTTCATCATGCATGGCGGCGAGCTTCGCGGCAATCAAGCCGAGCAATGGGGCGCGGCCGTTCGCGTGGATAATACTACCGTGGCAACACAGCGCGCCCGTTTTAATATGCTTGGCGGAACGATTGTGGGGCATAACACGGGCTGGGCGACTATAGTTGTGCATGGCGATATGGAAATGCGAGGCAATGCCATTGTTGAGAATAATAACACGAACCAAAACAGCGGCTTTGATGTGGGCAATGGCGTGGGCAGAAGAACAAATGACGGTGCTGCGGCCGTGCATATTGGCGCGAATGGCGATTTTATCATGAATAGCGCAACTGCGTATATTCGCAACAATCAAAACCATCATAGCCATGGCGGCGGGCTTGACGTTCAAGTTAATGCGTTTATCACGCTTACGGCGGGCAATATTACGGGCAACACGGCGCAAACCCACGGCGGTGGCATAAGCTGGAATCCGGCTAATTTTAATTATGCAACCTCTACCATTGCAAATTTCAGAGAAATTGCAAATGGCGTAAATATAAGCGGCAACACGGCCAATGGCGGCACGTTGGTTTCTTATCCCATGTGGGAGATGCTTCATGCCAACAACGGCGGGCCGATAAACACCCCGATTGGAGTAAATCTTTTCGATAATAATAATATCCGCTCACAGGCGCAATTCTTCCTCTATGTCCATCCGGGGCATGATGGCAATGTAACCGTGCGCACACAAAGAGTGAATGACCAAGGCGGTGTTATCGCGGGGCAATTTGACGACACTATAATTCGAGGTACAGACCCCGAAGGGCAAAGACGCGCAATTGTTATGCACGATAGGCAGGTTGACATAATTTTTGCCGGCAGACCCGCCACGGCTGACCATCTTGGCTTTAGATGGGCGCGGCCTGCTACATGGACGTCGGAAGCGGGAGCATTGGGACATACGGCCACGGCCAATTTGACGAATACACCGGGCGTGGGGGATAATGTGTCTTATCGCATAACAAATTTCCCGGCGAATGGGGTTACATTTACGGGCGCGTGGAATGAGCAATTTAGGGCGGTTATAAATCCGGATGATGGGCAAACCCCAAGCGGGGCGACTTATCATATTGCCGGAGAGAGAATCCAACTTCGCACACAACAGAGATACCCTGCGGAAGATTGGTATTTTATCGGCTGGAACTTCCTTGAAGGCGGCGGAGATGATATTCACCCCTTGCAATCCTATCAGCCGGGCAGCAATGAAGACTCAAGCTGGGATGGAACATATAGCGTTGACTTCCTAATGCCCGCGCGAAATATCAGCGTTAGAGGCATGTGGCGCGCAGACGTGGCTTCCGTAAATATTCGCAATGCTTTCCACAATCTTCCAAACGACGCAACTCTGCCGCTTGATAAATCGAGGGAGCATTGGGGATTAATTACAGAGCAACGCCATTGGGTCGGAACGGGTGCTGCAACTTTTGTTGACCCCAATCAACCACCAAACGGCAATCCCACCATGCAAGCCACTTTGGGCGTGGATGATTTGAATATAAACGCTGGCTGGCGGCGCGGTCATACTTTTGCGGGCTGGCATTTTGAGCATAATAACACCCGAATTCGCGGGACAGACGGGCAACCGAGGCTTGTAACATATGCGGACTTTGGCATTTCAAGTGCAGCGGTTGCAGAGGGCAGCACCACAGGTCAAATTACAATGCGACTGCCCACGGCGGTGCATGGTTCAACCGATACGGGCGGCGGCTTGATGAGCCATGTATTTGTTGATGAAAGCAATACCGTAATTGTGCCACCCGGCCCGATTCTTACGGCGCGTTGGACGCGGAACACTTATAATGTAATTGTGGCGAATTTTGGGCCGACTGCCGGTTCGACAAATAATGAGCGCACAGGCATACTTTATGGCCAACGCACAAGCTTCTTCGACGCGGGAGTTAGACCCGGCTGGAATTTCACCGGCTGGACTGTAACCGCAGGTTGGGCTTTTAATAACGATTCATGGGGAAGCGTTGACGGAAATGAGGTTCGCGGCCATCATCCGCATCCCGTGCCACTTGAGAACCATCCCGGCCGTATGCAGGTCGAAATTTTCGGCGGAAATCAGCAGAATAATGTAAGCCAGGGAAGCCGCAATATCACCTTTACGGCGCAATGGGAGCGAAGCGCGCATGTGGTAACCGTTCATGAATATGGCGGAACGCGGACTATTCCCGCGCAATTTGGCACTACCGTAAGCTTTTCGCCGGAGGCGACTATGGAGGTTGGCGAAGAAATTATACAGCTTCAGCCACCTGCGGGCGTTATAAACGAAAGAATACATTTCCATAGATGGGAATCTTTGACAGACGGCGTTGATGTCCGAAATTTGGACTTTAGACGCGCACAAATTGCGTCCATGCCAAACCAACCCGTAGAAGTTATTGCGAGATGGCTTGGTTTAATTGCCGAGCCCGATAATGTGGACTTTGGCGAGGTTATTTTAAGGCCGGACGCGCCGCCCACGGTGGGAATTGGCGGCTTTTCCGCAACAATGCTTGACATAACGCCAATGAATGTGCAAATTCCGCCGGGGCGTTTTGATACGGTTAATTTGCATTTTGGAAATATCGAGGTGGGCTTTAGCGACGAAGGCTATTTGCGCACCCGCACAATGAGGCTTACAAGCCTTGGTAATCGGGATATTCCGGAAGGTGGGTTGATGTTTAGGCATGGCGGGCAGATTCGTACCTTCTATGAAGGTAATGTCGAGCCGGGCACCGGCGGAACGCCTCTATCCCATATAGATATTGGCAATTTCAGAATTTTCCGCAATGAAGAAATTCTCGCCGGCACAAGCTATGATTTGCGTGTGCAGGCGCGTACATTTACCGAACCCGGCCACGTTTCCACAGGGAATATTGAAATTTTCCAATATTTCAACCAATATAATTCCGCCGGAGTTTTAGCAAGCCGCTGGGACGGCGCGCTGGCCATTTTGGTTGCCACGGCGAATATTGTGCCGCTTGAGGAGTTTGGGGTGCATTATAATGCGCAAATGGATGGTGGAACTGTTGTGGCGTGGCTTGGTTCGCGTGGCGATATGGCCAACGATGGAAACCGCATTTTGCCGGGAACAAGCGTAACCGTGGATGGCACACGCGTCAATGTTGGCGCAACAATCGTAACGGTTGCAGAACCCGCGCGGGGATTCCATGTCTATTCATGGAATGCAAGGAATACTTCCGAAGAAGCCATTACAGACGCGCCGGATATTACTTCGGCGCAACCAAATAATCAAGAAGTAGTGCGTACCTTCACAATCGGCGCAGGTGGCTTGGTTCTTAACGTAGTTTTTGAGCCGAATCCGCATCGATTTGAAGTAAGTATTCCGACTATGAATTCAACGATTCGTGGCGGCGATTTCCGCCTCTATGTTGATGACGCGATGGTTCATACATCAGTTGGCACAGCCGCAGGAGCGACAACGCATTATCGCAATGTAACCGTTGGCCAAAATATAACCATTCAGGCAGTCGTTGAACCATTTGCCGAAGTTCGCAGATGGTATGTTGATGACGTTGTAGTAAGGGTTGATGAAGATGGCGAACTGATTTTTGGCTCAACTAATCCCGAATATGGCTACTTTAGAGGCGATAGCTTAACCATGACTGCGATTGACGAGCCACGCGAGGTTGAGCTGCAATTTATCTATATTAGCCATGGCGTGATTATTTCCAACTCGCCGAATTACGAACCCGACCCCGAACGACCCGGAGAAGTCCGCCCGCCGCATATATCGGGGGCTGAAATAAGAGGCGGAACATATTTTGGCGAAGACACCACGGTAAACGCGGGTTCTCGCGAGGGGCATGTGTTTTCGCATTGGAATCATGAGGCGTGGATGCTTGCGCTTGGTGAGCAGATTCATCCGGATAGCGACCGCTTGCAACAACGCGAGCTTAGATTTAATATGCCAAACCAAAGCGTAGAGCTTACGGCGAATTGGGTGCGTTTTGTGAATGAGAGCATTAATCGTAGCGAGCTTGTTCATATAAATGCCAGACCGGAAACGAATGAAGGGCAGAATTATTACGACTTCAGCTGCCTTTGCGGCAATTTGAATGTGCTGCATTTTGGGCAGGCGGTGGAGGGATATAGCGAAGCCGACCGCGACAATTTCCATGTGCGGACATTCACAATTAGAAATTACCACGGCGTAAACCTCACAAGGCCGCTTAATGCTGCTGTGGGTTCGCATGTAAATACGCCGCCGCTTATGCTGGATATTGTCGGAATCGACAATCAGCCTGTGTCGGGCGGCGCGCGCTTTGAAATCGTTAGCATTTGGCTTGTCAATTTTGGCGGAACAGAAAGAAATGATATAACCGCACATTTTAATAGCACAGGCAGAATCGAGCCATTTGCGCCGGGTTATAGTGTCGAAATCACAATAGCCGCCCCGCATGGCCTTACAAATGCCAATATGAACGAGCCGACCACGGGGGAATTTGACGCAAGAAACCCCATGATTCCCGCAGATGGCGACCAAAGGCGATATAGAGAGCTTTTGCGCTTTACGGGCATGGATGGTTATGACACCGACGGCACAACGCTTTGGCATGTGCGCCTTGACATGAATGTGCGGAATTTGCGCGATTTTGATTTTGTTGTAAATGTAACCCATCTCAATGACGCGCCGGAATCCGACGTTCAATTTAGCATTGATGGCGGAAACGATTGGATTACGCTTGCAGACCTAAATGAAGATGGCGTTAGAGAAGATGTCAGCGAGCTTATTATGCGCGTTTTGGCGGCCTATGGCACGGAAATTTCCGAGGATGGCTTTAGCGTCAACGGACATACGGTCGAAATTCTCTTTCATGGAATAAATACGGATTATGGCGAGCCGCGCCGCGAATATAGATTTACATGGACAGACGGGCTTGAGGGCGAATATGTCCCCTACACCCCCGAAGACCCCACCGACCCCTACCCAGACCCCGACCCCGGAGCAGGGTTTGGTTTTGGCGGGTTTATGCCGCTTAGCGCCATCACGGATGGGGAAGGGCGTTGGGTTGTTCAAGTGGATGTGGAAATCTTCGCGGCTGAGCAGACTTTGGATGTGTGGCATGTCGTGCCTTTGCTTGAAGATGGCGACCGCAATATCTACCACCAAACATCCTTAGAACTGCCATTCAATATAGAAACCTGGGATTTCCCGCAGGTTTGGCCTTTTGCGCCGGGCGACTTTGTGTTTGAGAATAATGCCGATTTGCGAGATTTGGAGTTTAGGCCTTATAGTTTTGTGCTACGCACATATGCACAGCCCGGGCCAAGAGTTGAGCAAGCCAGCGGTATATTTAGGCAGGATGACCTTTGGTGGAATGTAACGCAGGTTAGCGCAAATATTATCGACCTTACGGACATAACGGAAAATCGCCACATTAGAACCCTAGGCGGTGGTGTTGTAGGGGATGAATTGGAATATGAGCTTGTTCTTTTGAACGAAGAGGGCAATCCTATCCCGAATAATATATTCACCTTCGCATTTGTGGGTATGGACAACGAAGACCCCATTACACATGTACCGGAAGGCGGGCAATTCCGCATAATTGTCGGGCTTGTAGACGGCACTATCCCCTGGGGCGACCATATTGCAAACCTAGACATAACATTCGACACAACCGAAATAGGCTTTGCATTAATTTACAGAAACCCAGACCCAACCCCAACCCCCGGCATAGCAGGCTTTGCGGCCGCTTCGATGCCTGCCCTCCTGCAAGGACTGGTTAATTTCCGTATGCCCGGCGAACATGCCGTGTTGGAAATTCATTACGCGCCTTCGCTGAGGTTTACCGTGGCAAATGCGCGCCATGGCGCAATGCTCGGAACGCCGGTCAGCTCAATTAATGAAATTGGTACTGACTTCGAAGCATTTTCGCCAAGTATGCGCCGCGGCCAAACGGAAACATTCTCAATTCGCGGGCCTTTGCCGTTGGGTACAAATTCCGCAGACCCGGCAACTTATAATTTGCCTCTGTGGGATATTATCCTTCCCGAAGATTGGCATGAAGATGGAAGCGGGATTCATGCTGAAAGGCTTGAGGAGATTATCGTCAGCCAAGAGCGCATTGGCGAACTTAATGAGGAGCATTATTGGAGAGTTGTAATCCAAGTTCCCGAAGACACGCCCGCGACCATAAGCGAAATCGTAATCGCGCCTGATTGGGGAGATAATAATTTAACCATAGAGCATATGCGCCGCTATGGGGGCGAATTGGAGCATTTGGCGGATTCGCCGGAGATGGTTGGTGTTGTAAATAATGCGGTTGTAAGGATTTGGGATAGACCATGGCAAGATGGCGACGACCCGCCAACCGACCTCGACTTCTTCCCAAGGCAAACAGACGGCATTTTGGATGATACCGACGAGCTTTACGCGCATAATTTCATGGGCTGGACTGTCAGAAATAACACGACAGACGAGCCAATAACACCCACGCAAGGCACGGGCGATTATCGTTATTTCGCCATGCCGGCGAATAACGACGCTACAATCACAGCGGAATATTCCCGCGCCTTATATACCGTAAACCTCTACAGATTCCGCCTACGCGCGGATTGGGATGCGGAGGCCGACCCAAATCATGCCGAAGACTTCCTTATCGAAGACGGCAGCGGCCTCACCCACCAAACCTTCACAATGGCCTATAACGACACGCAGAATTTAAACGCCCTCGAATTCGGCACAACAACCCCAATTCCGCCATATGGCTATAGATTTGCGGGCTGGACAAAATTAAATCCGCTTACGGAAACGAATTGGGAAATCGTTCCGCCGCACCCGCTTCCGGGCGAGTCGCTGCCGGATGGCGTAATTACAATTCCCAATACCGCAAGCCCGCATCTTGCAGTGCTTGAACTGCCATTCCCGGCAAGAGGGTTTGATTTAACGGCCGTATTTAGGCCTATAGAGCATAATATGACCATACAACATTTCATGCAAAGGGATGCCGACCTTGTGAATTTGCAGCCCTTCCATACAGACCCCGCATTGGCGAGGGAGTTTGGTACGGCCATAAATGAAGTGATTGCCGTGCCGAATCCCCCGGCGGCAGACGCAGGGTCGAACTTGATATTTGTTAGGATGATTGTTCCCGGAATGGGCGATGCCGGGGCTGATTTGGTGATTACGGACGAAAGGCTTCTAACCGGCTTTGATATGCCCAATAGTGCTTTGACTGTTAGGGTATTTTGGACTGTGCTTGAGGACGAAATCACGATAGAACCGCCGATTGACCCCGAACTTCCTCCGGGGCCGGGGCCCGAAGAGGGCGGCCAATTTGACGGGCTTAGAATTATACCAAATCCCGTTAATCTCGGTTCTGCCTTTGGAACTTATATCCTGTCAGACCATCAGAGGGATTTTCGGATTGAGAATCTGACCAATAGAGAGAGGCATTTGCGTCTTATTATCCAAGCCGGAAATACTGGTTCGCAGCCGTTTAGGTTGCAAAACCCGCCTTGGGCATTGCCTAGTGGCGACCTTACGCAAATTGATATTACTGTCCCTGCGGGAACATTTATCGGCGACGATTTGCAAGAACCCGGCGTAGAAACGCTTAACCTCAGCGCAATAGCAGACTTGCCGCTTGGGTTTTATATGCGGCGGGTGCATGTGCTTGAAACTACAGACGGCGGTAATACTTTTACGGATACCGAAGGCGACCCAATGGACTTTGAAACAAGCGAATCTTTCATTTGGGTATATTTCGAGGTTAACCCCGACACAACAGACCCCGAAATTGTTGACCCCGAAGTGCCGCCGGGCCCGGACATCGGTTCTTTACCGAATCGCAATTTGGGGCGCGGAGAGCTTGGCGTGTATCAAGCCATAAACCATAACGAAGATGTTATTGTCCACAACACAAGCGGGCGCGAGATTTCGTTGCGATTTGTGATTGAGGAGGGAATAGGCCTTGACCCGGCTGTGCCGTTTAGGCTTAGAGCCGACGAATTCGGAACAGACAATTATGCGCAATTTATTGAACTAACAATCCCCGCAGACCCCACAGACAATTCTGCCACGTTTAACGTTAGCGCATTCGAAGGCCTACCCGTACAAGGCTATCAACGCCGCGTTTGGATGTATATGCCCGTTCCGGGGCAACCCGGCGAATGGGAGCGCGTAAGCGATAACTCCTTCTTCTGGGTGTTCTTTGAGGTTTATGAGGTGATACTCGAAGAATCCGACGTAATTGTGCGCAATCGCGGCGCGGATAATGACAATCCGGTCGGAATGACGATAGATGCGGACATTTCGTGGGTTGCACCCCTGTTTGCGGCATTTAATGTTGTCGTTTACAGCACCGAAGACATAATCGAAGAAGACATAACCGAAGGTTCAACGGTTACGGTTACGCTTGGCGAGGCCGTGGACGGCTGGGCATTTAAAGAATGGGTGCTTCCAAGCGACCTTGGCGAAAATAATGACCAAACCCTTGTGCTTGAAGTCGGCACGATATATGACGAAGTTATCACATTTACCATGCCCGCAGAACCCGTAACCTTAACGGCGCTTTGGGTTGACCTTACGGGCGGCGGCCTTGACCCCGGCCCGAATGAAATTGACCCCGTAATTTGGCTATATCCCGGAAATATCGTGTTTGAAACGGCGGAGGAGATTCTCTATGCGGAACAAAACGAGGATGCGCATGTAAGAAGCACCCATACGCAAGAGATTGACCGCTTGAATTTGCGCATTGTGGACATAACCCATAATGGCGTGGCGTTTGCGGGTACGGTCTTTACGACCCCTTCCGAACAATTTGATATTGAAGCATTTGACGACACGGGAGGCGACACTTTTGAGGAGGTTTTGCGCGCAATTACTTTGGTCAGCGGCCTTGCGCATGGCGTATATGTGGGCTATGTAGAGCTGTTCCATGGCGATGTTTCTTTAGTAAGCAGAGCCGAAGACAGAATTAGGCTTGAATTTACGGCAACGCCGTTTGAGCCGCCGACAATTCCTGTTTTACCCCCCGTTCCGCCAATTGTTGACCCCGGCGGGCCGTGGCAGCCGCCGTCGGAGAATCTTGGGGATATTGACCTTGGGGTTGGTACTGTAGGCCGCTATTTGCCCGAAAACCATAGATGGGACGGGGAAGAGGGTCGTATAACGGGGCAAACGCCGGGTGCGGCGATTGCTGTAAATATTACGGAAAACGATGCCCCAAGCTGGACACCTGTTGTTAGGCTTTATGATATTTCGGACATTGAAATTACGGATGGGCAAGTTCCCGCAAATGGGCAATTCCGTGTGGCGATTGAAGCACCGGCAGGGCTTGGCATTGAGCGATATGCCGGGCGGGTTCAAATTCAAGTTGACGGCACAGAAGTCTTTAACTATACCGTATCCTTTAGGGTTGTCGAGTTGATGTATTCCGTAGTGGTAATTGACGCGCCAAATCATACTATAACCGCGCCGCATATTCCCCAATTCGGATATGAGCCGGGCGTGAGCATAACCGTAGATGCAGGGGATGCTCCTACGGGCTTTAGGTTTGACGGATGGCGTTTGCAGGTTAATTTTGACCCGGTCAATTCTCTCGAACAAAATATCGGCATAGGCCCGGGCGGAAGTTGGGGCAGCGTGAACTTAGGCAACGAATCGATTACGTTTGAAATGCCCTACGGCAACGTCTGGCTGTGGGCAACATGGATACCCGATGAAGACGGCGGCGGCTGGATTCCACCCGAACCGCCACCCGTGCCGCCGGGGGTTACTCGCCTTGACCTTGGAGAGGGCGTATTTGGTGTATATGACGCAGACGACCATATCGAATCCGTCCGCATAAGAGCCGTAGCGGACACGAGCGGCATTGTAGTAAGCGGCTTAAACTCAAACTATTTTGCATACGAAATAGAAGAAGACGGCGGCTATGTTTACCTACGAGTCCGCCCCGCAAGTGATGACCTCCGCGTGGGATATTATTTCTCAACCTTCACAATCACAGGCGAAAACCTCTTGATTTCCGGCGGAGAAGTGGTGTTTAGAGTGATTTCCGCGCCGAGCCAGCCTTGGTTCTTGGTTGTCCTTGAAAATGTGGGCGACAACGCTCAAATCGGGCTTCAGGGCGCGCTTGGGCCTTATAACCCGCCGCATCCATTTATTGCCGGGCTGGAAAATGTCGAAGTAAACGCGGGAACACGCCCCGATTTCGAATTCGCGGGCTGGACAGTCAGCACGAATCCGAACACTCCCGCCTTTAGCGTTGCAGACACGGCAAATATCAACTTCTTGATGCCAAGCCACCATGTAACGCTTACGGCGAATTGGGATGCCAGCGAAATAGACCCACCATGGCCACCAATTATCGAACCGCCCTGGCCGCCAACGCTACCGCCATCAGCCAATGAGCAAGTCGACCTCGGCATAGGCCTGGTATCACAATATGGGGCGAATATCGAGGATGACCATACGCAAACCCGCCCCTTAGCCGACGCCGCAAGCGTTGAAATTGACGACACAGGCGCGGGATGGCTTAGTTTTGAATACATCGGAAATCATTCAATCGTATTTAGGCCAATAGACGGCAATTTGCCCGTCGGAAACTATGAAGCGACTGTAACCGCAACCTTTGACGACAATTCGATGCATATTTTCCACGTAATCTTTAAAGTCGAAGACCGCGCATGGCCGCCGCCGCCAATTCCGGGGCAAGACCGTGTTGACCTTGGACGCGGCATTGTCGGGCGTTATACAATTAATGCGCATAGGGAAAGCCGCATGTTATTTGGGGCGGCGCAGCCCATGCGAATTGAAGTTGACATTCCGGGCCATGTAGATTGGCTTGATGTCGTGCTTAGGGATGCCTCGCATATTCCAATGGACGTAATTCCCGCAAATGGCGCGCTGTTTATAGACTTTATGCCGTCAAGGACAGACCTTGCGGTCGGGCAATATAGAACAACCGTTCAAGTTCGCTTTGTGGACACGGGCGCGGTATATTGGACATTTGATGTTGTATTTGAAGTCGTTGCGCTGCAATATGGCGTTACGCTTGTAAACCATGGCCTTGGCGCGGTTTATTCCGTTTTGGATGGGAATACACCAATTATAACAAATCGCCCATATAGCGGCACATTTGGTGTTGAGCCGGGGAATAATGTTGGAATAACCGCCGGAACGCGGGTGGGTTATCTATTCACCGGTTGGGAATCGCAAGAAATTAGCATTACAAGCTCTGCGGCGACAATTACGTTTGTAATGCCAAGTGAGC
Source organism: Clostridiales bacterium (assembly GCA_031277225.1). Taxonomy (GTDB): domain Bacteria; phylum Bacillota; class Clostridia; order Lachnospirales; family WRAX01; genus JAITMQ01. Next base: position 4,942 of record JAITMQ010000017.1, on the reverse strand, counting down.
CTGTAGAAATTACGGGAACTTGGGCGACCGATGAAGACGAGATTACCCCCGAAATTGTTCCGCCACACACAGGCCCCGATATTGATTTGGGCTATGCACAGGAAGGCTATTCCGACGTGCTTGTGAGGGATAATAATTATGGCGTGTTTAGGCTGGAGAATACTTTGGGCGTTGCCATCGACAATTTGGCAGTTGACGCGGGCGCGAACTTTATATTGCGCGGCTGGATTATTGCGACAGCTGATGCGGACGAATTGCCTCCGCAACCTGAGGATGACGGCACATGGCCATTGCCCCCCGGAGCAAGCGAATTCGCAGGAACTATTCCCGCAGGGCAAACGGCAGTCTTCAGAATCTGGCCTGTGGTTGGTTTGCTTGCGAACCATAGCACCACCCCCGTTTCAAACCAAGCCTACACAGCACAAGTTGATATTACCCGCAACAACGGCGAGCCGATAAATCCATTTAATGTTACATTTACGGTAACCCCGCCGGAGGAGGAGCATCTTGTAACCCTTATAGTCGTGCCGAATGACCCCGACGCGGCGACAACGGATTCGCCATTTGCAAGGGTAGAAATGGAGCTTGACCCACTTGTTGAGCAGGGCACGGTGCAGACAATTCGCCCGAATGTTTCAAGCCCCGCCGGGAATGAGCGTTTCCTTTTCCATGACTATTTGGAGCATGAAACTCCCGAACCAACCGGAGTGGCAAGACCACAACAACGCTGGCATTCGCATTTCTGGTTCGTGCGCGATTGGGCGCAAAACCCTGCAGCGAATCCCGTGATGGCGGGCGTGCCTTCGCAATGGTATAGATTTACAATGCCTGAAGAAGATGTAACCATAACGGCGCAATTAGGCAGATTCTATCATGTCTATGTCCTAGACAGACCGGGGCAACCCGACGGTTCGGTGCAATTCTTCTGGAACGGACATACGGTTGACGAACGCAGAATTGAGGCGGGAAGCAGAGATAACCATAGATTTGACGGATGGACTTTGCACGAGGTTACACATAGGCCGGATAATTTCACCGAAAATAATGCCGGTGATGTAATGCCCGTCGTTGCGCCAGCCGAAATTAATATCGAAGATGTGCCGGGCGCGTACATGACCCACGGGCCATATGGCAGAAATATCTATTTCACCTGGCCGGCACTTAGAAGCGTCGCGCTTAGGGCGAATTGGACGCCATTTGTGGCGATGACCACGGTTATACAAGGCCTTGGTTCTGTTGAAATAATGGGCGGCGAAATGGCCGCGGGCTTGGAAGATGTTGTTGATGGGCATTATGCAGTCGGCGGCGCGGATATTACGGGCTTCGCCGTAGATGCCGGAGATGGTTATCGTTTCGACAGATGGTATATAGGCGACGAGGAGCAGACAGTAGACCCCAATGACTTTATTATGCCCGTTACGGCGGCGGCGGTTATGCGCTTTGTATTCCTGCCTGTAGCCGGAAGCGAAACAGTTGTAACCTATAGCGTTGAGGGCGGGCCGGGAAGCATAAGCACCATTCCCTATGTGATGAGCGGCTCAACGGTTGTAAGTGGCGGAAATATTGCCTTTACCGTAACTCCGGGCGCGAATCACAGGCTTTTGCGCTGGGAGGTCAATGGAGTGGCTGCGCCCGAAACCGGAAATACGATTACCAGGGCGGCCGTTAGTGGTAGTTTGAATGTTGTGGCCGTGCTTATTAGCACTCATGCGGTTACCTTCGCAAGTTCGCCCGCTTCAGGTGGAAGCGTTACGAATAATCTCGGAATTGCGAGCGGAAGCCGTGTAGATAATAATACGAGCATTACCTTCACCGCAACCGCCAACACGGGCTATAGATTCCTCGGCTGGCGCGTGGATAATACGCTTATAACCGGCGCAACTCTGCAAAGAACCATAACAAACGATTTGAATGTTATAGCAGAATTTGTTAGACAGCATAGAGTTACATTCTACGCAATAGGGCAGGGCAGCGTGGCGGCCGACGTAGTGTATGGCGCGTTTGTTGACCCTAACACCGATGTAAGCTTCACAGCCACGGCAAACACCGGCCATAGGCTGGCGCATTGGCTGGTTAACGGCACTCAAGTCGCGGCAAGCGAAAATCCGCTTGAGTGGACGGTTACGGCCGATTTGGATGTTGTCGCCGTGTTTGAGCCGATTCCGCCGGGGCAGCATGTTGTAACCTTTGTGGCCAGTCCCGCTTCGGGTGGAACTGTCGCCGCAAGTAATGGCATGGCTTCGGGTGGAACTGTTGTTAATGGCACGACATTGACATTTACCGCCACGGCCAATAGCGGATATAGGCTTACAGGCTGGACGGTTAACGGAACTTCCGTGGCGGCGGTCGGCAATACGCTAACGCGCGTGGTTACGGCGAATTTGAATGTTGTGGCCGTATTCGAAAGAATTATGCATGTTGTTACCTTCTCGGCCAGCCCCGCTTCTGGCGGAACTGTTTCCGTAAGCAATGGCATGATTTCGGGCGGAACTGTCCCCAATGGTACGACGTTGACATTTACAACCACGACCAACACAGGCTATAGATTCCTAGGCTGGCGCGTGAATAATGCGGCGGTGCTTATAACCGGAGCGAGCTTACAAAGAACCGTAACGAGTGATTTGAATGTTGTGGCAGAATTTGTGCGACAGCACACCGTAACATTTAGCCACCAAGGACAGGGAGTTTTGACCGCAACCGTAGAAAACGGCGCACTGGTTGACCATAACACCCCGGTTACCTTCACAGCCACGGCAAATACCGGCCATATGCTGGCGCATTGGATGGTTAACAATGTTCGAGTCGAGCCGGGCGAAAATCCGCTTACGCGCGTGGTTACGGCCAATCTGAATGTTGTCGCCGTATTCGAGCTGATTCCGCCGGGGCAGTATGTTGTAATCTTCTCGGCCAACCCCGACACGGGCGGAACTATTTCCGTAAGCAATGACATGGCCTCTGGTGGAACTGTTGTTAATGGCACAATATTAACATTTGAAGCCGAAGCCAACACGGGCTATAGATTCCTTGGCTGGCGCGTCAACAACGCGGCGGAACTTGTCGAGGGAGCAAGCCTGCAAAGGACGATTACGGCGAATTTAGAAGTAGTTGCCGAATTCGAGAGGATTATGCACACCGTAACCTTTGCGGCAAGCCCCGCAAACACCGGAAGCGTTTCCGTTTTCCCCAATATGACCTCGGGCGAAACCGTTGCGCATGGCGAAATTCTCGACTTCACAGCCACGCCTTCCGTTGGCTTTGTATTCCTGGGCTGGCGCATTAACAATGCCGCAACGCTTGTCGGCGGAACTACTCAACAAAGAACGGTTACGGACGATTTAAGCATGGTTGCCGTTTTCGAGGAAATTCCCATAATTCCCGGAATTCAATATCGGGTTACATTCGGGGTTACCCCCGACGGATTGGGCTCTGTATCCGCAAGTAGCTTTGTAGGCCCGGTTGTGTCGGGTCAAATGGTGAATTCGGGAACGGTGATAACATTTGCCGTTGCGCCAAATGGCGACAATACTTTTGCCGGCTGGCGAGTAAACGGCGGTTGGATGCGTTCGCCCGAAGGCTCGAATGTTGTGCAATGGGCAATCACGGGTGATACCCATATAGATTTCCATTTGGCGCAACCGCAACAAAGCCTGGTAATGCTGAGCGTTAGGGGTGCGGACAGCACGGCGCGATATAATTTTGACGGAACCACCATAGCAACCGTTACGGGTGAAACAATTCCGCGCGACCAACTTGAAGCCATAGAAAGCTGGGGAGACGACTTTATATGGACTGTGCATGGTAGAGGCAGGGCGGTTAGATTTAACTTTAGGTTTGAAGAGGTGCTTTCCGCCGTGGCCGCCTTTGATGGCAGCACGCCCGATATAAGCCCGTTTAACGCCAATCTTTACGAATTTGTTCGTTGGGAAATAAATGACGTGGATTGGCTGGAAATGGAGAGGCGCGGCGAAATATTTGACAGAGGCGGATATAGCCCGACCAGCTTTATCAAGTTTATAGACAATGTGCATGTTCACGCCGTAGCAGTCATCCGCAGGATAGACGGCCCCGGAGAGGGCGGCAATGGCGGCAATGGCGCAACAGAACCTCCCGCCATTGTAAGACCCGAACGCCCCGAACCAATCGATTTGCCCGAAGTTTTAGAGCCGGAATTGCACGCGCTTTATGTCCTGGGCTTCCCGGATGGAACGGTGCAGGCCGATGGTTTCACAACGCGGGCGCAAATGGCGCAGCTGTTCTTTAACCTCAGCGAGCATCCCTATAAGCGCAACTTTAGATTCGACGGCTTTAGCGATGTTGGCGCGGATGGTTGGTATTTTACGGCCATAAGCTATTTCGCCGTGCAGGAGATACTAATTGGCGACCCCGGCGGAACTTTCAGGCCGAATGACTATATCACAAATGCCGAATTTGCGACATTTGTGTCGAGGCTGTTTAATCTGGCGGAAATTGTTGTCGGCAATGGCTTTGTGCCGGGAACGGAGCAGCATTGGGCCGCCGGATATATCAAGCTGGCCTTTGACACGGGATGGTTTGCATATTTTGGCGAAGACTTTGAATTTGACCCCGACGCGCCCATAATAAGGGCGCAGGCGATAACGCTTATAAACCACTTTACGGGGCGGATTCCGAATAGCTATTATATCGACGCATATCTTGGCGACAGAATGTTGTTTAGCGACATAAACAGGGCGCATCGGGCATTCTATGACATAATGGAAGCGGCAATTGACCATATGTTCACGCGGGAAGACGGCGTAGAAACTTGGCATTTTGAGAATTAAGAATAGTTTTTCATCGCAAAGGGCGGCCTTAAGGCCGCCCTTTAATTGCGTTGCAAGGAACTTTTCTAGTTTATTCCAAGTTCTAAATGAAAATTGTGAAGAGTTGAGAATTTGTATAGTCTGTCAATTTTTTCGCGCCC
>JAITMQ010000001.1 GCA_031277225.1 Clostridiales bacterium | reverse complement strand
AAAACAGGGTTTGGTTAATTCTTGGTCTTTACCAGAAATGGAGGCTGAATCTAGTTTCTAGTTTCTAGCCTCTAGTTTCTAGTTCGTAATTATTCGGTTTTCAAAGAGCGAGATGGGCCCGTTAGAAAGTTTGCAAGAAGGTTCGCAAGAAGATTCCAAACAAGCTTTCTAAAAAGGCACGAAGATTATAATATCACGCCCCGAGATATTTGTCAAGGGTTTTTTAAAAAAAATTTCAAAAAATTTGGGGATTGCTTTTAGGGGGCCGATACCTCCACCTGAAAAAGAATGTGGAAAAACATGTGGAAAAAATGTTGAAAAAGTTTGGGGGATGTGGTATGATTGTTTTGGAGGGGATTTGTTTTGACTCTTGTGCATAAGCCGGTGCTTTTGGCCGAGGTTTTGGGGTTTTTAAATATTATGCCTGATGGTGTATATATTGATGCTACTTTGGGTGGCGGCGGCCACTCTATTGAGATTGCCCGTCGGCTTGAATCCGGGCTTTTAATCGGGGTTGACCAAGACGAGTTCGCTATAGAGCAAGCCCGCGCGGCCTTGTCGAAATTTGGCGAACGGGTTTGCATTGTAAAATCAAATTTTTCGCGGGTTGATTATATACTTAACGGGGTGGATTCCCCAATTAACGGGGTTTTAATGGACTTGGGCGTGTCGTCTTTTCAGCTGGACGACGCGGCGCGCGGCTTTTCCTATATGCAGGACGGGCCGCTGGACATGCGCATGAATCGTTCCGCGCGGCTGTCCGCCTTTGAGGTTGTAAATCGTTATGATGAGGGAAATTTGAAGTATATCTTCCTTAATTATGGCGAGGAGAGATGGGGGGCGCGCATTGCCGAATTTATCGTTAAGGCAAGGGCGAAAAAGCCGATTCGGACAAGCTTTGAGCTGGTTAGTGTGATTAAGGCGGCCATTCCAAAGGGCGCGCGGCGTGATGGGCCGCATCCCGCAAAACGCGTGTTTCAGGCCATTCGCATTGAAGTTAATGACGAATTGGGCGTTTTGGAGCGTTCTATAGAAAATTTTGTCAGAATTTTGACACCGGGCGGCAGAATTTGCGTGATAACCTTCCATTCTTTGGAAGACCGAATCGTTAAAAGCACCTTTGCAAGGCTTAAAAATCCCTGCATTTGCCCGCGCGAAATGCCGCTTTGCGCCTGCAGGCAATTGCCGCAGGTCGAAATTATTACAAAAAAACCCATAATGCCGAGCGAGGCCGAAATTCGGGAGAATCCCAGGGCTCGCAGCGCGAAATTAAGGGTTGCACAGAAGGTGGGTTGATATGGCACAACGCAGAAATCATTATCCCAGGCACCGAAATACGCGGAATTCGGCGCATAATCAGCGTCAATATTATTCGCCGGACAATTATGCGCGGCAGGTTCATGTCGAGGAGGTCTATGCCCCGCAGCCCGTTCCCGTTCGGTGGATTAGGCGCGGGCGGCGTCCTATTGGGCTGAGGAAGGACATTCAAGAGCGCATCTGGAATCATATTTTGTCATATTTGGTCGTGTTGGCGTTTTTTGGCGGTTTAGCGGGAATTGTGTCGTTAAATGCGCAATTGAGCTATGAGCGTATGCATTTTGGCGCGCGAAGTGCGGAATTGGCGCAGATTCAAAACAGCAATGAGGCTCGTTTGGGCGAAATTCAGGCAAATCTTGTGAATATTCTGCCCACGGTCGAATATTACGCAATTAACGAATTCGGGATGACGCGTCCGCAAGAATTTCAAGTCAGAGAACTCCGCGCGCCGCGGCGAAGCTTTACTACGGGGGATTAAAGATGAATGACAGGGAGAGGCAAGTGCGAGAATATCGGCAAAAACAGGCGGCCAAGAAGCAGAATTTGAAGACGGCGCAGAGATGGCAAAGGCTGAAATTGCCGATTTTGGCTGTGGTTTTTTTGGTTGTTTTGGCGTTGATGATTGCGGAAATGCGGCATTGGCAGGATTTTGCGGGCGAGGCCTATATAATTCGCACGGTGAACCAGGTTTTGAACCGTCATGGCGGCGGGGATGGCCTTGTTGAGCCGATTCGCGGCTCAATTCGCGACAGAAATTCACAGGTTTTGGCATTGAGTTCAATTACATATAATATCGTCGTGGACGTGCGCAATTTGCAGCGGCGCAATGAGCACGAATATGCCAATAATATGCGCATTTTCAGCGAATTTTTTGGCATGAGCAGCCATGAAATTGATGCCATGCTCGCGCGTGATACCCATTATTTTCCTATTGAGCGAGGCGTGCCATATTCGCGGAAGGTTGAATTTGAGGCGTGGATGGCCGAGCGCGCCGCAGAAGCGCGGCAGGACGAGCGCCGCTTCATCACCCGCGACATTTCCTTCAGCGGGACAAGCCAGCGTTCCTATATGCACGGGCCTTTGGCCGCCCCCGTTTTGGGCTTTAATCACGGGGTTTGGTGGGGTTTGGAGCATTATTATCACCATCTTTTGGCGGGGCAGGCGGGGCGAAATATGACGGTTTTTGGCGCAGACGGGCATATTATGACACAGCGTATTCCGCCCGTGCATGGCGGCGATATTATCACGACTTTGGACTTGAATATTCAGCGAATTGCCGAAGAAAACATTATTCCTTGGGCGGAAATGTCGCAGGCGGCGCATGGTTCGATTATTGTGATGACGCCGCAAACGGGCGAAATTATCGCAATGGTGCAATATCCCGGCTTTGACGCGAATAATCCGTCGCTGATTGAGGGGCTAACCACGCAAAATGTCGCACATTTCGACGAATTAACCCACGGCAGTCAAGAATTTTTTGACGAATTATTTCGAATTTGGGCGAATTTTAATGTAACGGCGACTTTAGAGCCGGGTAGCATCTATAAATCCTTCACAGCCGCAAAAGCCCTTGATATGGGCGTAATTTCGGCGAATCAAGTGTTTTATTGCCATGGCTATGTCGAGCGCGCGGGCATGAGAATCGGCTGTTGGCGGCGGCATGGGCAAATTAACCTAACGCAGGCGATTGCCGAATCTTGTAATATGGCGCATATTGAAATTGCCGAGGCCGTCGGGCGTGAGGCCTTTTGGCGTTATCAGCGGGATTTCGGCTTTGGCGTGATTACGGGAATCGATTTGCCGGGCGAAAATCCCGGATTAGTATTCGCCGTGAATGAACTAAATGCTACGGAATTGGCAACTTCTTCCTTTGGGCAACGCTTCACAACCACGCCGATTCAGTCGATTGCGGCCTTCGCAAGCCTGATTAACGGCGGCTATGTCGTGCGTCCCCATGTGGTTTCTCATGTCATGAGCCCCGACGGTTCTGTCATTTTTTCCCAAAATACCTCGCCGCAACGCGCGGTGATTGCGCCCGAAATTTCGCATTGGATACGCCGCGCCATGGCCGCAACCGTAACTGACGGAACGGGCCGTCTTGCCGCAATTGAGGGCTTTACGCAGGGCGGCAAGACCGCCACGGGCGAGCAGGGTCTGCAAGATGACCCCGACTTCACCTGGTCGCTGTCATATATTGGATATTTTCCTGTCGAAAATCCTCGATATTTGATTCAAGTATTATTGCACGATATACCGCCGGAAGTCTATGACGACGGCTTCACCTCCGTTGTGCCCATGTTTAGGGAAATGGCGACGGAAATCATTCGCCTGCGCGCAATTGCGCCCTGCACGGCTGTCGAAACTCCGGGCATTCTCCACGAGTCGGAATTTGTCGAAAATTTCGTCGGAATGGGCGTGCAACAGGCCATAAATCACCTAAATTCGCTGGGTCGCGCCTTTGATTTTAATGGCGGCGGAAATTTTGTCGCCTCGCAATTTCCGCCTGCGGGCGTTCGCGCAACGGGCGACACGCCGATTGTCCTGCATTTGGGCGACGATGGGCGCGCGCCGCTGGTTGTAGTACCCGATGTAATCGGCCAGCCCGTGGATTTTGCCCGCGAAATTTTGACGCAAAGCGGCTTTGTTCCGCGCGTGATTTATAGCGACCTTGCGCATGAAAACCCCGATGCGGCGGTCTATCAGCAGATGGCGCGCGGCCTAAGTTTACCCACAGGCACAGATATTTTAATACATGCCCGATAAAGTTGTTCTTGTAAAATTTCTCAAGCTGTGGTATAATGCATTGAGGCCACCTCTATTAGCCTCATTCCGCCATCTTTCCGGCTTGTTTTTCACCATGCGCCACCCCGGAAAATCGCACGTGCCTTCGGGCACGCACAATTTCCCGTGGCGGCACCTGGCGAAAAAACGCTCGGAAATATGGCGAAAGCAGGCTAATAGAGGTCGCCTAACAAGTTTGAGGTGATTGAATGAAAGCTGAATATATCAACCCTTTTTTGGTGGGGACGCAGCGTTCGCTGTCGGGAATTTGCGGCTATGAAGGCAGGCTTGGCAAGGTTTCTTTCAAGCTGCCGCCGTATTCGCCGCGCGATGTTGCTGTCGTAATCGGGTTTAATGGCGATTTAAAGGGCGAAGTGGTCTTCACAATGGACGAAGGTTGCGGGCTCTATTTGGCGTCGAAATTTATGGCGGGCGTAAATCCCACAAGAATGGACGATATGGCGCAATCCTGCATAATGGAGCTGGCCAATATAATCTCGGGAAATGCCGCACTTGCGCTGTTTGGGCTGGGTTTGAATGTGAATATCACGCCGCCCACATATGTAATCGGCGGCACGGGCCTGGAATTTGTGCAATCGGGCTCTAAATTGCTCTGTATGCCCATATTTATCAGAGGAGGGCAGGTTTTTGAAGTTGACCTGCATTTTGCATAATGGCGGTTTTTAGGCGTTTTTTCCCTGCCGAAATGGCGGAATCGGTGCGGCATATTGACTATGGCAAATTTTGGGAGCGCGGCATTCGCGGCCTAATTTTTGACATTGACAATACCCTTGCAAGCTTTGATGTGCCCGAACCCTGCGCCGATACAATGGCGTTTTTGCGCGGTTTAAACGATATGGGCTTCGCCATCGCCTTTTTGTCGAATAATAGCAAAGAGCGCGTGGAAAATTTTAACAAAAATTTAGGCTATCCTCATGTTTGGAAGGCCAAAAAGCCGCGACTTGGCGGGATTTTGCGGGCTTTGGACATGCTGGGTCTGCCAAAAGAACAAGTTGTCCTAATCGGCGACCAAATTTTTACAGATTGCTGGGTTGGGCAGCGCGCGGGCATTTACACGGTTTTAACCAAGCCAATTGCCGCCCGCGACGAATGGCAAGTCAAATTAAAAAGATACCCGGAAAGGCTTGTTTTGCGGGCTTTTGCAAGGAGCGGCGATGAATCTTAATGATTTAATTCAAAATGTGGATTTGGGTGGACTGATTGGCCAAAACATTACTAATAGTTTATCCCCGCATATACACAATTTATTGGCAACTGCAATGTCTCACAATTTACATTATATGCCATTTAATGTAGAGCCGCATGAGCTGGAGGAGGCCGTGGCGGCGCTTCATAAATTTGGCGTGGGCGGAGTAAATGTAACCGCGCCCCATAAAACCGCCGTTTTGCCGCTGACATTTGCCCTGCATGAATCCGCCGAAAGGGTACAATCGGTCAATCTGCTGAAATATACAAATAGTGGCTATATCGGCTATAATACCGATATTGACGGGATTCTGGAGATTTTGAAATATTTTAGGGTTGAAAAGGTTGAAAATTCAACGATTTTTGGGGCGGGAGGGGTCGCGCGCGCCGCTGTGGATGCGCTGTCGCAACTTGGCTGCCGCCGCCTCACCATAATTAATCGTAGCGAAGAAAATGCTGACAATTTGTTAAGATTTGCCCTCGAAAACTACGAAATGGAGGCGAAAATCGCGGCCGAACCTGCGCGGGGCGACCTTTTTATGCAGGCCACCTCCGCCACGCCGGAAGAGCTTGTGCGCCTATTGCCCAAACTGGATTTTAGTGTAGTTTTTGACATGAACTATCCCGCAGGAAACCCATGGTTAACACAAGTGAAAAAGCCCGGTATTATGGCGTTTGACGGGGTTGGTATGCTGGTTTTTCAGGCCGTAAAGGCCTATCAAATCACATGGCATAAAATCATCCCGAAGTTCTTGGCCGAAAATCTATTTGCAAATCTAAATAGATTCTTTTAGATATAAATTTTTAAATACAAGGAGAATTAATATGGCTATCGCGAGAGGAAGACGGGTTGTTTTGAATAAGGACAGTCTTGAAATTCGGAATTACATGGAAGTTTGCGTGCTGGACCAGCTGGAAACCGTGCTGGAAAGCCTAAACGCCTGCACCTGCGACAATTGCCTGCACGACATTTTGGCGATTTCGTTGAACAGATTGCCCGCGAAATATGTGGTTACCAAAAAGGGCGAATTGTACACGAAAATCAACAATATCCAGGCGCAATTTGAAGTGGATATTATCGCCGCCATCGCCCAAGCCAGCGCGATTGTGTCGAGAAATCCGCGACATGACAGGTAAAACCAATATTGCACTAATTGGCCCTCCGGGCGCGGGAAAATCCGCTCTGGGCGGCATTTTAGCCCATAAGCTTGGTATGGGTCTTTTTGACATTGACTTGGAAATTGAGCGGCATATGAATATGAGTATTTCGCAAATCTTCGCTACTTTTGGTGAAGATTTTTTTCGTAGCCTAGAGCATGAATTCGGCAAAAAAATTGCCCTTCTGGAGGGTCATGTAATCGCAACGGGCGGCGGTTTTCCGGTGAATCCGCAGAACCAAGCCACGCTGAAGCAGAACTGCAGCATAATCTACTTGGAAGCGTCCGCTAAGACCCTGCAAAAACGCCTAAAAAACGACAATACTCGCCCTCTGCTGGCGAATCCTGCGCAAATTCAGACAATTCTCACCGGGAGAGAGCCGATATATAGACAATTAGCAGACTTTATAATATATACCGACAGCAAAGATTTAGAGGGCTGCCTCATAGAACTTATCCACATATTTACTGGTAAAACCTGCCAAAACCGCGCCATAGGAGAGGGAGAAGCGCAGGGGGTCGCCGATTTTTGGGGATTTGGCGCGGGTTATGTCGAGAATTAGGTGGTCGGAACTTGCACCCACAATTTCCACGCCGGGGTCAAGCGGCGTCAGACCCTCGCAATGGGTGTCCTGGCGGCCAATGGCGGCGATTGCGCGCAGGTGCATACCACGGTCAGTATAGATTATTTTCTCACCAAAAGCGTTAATATTCGTCCGGCCCTCGGGCATGGAGGGTTTTTTTGCGATTTCGATAATCGGTGTCTCAAGGGTTATAATGTTCTGCTTAAGGCTGGGAAAAGGCTGACCATAGGCGGTTTCGAGGCCGCAAACCAGGGACTCGCCAAGGCGGAGATTATTTACTTTTTTGGGAATTTGCCCCTCGACTAACATATTTAGGGAGGAAGAATTGCCGCCCGAAACTATCGGCAGTTTAGTGTCGAATTTTGCCTCAATTTCCTCGGCAATATCGCTCAAACGCCCTAAATTGGCCGCCGAGGGCAAAACCGAGCCATAGCATGTCAAATTTGTGCCGATGCCCTCAAGTGTGAGGCCTTTTTGCGCAAGGACAAAGCGGCAAATTTCCATGATTTGCGCGGTTTCATCGTGATAAATGCCTTCGCGTAAATCGCCCAAGTCAATCATCAAAAGTATACCATGAGTTTTGCCCTGCGAGCGCGCCGCTTCCGCCAGTGCAGTAATTGTTGACAACTCCGAGTTAAGCGAAATATCGCAAAGCCGCACCACATCGGGGGCGAGCGCGGGGGTCGGCAGGCGCAAAAGCATGGTTTTTTGGCGCACGGCGGGGTATGCGGCGATATTTTCAAGGCGGGAATCCGCCAAAAAGTCGATATTAAGCGGCGCGAGTGCCGCCACCATTTGCGGGTCGGCGCAAAAAACCTTGGTTACGGCCGCAAATGATACTCCGTGTTTATGACAAAGTTGCGACAAAAAGTTTGCATTATGCACCAATTTCTCAAGATTTATAATCAAACGCGGGTTCATTTTAGGCCTCCCTCACATATTTTTCCAGCAAATCGCGCGCCTCGCCCGGAAATTCCCGCGACAAAACACCCAAGCTTGCCATAATATATTTACTATCAGTTAAGATTTTTAGGTTGTCGAACTTCGGAAAAAGCATGATACTATTTGTATTAATTTTGGCAAGTTCTGACATTATTTCGGGGGCTTGCGGCAGGCGCGTCAATGCCCCGCCCGTCGCCACAAGGAATTTCACGGCCGTCAAATCCTTGCCGAAAGCGTGAGTTTGGCGGCCTTTTGGGCTATAGCTATGGCGCAGATGCCCCGCATGGCGGGCTATGGCACGGGCGGCGGCATGATAGGCCAGCCGCACGGCAAGTTCTGCCTGCTCCGGGGTCGCGGGAATGGCGTTATAGTCGCGAAAAATCGGCTCGGGATTGAAGCCGAGTTCCCGCTCAAGCAGGTCAAGGCCTACAGATTCCGCCAAATTTCGCGCGTTCACGAAAAGACCCAAATCGCCCTCAACGGTGCGTTTTGCCCGTGGTTCGGGCGCAATTTGCATGGCGGCCACCTCCTCGCAACCATCCGTAACCGAATGAATGTCCGTCGTCGCGCCGCCCACGTCAATAACCACCAAATCTCCCCGAATTTCGCGCAAAATCGCCGCCGCATCCATCACCGCGCCGGGCGTCGGCATAATCGCCCCGTCAACAATTTTTCGTATACTTTCCATACCGGGCGCGGCCGTGATATGCTCCTCAAAAGCCCTATGAATCAGCCTTCGTACGGGTTCGATATTCAGTTCATCCAAGCGCGGATAGACATTTTCGGTAATATACAGAGTCTTGCCTGCTTTGGCAAATTTTTCCTTGATTGCGGCCTGATTTTGAACATTGCCGCAATAAATTACGGGCGGCAATGATACTTTCAGTTGCAAAAGCAACTCTGAGTTGTATAATGCCACCTCGCGGTCGCCATAATCCGTGCCGCCCGAAAGCAAAATCAAATTAGGACTTGCGGCCTCAATATCGCCCAAGTCTATATTTTCAAGTTTACCGGCAGTAGCCAAAACAATATTCGCCCCAGCCCCCAAAGCCGCTTCCCGCCCCGCTTTGACGGTCATGTCATAGACCAGCCCATGCACCGTCATTCGCAGGCCGCCCGCCGCCGAAGATGTCGCCAAAAATCTTGCGGTGCGAAGCTCGCCAAGCCCTAAATTCCGCTGTAAATCGGCCTTTGCGGCCTTTAGGCCAATGGCCACATCCCCCTGCAAAACCGTTGTGGGCGCAACGCCCTGACCCAAAAATTCCGCGGGATTTAGGGAAAAAGCGTTAACAATCGTGGTGGTTGAGCCAATTTCTGCCACAAGTGCGTCAATTTTCAATTTGTACACCTCTATCCAATTACTGCAAGTACAACTATGGTTACAAAAATTGCGCCGAAAAGCACAGCCAAAGCCACCGCAACCCGCTCCGGAAGCGGCTTTCGCGGCGGCCCGCCGTCCTTTTGCGGAAACCATTGAAGCCCAATCAGCGCGCCCATGGCCACGCTTAGCACCAACAAAATCGGCACCGCCAACAAATTACTCATCCGCACCACCCGCAAACTCTAGCCATTCCCTCTCTCCTCCCTTTTTTTCACCAAAAACGAAGCCACATGCGCGCCCTTCGTTCCCCGCCCAAAACCCGCGTCTGCGCCGTTATTTACGGCAATTTTGGGCGTAATTTGTGTGCCGCCCGCCACAAAGGTCAGGCGGTCGCGCGCGCCCATTTCGCGGGCCAAACGGTCAATTGTCGCGATATTTTTGTAATGAATATCGTCATGACTAATAATCACGCTGGCCAAAATCGCATCGGCATTAAGCTCAATTGCGGCATTCACAAGCTTGTCGGCGGGCACGGAAGTGCCAAGATAATGCACTTTTATGCCATATTTTTCAATTCCGCCATGCTTAATGTCTATAATTTCACGCAGACCCACAGAATGTTCGTCCTGCCCGATAGTGCCGCAAACCACGGTCATAGGCCGATTTGCGATTGCCGCAAAAATCTCGTCGTCGCTTAAAGTGTCGGGTTCGGGCGCAATCGTCAAGCTCGCCACGTCAATGTCAATATTTAGGCGGCCCTTCAGCTCAATACGCGTACCCTCGGCGGCGTGCAAAACCTCGCGGTGGATGATTTCCGCATCGGCAAGATTCATCTGCCGCGCGGCCTCCAAAGCCGCCGCCTCAGCCACTTTCAGCCCCGCCGGAAACATAAAATTCACCAGCACCGTGCCGTCGGCCATCCATTCCATCTCCGGCCGCAAAACCCCGCCATCATGGTATTTCTTCACGGGCTTCATCCGCTCGTAAACATTGTCCTCCGGGTCTAATTCGTCGATATAGACGATTTTTTCGGGCTTCGTGAGGGTACAGCCGCCGATTAGCGCGGCGGGGTCTGCGGGGTCGCCGCCATATTGGGCAACATTATTATAGCCATAATGCGCGGTTACGGGCGCGAAATAGTCCTTTTCGCGCTTAATGACGGTATTTGCCGAAACGCCGCCATTTATGTCGCGGGCAATGCCATCGCCGCCGCGCTCCGGATAATTGCCGGAATCCACGAAAAACCCGGCCTCGACAGCCGCAAAATAGCCGCCGACTTCAAGAATTTCCTCAAGGAAAAGCACGGCGCGCTCTTGAATTTCCCGCGCTTTTTCGCGCAGAGGCCCGTCATGCTTTAATTCCAGCATATCCATCAGCCCGTCCATGGCCACAAGCGCCTGTTTCGTGGTGTTTAACGCCTCGATATTGTAAATATGCCAGGGAACATTGCGCCCCTCGTCGGGCGTAATTGTGGACTGAATATCCGCGCTTGTAAGCTTAGAAATCAGCAAATTCAGCACATGGGTTACCGTTGCGTCGCGCGTGGACGACTGGATATATTTGGTATGCATCTGCGCGCGCATACGATATTCGCTGAAAAACTCGCGCAAAGCCACGGCATAGGGCAAATCCATATAGAGGCTTGGCGCGGGGGCGGCCGTTGGCGGAACGGTTGACAGGCAAATATTGGATTTTGGCACGCCAACCTTCGCCGAAAATATGGAATTTATGGCATGTTGTACCAAAAGTTCGGGCATGACCTTCCACGCATCCTTCGCGGTTGCGTTAGCATTATGCGCGCCGTCAATTTGCGCCTGCCCCGCCCACGCAATAATCTTTTTCGCCTCGCAGGCATCCACAAAAGAACGCACCATATTGATATTGCGATAAATTACATTATATTGCGGGTCTTGATGCACGCCGCCAACGCCCTCTTCAGCGAACATTACGGCAATATCGGGGCCTGCCACGCCGCTGACATATGAATGGTAATTTATGGGGCGGCCAACTTCGTCCTCAATCATGTCAAGGGCCTTACGCTGTGCGCGCACCTGTTTTCGCGTAATCGGAACGCCGCCAACGCCCTGCGGCGTGCCCTCAATAAGCCCCTCAAAGTGGCTTTGCCCCGCCGTGCGAATTACCATAATATGGTCTGCGCCATGATGCGCCGCCATGCGCATACGCCGAATATCGTCCTCAAAACGCCCCGACGCAATTTCCGTGGTAATCACGGGCGCGGGCTGTGGGTCAATTCCGCCAAAATGATGCGCCGTTACAAGCGCAACGCCCTCTTTTAGCGGCTTTGACATGTCCTTATAGGAAAATCCGCCCATCTCCAAATCGGGCATCTCCTCGCGCCAAACCCAACCCTTGCGCCGAGGCCGATAATTCTCCAAATCCCCCAAAATCCCCTCAATATCCATCCTCTCATCAAGTTTCATCCCAAACCTCCATCTTTCTGACCTCTG
>JAITMQ010000131.1 GCA_031277225.1 Clostridiales bacterium | reverse complement strand
CTCAGCCCTAAAACAGGCGGAAAATGCCGTATAGCTTATGGGCAAATCGGCCGCAGGCAGAATCGACTCGCGATGCATATTTGTTACAGTAACCTCGGATGTGGGAATTAAATACATATCCCGACCTTCGAGTTTAAAGGCATCGTCCTTGAACTTAGGGAGCTGACCCGTGCCGAGCATTGACCGCTCATGCGCGATAAAAGGCGGGAAAACCTCGGTATATCCGCTTTCTTCGGTGTTAATGTCAAGCATGAAATTCATAAGCGCGCGCTCCATACGTGCGGCGGCCCCCTTTAAAAACATAAAGCGACTGCCCGTGGTTGCGCCCGCGGCCTCATTGTCCAAAATTCCGAGATTTTTGCCCAAATCCCAATGGGCCTGCGGCTCAAAATCAAAGGCGCGCGGCTCTAAATATCGACGCATTTCGACATTGTCGTCGGCATCCGCCCCGTCGGGCACGGATTCATGCGGCAAATTCGGAAAGCCCAGCAAAAACGCCTCAAGTTCGGCTTCAAGCGCGCCGAGTTCGCCGTCCAGCTCTTTGATTTTGGCCGACAATTCCCGCATTTCGTCGCGATTGGCCGCCGCGTCTTTTGAGGCGGCGTTGCGCTGCGCTTTTAATTCCTCAACTTCCAAAATCAAAGCCCTGCGCCGCTCGTCCAGGCCCAAAAACGGCCGCAAATCCAATTCCTCATTGCCGCGCCGCGCCAAAGCCTGCGCCGCGCCCTCAAATTCATTCCGCAAAATCTTAATATCCAACATATCTTTTCCTCCTAATCCTCAAATTGTTTCCCGTCATTCCTGCGAAAGCGGAAATGACCCTCGCTTGACGTATATTCAACCAATGTCGACCCCCCACATTCATTTCGCCACCTCCTAAAACTTTCAATAATAATACCACATTTTCTTAAAGTTTGCAAGCAAATCAAAATTTTAAAAAAAAGCTAGCAATTTCAGAAATTATTTGTTATAATAGATTTAGCATATATTAATTTTCTCAAGGAGGTAATTATGCCACAGAAAAAGAAGCAAGAAATACTTTTGGAGTCCGGCACAAATGAGCTTGAAATTTTGGAGTTCACGATTGACGGGCGGCATTATGGCATCAATGTCGCGAAAATTTCAGAATTGATGAAATATCACGAAGTTACGCCAATGCCAAATTCCAATCCATATGTGGAGGGGGTTTTTAATCCCCGCGGCAATATGATGACCCTGATTAATCTTCCGGCTTATTTAGGGCATCCCGAATCCGGCAATACCCAAATGGACATCTTCATCATCACCAATTTTAATCGGGTATATTCTGCCTTTCACGTCCACGCCGTCGAAGAAATTCACCGCCTTAGTTGGGAGCAAATCGAAAAGCCCGACGCCGCCATTTACGGGGGTCAAGACGGCCTCGCCACGGGCATTGCCCGCCTGGGAGACCGTTTGATTACCATTTTGGATTTTGAGAAGATTTTGCAAGATATTTCGCCCGAATCCGGCGTAAATCTTGACGACCTCAAAAACCTTGGCGACCGCGCACATTCCGACAAGCCCATATTAATGGTTGACGATTCGCCGGCACTCAGCAAGATGTTGGTGGACGCGCTTAGTCAGGCAGAATACACGAATTTGACCATGTTGCGCAATGGCGAGGAAGCCTGGGAACTTTTGGAAAGCTATAAAAATTCCGGCCATCCCGTGGAAAAATTCGTTAAAATGGTGATTACCGACATCGAAATGCCCAGAATGGACGGACACAGGCTGTTAAAGCTCATTCGCGATGATAAGCATTTAAAGCATCTGCCCGTGATAATTTTCTCGTCTATTATCAATGAGCAGGCGCGTGTTAAAGGCGAATCGTTAGGAGCAACGGCACAGCTGAGCAAGCCCGATATTGCGGATTTAGTGCGCCTTGTAGACCAACATATTTTGGAGTAAATACGGCTCGTGAATTACGAGGGGGTCTCCGCTTTCGCGGGGATACGGTGATTATGGAAAAGATTAGCATGATTGGCTTTGGAAGCTGGGGAATTGCCTTGGCTTGTTTGCTGAACAAAAATGGGCATGAGGTAATAATGTTCGAGCCTCGGCCGGAGCTTGCGGACTTGCTTTCGACCACGCGCGAAAACGAACGCTCGCTTCCCGGAATTATAATTCCGGAAAGCATAAAAATCACCGCCTGCCCAAATGAGGGCGTGGATGCGGGGGTTTTGGTTGTGGCTTTAAGCTCGAAGGATATTCCGAATGTTATGCCGAATTTAGCCCCCCTGCTTAAAGAGGGGCAGGTTTTGGTTAATGTTTCCAAGGGGCTGATTGAAAGCGGACAACGCATAACCGAATATCTCAAGGAATTAGCGCCCATGTGCAAAATTGCCTGCCTTTCCGGCCCCAGCCACGCCGAGGAGGTTTCGCGCAATATGCCCACGGTGGTTGTCGCCGCCTCGCCCTGCGAAGAAACCGCGCTAAGACTGCAAAATCTCTTCGCAAACGAGAGTTTTCGGGTCTATACAAGCAGCGATATTATAGGCGTAGAGCTTGGCGGGGTGCTGAAAAATGTGATTGCGCTGGCGGCGGGGATAAGCGACGGGCTTGGTTTTGGCGACAATGCCAAGGCGGGGCTTATGACGCGCGGAATTGCCGAAATTGCGCGCTTGGGCGTGGCTTTGGGCGCGAATGAATACACTTTTGCGGGGCTTTCCGGCATTGGCGACCTTATTGTAACCTGCACCAGCAAACATTCCAGAAATTGGCGCGGCGGGAATCTTTTGGCGCAGGGAAAAAGCGCCGAACAGGTGCTTATAGAGGTGAATATGGCCGTCGAGGGCATAAATACGGCCAAAACCGTGCTGGCTTTGGCCAAAAGTCATGGGGTGGACATGCCAATCGTCGAGGAAATCAACAAAATCCTCTTTGAAAACAAAAAGCCCCTGGATGCCGTGGTAGACTTAATGAAGAGGGTCAAGAAGAACGAATAACACTCAATTATTCCTTATTCATTCTTCATTATTAATTGCAGCAACGAAGCCGCGTCCAGCGAGCCATAGGTTTTGCTGCCGATGGTTTCCACACGAATCCCTTTGGGAAGCGCGTTTTCGCCCGTATTGTTAACAAGGAAACGAAGCATGGGATTTAGCAAAATCAAATCAAAATCCTCTTGCGCCAAAAGCGCGAAGGCCTCGGTTTCCCCCTTAACCTCGAATTTAAGTTCGATGCCCTCTTTCTTTGCCATGTCCATCGTTCGCTGAACCAGAATGTCGGTGGCTCGGTATTGCGAAGTTATAAAAAGTATTTTTTTCATAATATCCCGCCTTTCATTTGCTTAAATATAGACTAGTGCTTAAATATAGACTAACATATAAATCGGAGATGCGCAAGATGAAAATTCATAATGTTAATTTGGCGGCGGTTGCGGCGGCCCCGCATCAATATCCCGAGGATATGCGCCCCGAAGTGGCCTTTGTCGGCCGCTCTAATGTGGGCAAATCGTCGCTTATAAACTGCCTTATAAACCGCAAATCCCTGGCCAGAGTCAGCCAAAATCCGGGCAAAACCCGCACGATAAATTTTTATGACATCGAGGGCGCGCTGTATTTTGTCGATTTGCCGGGATATGGTTATGCAAAGGCCCCCAAGACGGAAATTCAGCGTTGGGGCGAAATGATTGAAAAATATCTCTATGGCCGAGAACAACTTAAGGCCATTGTTTTGCTGATTGATATACGCCATGCGCCATCACAGCTGGATTTGCAGATGGTTGAGTGGTTGCGGCACTATAATATCCGTATTATTTTTGTGCTGACAAAAATGGATAAAATCAAGCGGTCGCAAGTGCCAAAACATGTCAAAATTATCCGTGAGGCAATCGAGGCCGACGCGGAAATGATATTACTGCCTTTTTCTTCGGAAACCAAACAAGGAAAAGATGAGCTTTTAGGGATTATTGGAGGATTCTTATGATTAAAAATTTTGCGGAAGTTGAGGGAAAGCTGGCCGCGGGCGCGGGCGCGCGAAAAGTTGTGCTGGCGGGCGAGGCCGACGGCCATTCCATGGCGGCTTTAGAGGAAGCCCGCGCCAAATGGGGCATTGAATTTTTGGCGGGGGATTTAAGTGCGGCTGAGGCCGTTTCGTTGATTAAAGAGGGGCGCGGGGATGTTCTCATGAAGGGCGGAATCGCCACCGGCGACCTCTTAAAAGCCGTTGTTAATCGGGAAAACGGCATTGGTCTGGGCGGCCTTATGTCGCATATCGCCGCCTTTGAATGTCCAAATTACCATAAATTGCTATTTATAACCGACGGCGGCATGGTTCCCAATCCCGATTTGGAGCAAAAAGCCCAAATTCTAACAAATGCGCTGAGATTTATGCGCTCTTTGGGCTATAATAATCCTAAAGTCGCCGCTCTTGCCGCCGCAGAAAGTGTCAATCCAAAAATGCCCGAAACAGCGGAGGCGGCGGAGCTTATGCGGCGCGCGGCCGCCGGGGAATTTGGCGCATGTACGCTTGAAGGGCCAATTTCTTTTGACTTGGCAATAAGCCCGGAATCTGCGGCTTTAAAGGGCTATGAAAGCCAAATTTCGGGCAAAACCGACCTTATGCTGACCCCGAATATCGCCGCCGGCAATATCCTCGGCAAAACGCTGATATATCTGGCGAATTCGACCATGGCGGGCTGTATTCTGGGCGCAAAAGTGCCGATAATCCTAACCTCCAGAGGGGCGACAACTCAAGAAAAACTGCTTTCCTTAGCGCTTGCTTTAACTGCTAAAAATTAAATAAAGGGGGACGAATGATGAAAGTCTTAATGACGGGCAATGAGGCCTTGGCCCGCGGGGCATGGGAAGCGGGCGTGCGCTTTGCTTCCGCCTATCCCGGCACGCCCAGCACAGAAATTTTGCAAAACTTGCTTTCTTATGACGGCTTGCACGCCGAATGGGCGCCCAACGAGAAAGTCAGCCTTGAGGCGGCGGCAGGGGCTGCCGTTGGCGGCGTGCGCGCCCTTTGCGCAATGAAGCATGTCGGCGTGAATGTCGCCGCCGACCCGCTGTTTACCTTTGCCTACACGGGCATAAATGCCGGAATGGTGCTGATTACGGCGGACGAGCCGGGTATGCATTCCTCGCAAAACGAGCAGGATAATCGCAATTTTGCGCCCCATGCAAAAATTCCCATGTTAGAGCCTTCTGACAGCCAAGAGTGCCTGGACATGATGAAAACGGCCTTTGAGCTGAGCGAGCGTTTTGACGCGCCCGTCCTGATTCGCATAACCACGCGCGTTGCCCATTCCAAAAGCATTGTTGAGCTTGGCGAGCGCGTTGAAATCGAGCCTAAGGAATATGTTAAAAATGTCCGCAAATTCCTGCCGATTCCGAGTTTTGCGGTGGATTTGCGTATTCGGCTGGAGGACAAGCTGGCCGTTTTGGAAAAATTTTCCGAGGTTACGGAACTAAATCACATTATCGAGGGCGGAAAAATCGGCGTGATTGCGTCGGGCATTTGCGTAAATTACGCCAAGGAAGTCTTTGGCGACGACGCAACATACCTAAAACTCGGCTTCACCCATCCCCTGCCCGACAGCGTTCTGGACGAATTTTACCGCCAAGTGGACCCCGACAAGGTCTATATAATCGAGGAAAATGACCCCTATTTGCAGCATTGGGTCGAACGCCGCGGCTATCACGCCATCCCGATTTTGCCGCCCTATGGCGAAAAAACGCCCGATGCCATCCGCGCCGCCGTTTTTGGCCATCATAAGCCGACTTTGGACATCGAAACCCACGACATTCCGCCGCGCCCGCCCGTTCTATGTTCGGGCTGTCCGCATCGCGGCTTCTTTGTAGAGCTGGCTAAGCGCAAAGACACGATAGTTGCGGGCGATATTGGCTGCTATACCCTCGGTTTTGCGCCGCCTTTTAATGCCGTTGACTATGTAATTTGCATGGGAA
>JAITMQ010000093.1 GCA_031277225.1 Clostridiales bacterium | reverse complement strand
ACTTCCCATGGCAAAAGCCAGTAAGGCCCCTTGTAGACCACAAGGTTGATAGGCGAGAGGTGTAAGTGCAGTAATGCATTCAGCTGACTCGTACTAATAGGCCGAGGGCTTGTTCAGCTGGAGAATGAAGATACTAGATATTAGAAATTAGATATTTGATGGATTTTCGTGTTTGGTTTTGGGGGTTTGGGTTGTGGAGTATGATTTGTTGTTGTTTGATATGGATGGCACTTTGGTGGATTCTAAAGAGGGCATAATAGATTCTGTTATGTATGCTTTAGGTTGTTTTGGTTTTGGGGTTGAGGACGGGTTTAATTTTGACGATTTGCTTGGGCCGCCGATTCGTGAGGGTTTCCATATGCTTGGGGATTTTGCGGACGAGCAGGTTGAGGGGCTGGTTGCCAAATATCGCGAGGATTTTACGGCGAGGGGCATGTTTGAAGCAAGGCTTTATCCCGGAATCGAGGCAATGCTGGCCGAATTTAAAGCGCGTGGCGCAAATATGGCCGTTGCCACCTCTAAAGTTACCATTTATGCCGAAAAAATCCTAAGCCATTTTGGAATTGCGCATTACTTCGACATTATCGCAGGAGCGAATTTGGATGGCAGCCGCAGCGAAAAGCCCGAAATAATCGCCCATGTCTTAGACTCCCTTGACAAAGACCGCAAACTAAAAGTAGCAATGATAGGCGACCGCAAATATGATATATTGGGCGCAAAAGCCCACAATATCACAAGTGTGGGCTGTTTGTGGGGATATGGCGGCCAAGCCGAGCTTGAGAATGCGGGCGCGTGTTTCTTAGTGGATTCGCCGAAAGACTTACTAAAAATGCTTAAAATGGGGTAGGGGAATGACAAATTATCAATATAAAGTCGAAACAGTTTCGACAGCAAGCTTTTCGGCAATGGCTTCTGAAATGGAAGATATGATAAACGACCAAGCGGCGAACGGATGGGAATTTGTGGAAAGCAACGCCGTTCCGGGCGGCTTTGGCATGGTTTTGGTTTTTAGGCGTCCTCGCCAATAAATATAACGGGGTGTAGCGTAGCTTGGTAGCGCGCGTGATTTGGGATCACGAGGTCGAAGGTTCAAATCCTTTCACCCCGAGTTGAGAAAGAGGGCAGAAATCAGAGGTCAGAGGTCAGAAAAATCTGACATCTGCCTTCTGACCTCTTGATATGTGCTCGTAGCTCAGCTGGATAGAGCAACGGCCTTCTAAGCCGTGGGTCCGGGGTTCGAATCCCTGCGGGCACGATTAAACAGTTATCAGTTATCAGTTATCAGTTATCAGTTTTTGGAGGTGCCGGTATGTTGGTTGTTACTACTCCGATTTTGGAGGGGAAGAAGATTTTGGAATACAAAGGCCCGGTTTTTGTGCAGGTGGCCGAGGGGGCCGGCTTTGGGCGCGGAATGGCGGCTTTTGCGCGGGCATTTGCTAAGGGGCGTTCTGTCAGCCATGAAGAGATGATTATCAAGGTTCGCAAAATTGCCATGAAGGAAATTAAGGCAGAGGCGAAAAAACTTGGCGCAAATGCGATTATTGATTTAAGCCTTGACTACGAAACCATGGGCCAAGACGCGATTTTGATGTTTAAAGGCTCTGGGACGGCTGTTGTTATAGGGTAGGGGATTCCCGCTTTCGCGGGAATGACGTTTTTGATTTTGGTGGATATAGCTCAGTTGGTTAGAGCGCCAGATTGTGGCTCTGGAGGCCGCCGGTTCGAATCCGGTTATTCACCCGCTGAAGAGGTCAGAGGTAAGAAATCAGAGGTCAGAGTGGATGCATCATCTGACATCTGATTTCTGACATCTGATTTCTATAATACATGGGTCACTAGCTCAGTCGGTAGAGCATCAGACTTTTAATCTGGTTGTCCGGGGTTCGAGTCCCCGGTGACTCATCCACCACATGGGCAGGGTTCTAATTTCTTCGGAAAACCCTGTACAGTGAGTCTATAGGAAAAAGGTGATAGAATGTACGCAATTATTGAAACGGGCGGCAAGCAATATCGTGTGGCCGTTGGGGATATTATCAAAGTTGAAAAGCTTGAGGCTAATCCCGAAGAAGGTTTTGTTTTTGACAAAGTGCTATTTGTTTCGGGCGACGAGCCCAAGGTGGGCGCGCCTTTTGTTGAGGGCGCAAGCGTTTCCGCCACAGTTTTGGAGCAGGGCAGACATAAAAAAGTCATTGCCTTTAAGTATAAGGCCAAAAAGGGCTATAGACGCAAAAAAGGGCATAGACAGCCTTTTACCGCCCTTAAAATCGACGCAATTAACGCATGATTAAGGCGACTTTTTATGAAGACGGGGCCGGTCGCGTCCGTCGTTTTCGGATTTTAAACCATGGAGAGGCACTTGTGTGTGCGGGGGTTTCGGCCCTGGCAATCACTTGTGTGAATTTTATTCAAAGCCGTTTTAAGCCGGAGGCAAGGCTTAAATATGAACAAGAAGGCGGCCTTATCGACTTCGAGCCGGCTTGCGGCGAAAATCGTGAAATAGGCCTTGTGATTGACCTCTTAGCCTTTGGCTTGGAGCAGATTAGGGAAGTTTATCCAAATCAAATTGAGATTATTAGAAAAGGTGATTATTATGATTAAGATGAATTTGCAATTTTTCGCCTCTAAGAAGGGCGTAGGAAGCTCGCGCAACGGGCGCGAATCGGCCTCAAAACGCCTTGGGGCGAAGCGCGCCGACGGGCAGGTTGTGCGCGCGGGCAATATCCTTTACACCCAAAGGGGAACGAAAATCCACCCCGGCAACAATGTTGGCCGCGGCAAAAACGACAATCTTTTTGCGCTGGTGGATGGGCGCGTGCGTTATGAGCGCATGGGCAAAACCAAGAAGAAAGTGTCCGTCTATCCCGTTGAGGCACTTGCTCAATAATTTGCGACTTTATGGCTCATTTTCGGATGGGCCATTTTTTTAAATTTTGTGTAAAATATACTTGACATTTAATATGATATATGTTACACTATAGGGGATTCCCGCTTTCGCGGGAATGACGATACAATGGGAGGTGATGCCATGGGCAGGAATTTGAAGGTTAAGGCCGCGCGCGCGGCCTTGGACATGACACAAAAGGATTTGGCTGAGGCCGTGGGGGTTTCGCGCCAAACCATCAACGCCATTGAAAAAGGCGACTATAACCCCACAATAAAGCTGTGCACCGCTATTTGCCGTGTGCTTGACAAAACACTTAATGAACTTTTTTGGGAGGATGATGAAAATGTTTAAAACGGGATTGGACGAAATGCAGCGGGCGCGCGTGAATCGCGTCGGCAATCAAATGTTTTATATCATGTTTTTCGCGCTGTTTATCGAGGCCGCGCTCTATCAAAGGGGGGTCGCTTGGCTGGCCTTCCCCAACAATATTCTGACGATAATCAGCGCCTGTATGCTGATTTACCTCATCAGAAGAATAACAATCGGCGCAATTTCGCAGCGCGCGCCCTCAAAAATCGCGCAGGTCAGCAATATCATCCGCGCAATCGCCGCCGCAACCTTCTTTGTCGCGCTTATAATCACGTGGATTACATCCTTTGGCAGCCCGCTGTTTGTGGCTTCTGCGGTGGGGCTGGCGGTTATGGGCCTTTCACAAATAATCGTAATAATAAGTCGGCGCATAAGCGATAGGGGGGAGGATTGATATGTTGAACTGGATAATAAGCAAAAACCCCGCCGTGGCGGGGTTTTTTGGTTATCCTTGCGGATATGATGAAGGAGGTAATTCTATTCGTTGTCGCCGTCATGGGCGGCGGGTTCGTCCGCTTCCGAGGCCTCATCCTCGTCATAGCCTGCGTCGCCATAGCCTGCGTCGTCATAATCGTCGTCCAAATCCTCACCGTCGCCATAATCTTCATCCCCGTAATATTCCTCATCTTCGGGGGCTTTAGCCACATTCTCGCCGGAAATTCCCAATTCGGCAATAGCTCCACCCACACCAACGACCTCTCGCCAGCCGTCTGTTCCCGGGTTTAACAAATTCGACTCCCATTCAAATACAGCCGGGCCTGTAATGCTAGCAGGAATCGTTGTCCCGTCCGCTAGGCGGAAAGTGCGTAAATCGCCTGTGATTTGCGCACCTGCGGCAAGGGTTATTGTTGTTGTTATTGGTGGCCCAGGTCTACCCATGAAGCTAGAATTCACACCCATAAAATGGATTGTGGAATCGGCTTCCATAATAACATTAACTAGCGTATTTAAAGTTCCGGGGCTAGCAATTGTTATGGTGCGTCCTTGCGGCAAAACGAAATTTTCACCAAAGAAGCTGCCCGCATTGCCGTGTACCGTAACATCTTCTCCGGAATTTAGGGCATCGGCTATAAGAGTCGGATTGGTGAACCCGGCAAAATCCCGCCGCCACATGCCCGCCGCCCCAAGTTCCGAAACCCATCTATACTGAATCACGATATTCGGGTTTAGATTGGGCGGCGATACGCCGTCCGAATCGATAAACAGGACATTCGCGCCCGCTCCGGTAATGCTTCCCGTTGGGGTTATGGTGATTATCGGAATATTGTTCGCCGAAATAAATTGTCCGCCGTCTTGAATTGCGACCGTTCCGGATATATTGGCAGATGAACCCGTCTGCATTGTAAGCGTTACGCCGTTTGGAATGGTTAAGGTGCGCCCTACGTCGATGAATAGGCTAGAGGTCATCAAAGAATTGCGCAACAAAACCAAATCACCGTCCGGCCACCAAATATTAGTGGTCGGTGGCTGGCTAACCCAATTTCCTTCATGCCACACAAGGTCGCGATTATGCATACGTGCAGGGCCTGTAATCGGGGTTATATTGTCAAATTCCCTAAATCCAGCTAAATCGCCCCTTACTGCGCCTGCAAACCCTTCATGTCGGACGATAGCAGAACCCACCTGACCTATAATGCTTCCGCCGGACTCGATATGAACCACATTCCCATTAATAAGATTTGTTCCTGCCAAGGTTAAAGTTACGCCGCTTGGAATTATAAGTGTACGCACACCTACACCACCCGGTAATACAATGTCAATATCAGCAGTCAAACTTTGGGTTAGGGTTACATTGCCCGCTTCAAGTGCGGCATTAAGGTCTGCTGCATTTGCAAAAGCTTGCCCTTGACGAACCCAGCCCGTATTAGCTTCCCAAGTGAAATTGTCGGGGCCGTAAAATGGAGCAACAATTGGAGTTGTGCCATCAAAGCCGAAGAAATTACCTGCAGCACCAATAAGCCTAGCAACACGAAACGTTGCCAATCCGGGCGACGGCGTTTTGAAATTTATTGTCGCCGCGCCTTGCCCGAATATGCTTCCCGAAAATATATAAAAAGTAGTATAACAGTCGACCGCATCGTTAGCATTAATGTTTAGGTTTATGTCGTTAAGGGTCAACACCGCGCCATTTGTAATGGTCAAAGTGCGGCCATTGGGTATGTTTATGGCCGCGACCCCTGTTGCAATTAAATCATTTGCAAGGGTTACATCTCCCTGCATCAAGGCTTGGTTAAGTTGAAGGGCAGTTGTAATTTCGCCCACATGCGGCGTTGCCGTAATCGTCAGCGTCATTTGGTTTGTGATTTGTTGCGCCTGTTCCCTTGTTGATTTGCACGGTGAAGGTGAAGCTGCCGTTTATGCCATTGGGCAAGGCGGAAGTTCCCGCCGTGGCGGGCGTGAATGTGCCGTCAACAATTGTCGTGGTTGTGCCATGCAAATTCAGCACATTCAGCACATTCTGCACAGCCGCCCGCGCTTGGTTAATATTCCCAACATTAGCCTGTGTTGCCGCAAAAGTCGCGCCCTCTATGGCCGACCGCGCCGCCGTTATGTCGGCATTGTCTTGTGCCGTTGTGTCAACGGCTTGCTGCCAGCGGTTTTCCCCCGGATTCCAATCGAATGTTGCAGGGCCAATAATTTCATCCGTTATTAGCGCGCCTGTCGTGTCATGGAAATTACCCACACCCACAATCTGCCCGCCCGATTCGACCCGAATCGAAATCGGGCGATTTGCAGCACCACCGACAAGTGTTTCGCCCGCAGGCACATTAAGCACACCCGCCGCGCCAACCGTAATCGTACGGCGAGCGGGGTCGGCGCTTTCAACGCCGCCGCCGATATTTACAGGGCCTTCTATGGTAATATTATCGGAAAAGGTTGCAATCGCGCTATAAGCGCCAAGCTGCCCGGTATTGCCGCTTATTGTGCCGCCATGCATGGTAAATCTTCCCTGGCCGGTATTTACGCCGCCGCCGCCGCTGCCGGCAATTGTGGCTTGGTTGCCCGTAATTTCGCCGCCATGCATATTAAACACGGCCGTGGTCGCGGCAAGGCTTACGCCGCCGCCGGTTGAGGCAATATTGTCGCTTATAACGCCGTCATGCATATTAAATGTGCCATTATGCGCGACCATCACGCCGCCGCCCGATAGCATGGTTACATTATCCCTAATCGCGCCACCATGCATATTAAAGACGCCGCCATTGCCGATTTGTACATTCATATTGCTTAAAATGCCGCTTATATTGCCGCCAAACATGTTTAAAGTTCCGCCGTTTACATCTATTCCGCCTTGAACCGAGGTTGCGAGTGTGGAGAGATTGGTTGTCAGCGTCAAATCATTTATGCCCGTTGCGTCGTCCGCCACGCCGATATTAAGGGTTGTTCCGGTCATAACGCTGAAATGCAAGGCATGTTGGGCTGTTTGCGTTAAATTGCGCGGCTGGCCGTCCGTAACCAAAGTAATATTCGAGCCGCCGGGCAGCACAATTCCGGCGGATTGCGTAAGGGCAATGTCGTCGGCGATAATAATCGTAATGGGCACATTGCCTGCTGAAGAAATCGCCGTTCTTAGTTCGGTTTCTGTTGTAACGGAAGCGTCGCCGTTGCCGTTGCCGTTGCCGCCTGCGACTTGTTGCCAACGGTTTTGCGCGGAATTCCAGTCGAAGGTTGCAGGGCCGGTTATGCTTCCGGTGATTATTGTACCGGCTGTGTTGGCAAAATTACCTGCGCCAACAATTTGCCCGCCGGGGTTGACTAGAATCGAAATCGGGCGATTTGCCGCGCCGCCGACAAGCGACTGCCCTGCGGGGACGTTAAGCACGCCATTTGCAGCGATTGTGATTGTTCGGTTAACCGCAGTAGGTACGCTTACCACGCCGCCGTCAATATTGACCGAGCCGGATATGGTTATATTATCGGAACCGGTTGATATTGCGCTGCCGATTGGTGCGACATTTCCGCTTATTGTGCCGCCGTGCATATTAAATGTGCCCGAACTGACATGTACTCCACCACCGTGGACGGTGGCCTCATTACCCACAATTTCGCCGCCGTGCATATTAAATGTTGCATCCCAGACCACCACGCCGCCGCTGGAAGAGTTGGCTTGATTATTACTTATAACGCCGCCGTGCATATTAAATGTTGCTTGCGAACCAACGCTCACTCCACCACCGACTCCACCACCAACGGCGGTTATGACTTGGTTATTGCTTATAGTACCGCCGTGCATATTAAATGTGCTGCGCTCGCTTACAGACACGCCGCCACCGTCTATTGTGGTTATGTTATCCCTTATCTCACCGCTATGCATGTTAAAGACGCTGCCATTAAAGACAGACACGGTTGCAGTGCCGCCTATACCACTTATAGAGCCGCCATACATATTCAAGGTTGCATCGGTAAGAAATATTCCGCCATGCGTACCGGTGGCAATTGTAGAGATATTGGTTGTCAGCGTCAAGTCATTTATCCCCGTAGTGTCATTCGCCATTCCGATATTAAGGGTTCTACCTTGCTGAGCCATAAAATGCGCTCCGCCCGGAGTTGTGCGCGTTAGGCTTCGCGGCTGCCCATCTGTAATCAAAGTTATATTTGCGCCAACAGGAAGTGCGATTACAGTAGATTGCTCAAAGTAAATATCAGCAGCAACAATAATCGTCCTTGTCGCATTGCCCGCCGCAGCAACAGCCGCCCTAAGCTCCGCTTCTGTTCTAACGGTAACTTCGTTGGCAAATGCCGTTGCCGTTATTGTCAGCGTCATTTGGTTTGTGGTTTGCTGCGCGCCTGTTCCCTTGTTGATTTGCACGGTGAAGCTAAAGCTTCCGTTTGTGCCATTGGGCGAGGCGGAAGTTCCCGCTGTGGCGGCGATGAATGTGCCGTCAACAATTGTCGTCGTCGTGCCGTGCAAATTCAGCCCGTTCAGCACGGCTTGCACAGCCGCCCGCGCCTGGGCGACATTCCCAACATTCGCCTGTGTTGCCGCAAAAGTCGCGCCCTCTATGGCCGCGCGCGCCGCCGCTATATCCAAATTGTCCTGCGTCATTTCCGTGGCCGCAATCGCCAGCGTTAGCTCGATTGTGGTCTGTTGCGTGCCTATGCCTTTGTCAATGCGCACGGTGAAGGTGAAACTGCCGTCTGTGCCGCTTGGGTTGGCGACAGTTCCCGCTATGGCGGGCGTAAACTCGCCATTGATGATTTGCGTGGTTGTGCCGTGCAAATTCAGCCCATTCAGCACAGCCCGCACAGCCGCATGTGCTTGAGTTATATTGGCAACATTGCCCTGCGCCGCCGCAAAAGTCGCGCCCTCAATGACCGCCCGCGCGGCGGTTATGTCGGCATTGTCCTGCGCTGCGGGATGTGGCAAAAGCTCCCAATGTCCGGCCGTGCTTGTTGGCGTTGTGCCTCTCCTAATAAATGTCGCCGGGCCTTCAATAATGGTTTCGGGAGCAATTGGCGTTGTGCCGTCTTCGTCGCGGAAATTCCAGTTATTAACCACAAGCGAAGCGCCGTCCGCGATATTAATCAAAGCGGCATCCGGCCTTGAATTCAAAGTGCCGTATACGCTAACGCTCGCCCCGGCTTCGATATTAAGCGCGCGCCCGCCGGAAATTGTTAAGAAGCCGGAGTTCAATATGGTTAAATTGCGCCCTGCGGGAACGGTAACCGGAATTCCCGTAAGGGCGGAAACGCTGCTTCTTAAGTACACGTCGCCCGCTTGTAAGGCTTGGTTAAGAGCCGTGCGCGTCCAAATATCCGACCATTCTTCAAATGGGAAAATAGTCATCATGGCAGGGCTTGGGAATGTGAATTGTGTGCCAAGCCCTTTGCCTATCGTTAAGTTAAATTCGAATACACCATCCGTGTCAAATCCCGGCGGCATGAAGCTGATGTCGCTAATTAGAATATCAACGCCAAGGAATTCAGCATTTGCCCAGCTTCTCATGGTGGATAGTGCCTGTGTTCTCGCGTGATCCTGCGTCATCATGGCATTTACATCCCATTGGGTTATGCCAAAATTAACGGAGCCGATATTAAGCCTTGCGGCCTCAATATCCACATTGTCCGCATCCGCCGCGTCTGTTGAGCGCACCCAGCGATTATTCTCCCTTATGAAGGAAACAGGGCCGGCTATTGTGCCTGTTAAATTCGGGCCCGTTGCCGTGTCGGAAAAGTCGAAGGCGGCGTTAATGACGATTTCTGCGCCATCTGCAATGTGAATCATGGACGCGCCATTATTGGTCTGCCACAATTGGCCGTTAACAATAAGCCGCCCGCCGCTTTCAACCAAAATTGCGGAGCTGCCCCGTGGAATCGGTTGGCTAAGCCCGCCTGCGATGGTCAAAGTTCTGCCATCGGGCACAATTATTCTTTCGGCAAGGGATGCCGCCACGCTAATACTCCTAAATACCGTAACATCACCTTGTTGCAAGGCGGCATTAAGAGCGGGGATGGTTGTAATATGCGGCTGGCCATAAGGCATAGCCCAAAGATTTAAATTATGGTTAACATGCGCGGGCGTGGCATCGCCACGGCTAATTTCCACGGTATGCTCAAATGTGCCGTCTGTTCCGCCGATATTATCAGGCGTACCGGCAATCGGCGCGGTAAAGCTTCTGTCAATAATTCCTATGCCCACGCCATAATTCGTAACTTGGGTATTTCTAATGCTTCGCGCGGTGCTTCTGGCCTGTTCTATGGTATTATGCGAAGTTGCAGTACCTAGGACTGCTGCAGCTGTCCCAATTGACAGTCTTGCGGCCGTAACATCCACCTCATTCTGCCTGGCCGTGCCGGGTGGCTGTGTCGGTGGTGGCGTTGTTGTCGGCGGCACTTCCTCATCAATCCAAGGTGGTGGCGGTGGTGCGGTGGCCGGGGGTGTTGGCGGCGCAGCGGCTTCTTCTTCCCTTGTTTCAATGATTTCTTCGATATTCGTAACGACTTCATTAGCTTCGGCGGCCTCGATTACACCCGCTTCCACTATATTTTCCATATTCTCAATAATGGCCTCCAAAACGGAGGTATCCACGGCCTCATCCAGCGCGAGCGTGATAATTTCGGCGATTTCTTCGGCCTCAAGCGCGCCCGCTTCAATTACATCTTCGATATGTTCGATTATGGCAACCAAAACGGCGGCGCTTATGTCCTCGCTAATTACAAGCGGGATATTTTCGCGAACCTGCTCGACCGCCGTGTCGTAAATATGCATAACCTCGCCCGGCATAAGCGGCATATCGCCAACCTCACCCGCGCCCGTCAGCATGGTTATAATCGCCCTATCTGCGGGCAAATTCTCTACAACGAAAAGCGTTCCGCGAACAGCCAGCGCAGAATTGCCCGCGCGGACATTTACGGAATTGCCCGGCGTTTGCGCGGCGGCATTTGTGGTTAATGCGCCACTCAGCACGGAAATTGAGAGATTGTTGCCCCGCGCATTTCCGAATTGAATATGCGAATTTTGGTCAACCCGAACAGCGGAATCTTCGTCCAGCCTAAGCCACACAAAGGACGCATCGCCCGTTGAAATCGTATATCCATTGCCCATGCGCTGATTTGGGCGCGCGGCAAAGGAGCGGTCGCGCCCTCTTGTCATGGTTGCGTCCTCGCCCTCAACCTCTGTAATGACGATATTTCGGGCGGTTTGTGGGGAGGCACTTACA
The DNA here is from genome assembly GCA_031277225.1 of Clostridiales bacterium. Lineage (GTDB taxonomy): Bacteria > Bacillota > Clostridia > Lachnospirales > WRAX01 > JAITMQ01. Next base: position 7,324 of record JAITMQ010000093.1, on the reverse strand, counting down.
GGAATTGCAAATTGCAAAGCCAGCACCAATATCAATATTACCGACATTATCCTCTTAAATTTTTTCATGGTTGCACCTCCTCAATCAAGTTTATATCAACAATTTTTCGCTTAATTTGATTATTAGCCGTGTCTGCGATATAGAGAATTCCGTCATGCAAGGTCAGACCGGCAGGTTGGCTGAATTCTGCGGTTAGGCCGCCACCCTCTGCGTCGCCGGGTTCGCCCGTTCCGGCTATGGTGAATACGCCGCCTTGCATATTTACGGCGCGAATGATATTGTTGCCCGTGTCGGCCACAAAGAGCAGGTTGTTAGCTTCGCAAAAGGCGAGGCCGCGCGGCAGGTTAAACATAGCGGCATTGGCTGAGCCGTCGGCATGGCCGCCTAAGGGTTCGCCATCTTCGATATAGATATTTGCGCCCGCTAAAGTTGTAACTATTCCGTTTTCGATTTTGCGTATTTGATGATTGCCTGTGTCTGCAACGAAGATTGTGTTGCCGTCATAACTTACGGCGATTCCTGCGGGTTGGCGGAAAAGGGCTGTTGCGGCAGGGCCGTCCAGATGTCCGTAGGTTTCGGCAACGCCCGCGATAATGCTTACATTGCCCGCTATATCGACCTTGCGAATGACTTCGTTAAGAGTGTCGGCTACATAGAGATTGCCCGCGCCGTCAATGGCTATGGCCATGGGCGTGTTAAGAATTCCCTCGTCAACGAAGGTTGTAACATTGCCGCCCGAAATTAGGCGGATTTTGTGATTTTGGCTGTCAAGGACAAAGAGTTCGCCTGCGGCGTTGAATACGCCGTCTGTTGGGCGGTTGAACAAAGCCTCGGCCAGAGAGCCATCAAGGAACATTCCGCGTGAGAAGCGGGTTTCGTCGGTTTCAATCCAGATGCCTGCCTTTGTTGCGACTTGGTTGCCGTCTATCGTCCTAATCGCATTGTTAAAAGTATCAAACACAAGCAGCGCGCCATCCGGCGAGATGGCCAAACCATGCGGCAGCGTGAAAGACGCGGCGGAAAGGATTCCGTTAGAGAAGCCGCTGCTGCCCGTTCCTGCGAAATTCGCAACGCTTTGTTCGCCAAAAGTTAAGCCGGCTATTCTATTTTGCGTATTAATCATGCGCATAAAAATGGCCGCAGCTTCGCTGCGCCTAAAATTTCCATATGGATTAAACATGCCCTCGTCGCTTCCGACAACGATTCCCGCCTCGTAAAACAGCACGATTTCAGCGGCAAAATCCGTGAAGATATTCACATCGGGCAGGGAGTTTACGGTGTTAACCCGCGCCATATCGCGGCTTGTAAGCACTCGCGACAAAATCCCCACGGCTTGCGCGCGTGTTGCGGGATTATCCATCATGCCATCCCATTCGTCGCCAATAAGCCCGACTTCGCGCGCATAGGCGATTTCGCCGCCAAGGTCTGCGACAAGCTGACCTTGAGTGTAGACCATATGCAACCGCGCCGCCACGATAATGGCTTGAGAAACGGTGAAATAACTGTCGGGGCTGAAAATGCCGCCGCCCATGCCCGCCACAATGCCGAATTCATAGGCATTTGTTATGTAGTTCGCGGCCCAATGCCCCTCAATGTCGGTAAATGCGCCGCCAAATGTCGCTGTTCTCGCGAAATTGGACAAATCCGGCCGCGCCTCCTGTGCAAACGCAGTCAGAGCCCCGGCGGCCACCAAAACGGCCAGCACGAAAATTGCCGTAATTCTCTTCATTAGAAAGCCTCCTTAAATTTTGAGTTTTTGATTAGACATTCTGTCAAAAGGTATACTTTTTGACAGAACAATTTTAGACAAATTTTGGAATATATTTAAGAACTTTTTGCAAGAATTTCTCAAAAAGTCGTTGCACACCATCTAAAGTTATGCTACAATCAAAAAGTATACCTTTTGACAGACGCAAACAGGGGCGTTTTGCGCCCCTATTCGTTGATTTCCATGGATTTTTTGAACATTTCCATGCGTTCTTCGTGGCTTACTATTTTGTCGATTTGGTGCAGCATCCAGAAATAGCCGAATTCGTCCGCAAACATGGCGTTTTTGAGGCCCATATTGGGAATTTCGGTTATGGGCGCAATTTGCATACAACCCACGGCCATGGCGTTATCATAGGTTTTTTGAATGTCGGGCACGGCCACATTCACCCACATCGGCTTGGGGTCGCCTTCCTTCGGCGCAATCAGCATATGCGCCGGGTTTTCGTCCAAAAGATGGAAGCGAAAGCCATAAATGGAAAAAACAACCTCGCTCATGCCGCGCCCCAAATCGGACACTTCCACCCGCTCCACCTCGAAAATCTTTTCATATAGGCCCAAAGCCGCAATAGAATCCTGAACAACCATACAAATTTCTACACCTGTAGTCATAAAATCTCTCCTTCTCTTGTCATATTATTTGTCGCCATAATGTCCCTTGCAGGAAATAATCTCCAAATTCTTATGCTCATCAATTCTATAGATTAGCCTATTAAATTTGTCTATTTCTCGACTATAACCTTGAATCCATTTTAATTTTTCCGGCCGCCCGATTCCGCCGAGCAATCCATCCCTTTTGATACTTTTGATAAGCTCATTAATCTTTTTGAGCTTCTTTTTGTCAATATCGAACCAATCCATATATTCGGATAAACCCTTGTCCGTAAAAGAAGTTTTCATAGCCCTGCTTCCTTTCGGCGTTTTTTTATAAATTCCAAGGCTTTTTCGGTGTCCATATTCTCGAAAGATTCAAGCTCATCCATAGTAAATGTAACCAATTTACCTTCATCGGCTTGCCTTAAAGAATGCTCAATTTTAGCCCTATAATCGTCATAAGGCCTTATATGGAAGGGCGCACTTTCCTTTAAAACTCTATCCAAAAGAACTGCTTGTTGGCCCATAAAATCTCTCCTTTAATTTTTTGGTCGATTCCTGTTATTATTTCGATATTGCTCTAAAAGATAGTTTTTCCCGGCGGCGGTGGGTTCTTTGGCGGCGGCCTCGGCCTTGCCTAGAGTACCCCAAGCCACGCGCGCCACGGACTTGGTTTTCTCCTCTTGCGCGCGGATTTTAATGTCCAGCTCCAACACCTCGCCAATGGCGCGTTGCAGGGCTTTAACCTGCCCGGGATAGGTTTTTCCCATCTGCTCAAAAATTCCGCTTATGCTTCCGAAAATTCCTTGAAAAACCTCGTCGCAGGTCAAAACTTCGTCGATATGCACCTGCTTTTGCTTGCCCATTTCCAGCAAAAAACCCCGACGCTCGTTCGTGGCCGGTGAATTGTAAAGATTTTCCTGATTTTCGGAAATTGCCAGAATCGCAAGCAAGGCCTCCCGTTTTTGCGCCAAAATATCAGCCAAAATATTCAACTTCGTTTCAAATTGCTCGTTTTGCTCCATATTTTACCTCTAGTCCCGATAAAGTCCGCGATAAACCGCGCCCGGCCGCAATTCCAAATCCGCCAGGCGATAAAGTTCACTAACGGTAACAAAATTATATCCTCTCGCAAGCAAAATGTCAATAGCCATAATTGCGCCCTGTATGCTTGATTCGTGAATGTCATGCACCAAGACTATGCTGCCGTCGCGGGCATGGGCAAGTATATTATCCCGCACAATTTCGGCATTTCTGTGATACCAATCGCGCGGGTCTACGCTCCAATTGACTATGGATTTGCCCATTTCTGCCATAACTGCCAAAACTTGGTCATTATAGCCACCAAATGGCGGACGAACCAATGTGGGAATTATTCCCGTAATTCCGTAAATAATACTATCCGTATCATCAATTTCTTTGCGAATTTGGGCCGAACTTAGCCGCGTCAAAAGGCTGTGGCTATAGGAATGATTGCCGATTTGATGGCCTTCGCTGTGCATACGCTCCACAATTTGCGGATAGGCCCGCGCCGTGGGCCCCATTAGGAAAAAAGTGCCGGAAATATTGCGGGAGGCAAGCGCATCCAGCAATTGCGGGGTGAAACGGCCATGGGGGCCGTCGTCAAAGGTTATGGCCATGCGCGCGCCCGTCGGCGGCGTTTCGGGGGCGGGGCCAACCCACATGCCCTCAAATTCCGTCAGCGGAAGCGGCAAAACCGTGTAGGAATCCTGTTGTGCGGGGGCTTCATGGGTTCGTATATGCAAATAAATATACTCGTAGTCAAAGGTAAAATCTTCATTGCCCGTCAGAGCAACGCCTTCGGCCAAGGCCGCAAAAATCGCACGAAAATCGACCCCTTCGACAAAAAGTTGCTCGGGCAGAATTTGCGACTCGCTTTCAAGGTCAAAATTTGTAATCAGACGACCCGCGCCAAAGCCCTGCTCGTCGCCATAATAGCGAAAATCCATGGAAATGCCTCAAATCTGGCCATTATAGGAATAGGAACGGGGGCGGCCAAAAATGCTGCCGCTACTATTTGACGCTATAAAATTGTCGACAACATCTGTAATTTTGTGTAGAGTTATGTCGTTTAAAATGTCGCTGGAACTTATTGGATGCACCATATCTATGATAAAATCGGCGATTTCTTCGCGCGTATTTGCGTAATTCAGGCCATTAAGCGCACCCGCGCCAAGCCTTTCGACTTCATCCGTAAAGGCCAAATAGGCCAAAGACACCGCCGGCGTAAAATTATCGGTAATTATCGGCGAAAAATCTGCGCCGACATCGGCCCTCTCAAAATTTCCCGGATTTCCCAATCGGGGAGTTTCGACAATTTCCGGAGCGCGACCGCAGGCCGCCAAAACCCCCGTAATAATCACAATAAGCGCAAGAGCCACAAGCCTTTTCATAATACCAACCCCCGAAAAATTATTTCCCATAGTTCTATTATACTCCAATATCTCAAAATTTCAAGCCTTTTTATGCCCAAAAACAAAAAATTTTTTAAAAAACTCTTGACAGTCTTGCCCACATGTGATAATATATTCAAAGTGCCAAAAGGCTTATTTTTTTGTGCGAGAATTTTAGAATTTTTAGAATTAATGAGGTGAAATTATGAGAACAAAAATTACTTTGGCCTGCACCGAGTGCAAGCAGCGCAATTATGACAGCAAAAAAGACAAAAAAACCCATCCGGACAGAATGGAATTTAAAAAACATTGCAAATTTTGCAACAAGCATACCCCGCATAGGGAAACCAGGTAAGGGAGCGATAATATGGAAGACAAGAGAAAAGACGATGATAAGGGGCTTATGGATACTGCCGGCGGTTGGTGGAACGGCATTATGGGCGAATTTAAGCGCATAACTTGGCCGACGCGCCAACAGCTTGCCAAAATGACCATTGCGGCCATTGTGGTCAGCGGTATTGTGGGTGCTATCATCGTGGGTTATGACACGGTCTTAGGCTATGCCTACGGCTTTTTAGCCGATACTTTTAGACCCAATTAAGAGGAGAAAATATGTCTGAGATTCAAAATCGCCATATGGCCGACAATGCGCCCCGTTGGTATGTTGTGCATACCTATTCGGGCTATGAAAACAAGGTTAAGGCCAATTTGGAAAAAATCATTGAAAACCGCGGAATGCAAGAGCAGATTCTTGAGGTTTCCGTGCCCATGCAAAATGTTGTGGAAATCAAAAATGGTGTTAGAAAAACCGTGAATCGCAAGGTTTTTCCCGGCTATGTGCTGGTTTTTATGTTTATGAATGACGAAACATGGTATGTTGTGCGAAATACTCGGGGTGTAACAAGTTTTGTCGGCCCGGGGTCTAAGCCCGTGCCGCTGTCCGACGAAGAAATCCACAATATGGGGCTTATTGAATCCGAAACGGAATATATCGATTTTGCCGAAGGCGACTTGGTAAGAATTACCACAGGGCCTTTCGAGGATTCCATGGGTCTTATTGCCGAAATAAACCAAAATCGCAGGGTTGTAATCGTAACTTTGACAATTTTCGGTCGCGAAACGCCTGTAGAATTGGATTATTTCCAAATAGAAAAAGTCAAGTAGGGGCGACCGCCCTCGGTCGCCCAAAAATCAAGTGGGAGGGGTAAAACCCCGCCATTACCACAAGGAGGAAGATTTATGGCAAAAAAAGTAACCGGTTTGATTAAATTCCAAATCCCGGCGGGCAAAGCAACGCCCGCGCCGCCTGTAGGGCCTGCCCTGGGTCAACATGGCGTGAATCTCATGGGCTTTTGCAAGGAATTTAACGACAGAACCGCCAAACAAGAAGGGCTTATAATTCCCGTGGTTATCACGGTTTATGCCGACAAAAGCTTCACTTTTATCACGAAAACGCCCCCTGCGGCCATCTTGCTGAAAAAGGCGGCGGGCATTGAATCCGGTAGCGGCGAGCCGCAAAAAACCAAGGTTGCCACCGTAACGAGAGAGCAAGTCGCCGAAATTGCCAAAACCAAAATGCCCGACCTTAACGCCGCGACGGAGGAGGCCGCAATCTCAATAATCGCAGGCACGGCGCGGTCTATGGGGATTATTGTTGAGGATTAACGGAGGAAGGTAATGACTACTGATTTTGAAATCCGTAGGAGAGATAGGCAACATCTGGCCTCGCTTTTAAAAATGAAGCGCACAATGCTTGGCATACAAAATATTCCCGAATTAAGCCACGCATTGAATGCCGAAATACGCGATGTTATCGCCGGAATGTTAGAAGAAGATGTAGCATTAGTTGAAAAACTTTACGAAGTTAAAGCACTCAATTAATGCCGGGAGGATATTATGAAAAAACGCCTTATTTTAGCCGTTTTGATGGCATTTGCCGGGCTTATGATTTTTACGGCCTGCGACGGCCCAAATTCCGCCTCGTGGCGGACTGTGGCGGGCAATGTTGAACGCGATTTAGACGGCGGATTCGCAATAGACGTGCGCACGGCAAGCCGAGGCACGCGCAACCGCACATTCGAGCTAACCGCCGCCGAACTCGCCGCAATGCATATCACCAGCACAAGCGAATCCGGGCAAATCGTCCTTACAATCTCGCAAGACGGCAATCTCGACGGCAGCGAAATTGTGCTGGACATCTCCAATTTTGAAGGCACAGTAGACGCAACCGGCCTAAACCCCGGAAACATAAGGCTGAGCTTTCAATTCGAAGAAATCCGAAACTCGCAAACCACAGTAAGTTGGCGATAATTGATAATTGATAATGCGAATTAACCGTTAAGCGTCATTCCCGCGAAAGCGGGAATCCTCTAGGTGTTGTAGCATCTGCAAAGCAGAGGGGATTCCGCGTCAAGCGCGGAATGACGTTATGACACGCTTTCAACAGCAAGTTGGCGGTAACTGATAACTGATAACTGATAACTGATAACTGATAATTGTTTAGTGGGAGGGAGAAATCCCGCCATTACCACAAGGAGGAAGAATTATGC
>JAITMQ010000123.1 GCA_031277225.1 Clostridiales bacterium | reverse complement strand
AGGGACGTGCACGGACAACGGCTGTTTGACCAAATATTTTGGGATCAGATGGATGAATATGTCCGCACATCTACTCGCTCCGAATTTCAAGATGGTGGGGGCGTTAATTTCAATGGGATTGAGCATATGCTAGCGAGTAATATCAGCCTCAATACAATAGCTTCCAGATTTTGGCATGCGTTTTCAAACCAAGATGCCGCAGGGAATTGGGCATTGAATGTCGAAAGGGATGAATTGGGGCAAAGGTTTAGAGTTCCGGATTGGCGCGGCCCGGGCGATACCGTCCATATGCCGGGCGATTATTGGGACAGCGTAAACACTGACCCTACGAGCGACCGCTATGGATATGGACCCGATGCCGACGGCGATGGATTTTTTGACGGCTGGGGGCCTTGGGCAAGGATTTATAGCAATTTCATTGGCCAGAATCCCCGCGATGTTTACGAAAGAACCCGTTCCGGTTTCAGTTTTGCGCAACTTGCGGTTGATCACTTTCTAAACGAAGACATCGGCGATTTGGTCGTTGGCGAATTTGGCGCGACTATAAGGGATTTTTTCAGCGGCGGCCCTTTGAATTTGCAGGTTGGGCCGGATTCGGGTCATTCGATACAAGTTGGCATAAGAGGGGTAAGCGTTGCGCGCCTTGGGCTTAGCGATTTGCATGTCATTGACCCCGAAGTGGGGCAGGGCGTTGTGCAAATTGACCAGTCCCTAATTTCCGCATTTTTGAACGATGTTGACGGTGCTTTGGGCATGGTTTCGGCGGAGCGCGCTTCGCTGGGAGCATTCCAAAACCGCCTTGAATTTACAATCGAAAATCTAAACATTGCAGCAGAGAATCTCTCAGCGTCGGAATCAAGGATAAGGGATGCGGACATGGCGCGGGAGATGATGCGCCTGACGCAGGCAAATGTCCTGCAACAGGCGGCTACGGCCATGCTGGCACAAGGCAATCAAGCCCCGCAGTCGATTTTGCAATTATTAGGATAATTCCACACGCCCGGGGGCGCTCTTGCGCCCCTTTGGGCATCCGGAGTGATATTGTGGAAAGTTTTGTAGAGGCCTTTATCCTTTGCGGCGGGAAAAGCCGCCGTATGGGATTCGATAAGGCATTGATGAAAATTGGCGGCGAATATGTGATTGAGGCGATGGCCGCGGGGCTTTCGTCGGTTTTTGGCGGGGTTAATCTTTGTGTCGGCGGCGCGGATTCCGATAAATTTGCGCGTTTTGGGATAAACTTGATTGAGGACATTTACACAGGTGGCATTGGCCCTGCCGCCGCCATTCATGCGGCCTTGTCGTGCGCGAAATCCAAATATATCTTCACAATTGCCGTGGACATGCCCTTGCTGAACCCAGACCATATTTTGCATATGAAATCCCTGGTCGAAAAACATGCGCCCGACGCGCTTATTCCCATGAATTCTGGCTTTGCAGAGCCGCTTTATGCCTTCTATTCCGTGGATGTGCTGGAAATTTTTGCCTGCGAAATTGAAAAGGGCGAATATGCCATGCGCAAAATATTGACAAAATTCGACACATTTTATATGGACGAGTGCGAAAGCCGCAAATTTGATGCGAATTTGGCGATGTTTACTAATTTGAATTATCCGGAGGAGTTGTCGAAATATGAAAGTTTTTGCCGTTTGCGGGGTGAGCAATAGCGGAAAGACCACAACCGTAGAGCGTTTAATCGCCGAACTTACGGCGCGCGGCCATAGGGTGGGTTCTGTCAAATATATCCATTGCGAGAATTTCAGCATGGACGCGGATTCAAGCGAGGACACGGGCAGGCATCGCGCCGCAGGTTCGCGCCTAATTTCCGCCCATGCCAAGCGCGAAACCACCCTAATTTTCCCCGAAAGGCTGCCCACCGAAAAGCTTCTGCGTCTATATCGCGGCGAATGTGATTTTGTTGTGTGCGAGGGCGTTTCCGATATAGAATTGCCCACAATTGTAACCGCCCACGGCAAGGCCGACCTCGTGGAAAAATGGAGCGACAGGGTTTTTTGCATTTCGGGGGTAATTTCGGCCTCAATTGCGGAATTTCGCGGAATTCCGGCTATTGACGCGACAAAAAATATTGAAGGGCTTGTTGATTTGGTAGAAAGAGGGGTTCAGCGTTTTTGTGAGGGATAGAACAGGCAGTCGCGCTTGCGGCATTGGTTATTCTTGCTAAAATGCCGGCAAAAAAGTTCCTCTTGCTTTGGCGGCATTAGGCGAATATTGAAATGGGTCGCAACAAAGTCAATTGCGACAATTAGGGCTATGTAGGTGTTGCGCTTGCAGCAGCGAGGCCCGCCATGCTTCGCAATTTCCCGCAGAACCTCCGACGTAAGCAGATTCGCATAATGCCATTCGTCTGTCGAAAGCGGCGTTGCGCCCTGCACAATGCTGGCAAAAATTCCCGCGCCTATGCCCGCGCCGCAAGCCCCCCACATGCCGCAAATGCCGCCCGGCACATTGGCCGCCCTCTGCAATGCCTTGTTTAGGCAGTCTTTAAGGGCAATCTCGCCGCCGGCATTTTTATAGGCGGTTATTAATGCCGCCGCAACAAGATAGTGATGTTCGGGGCCATGCATCTTAATCGCGCCGTGTTTCATCAGCTCCGAAGCAATGGAAACCGGACTGCAATCGCCCGATTTAAGGCAAAAACTCGTAATAAGCCCATAAGCATCTTGAGCATGGCATTTATCGCAAATAAAATGCCCGCCTTCGCATGAAACCGCCGTAACCGCCTCTGCGCCGCAAATTTCGCAATGCAGACGCTTTTCGTCGGAATGATAATTTAGCGGCTTGCCGCAAATGAAACAGCCGGAATCATAGACTTTCATCGGATTGACCCCCTTCAAAATATGGGATTTGCTCCCCAAAACATTTTCCGGGGCAAATCGCTTTGCAGATGCCGCAATTTACGCATTTAAGCGCGTTATGTTGCGGCGTGTTTTCGGATATTTTTAAAGCCCCTCCCGGGCATAATTTCTCGCAAGCCGCGCAGCCTATGCAATTGCCGCCAATTTCCCATATTAGCCAACCATGCGCTTGACTGCCATCCAATTCGCCCAAGAGCAAATTTCTGTAAGAACCCTTCGGAAGCAAGACTTCTGCAGCTTTTCCGGGCTTTCTTCTAAAAAATCCCAGCAATTCCCGCCGTGAGTATTCCGCCGACTTCGGTTGAGAGTTGCGCAGAATTTTTTCGCTATAGTCCTCACCAAAAAACAATTGCAAGCGTGTGAAAATGGCCTGTATTTCGTTTTGCGCCGCAAATTCACAATTGGCGCAATCGCCTGTCATAACCGAAATTGGGCCTTTTAGACCCGCATAGGCGTAAAATTCCCAGGGCAGAGAGGCAATGCAGGGCAGACTAATTCCCGCGCCGCCGCCCGCCCGCCTGCAAAAAATCGGCAAAACCCCGTCGCCGGGGTCGCTACCCTTAATAAGCGCGCCGCGCCTAAGAATACAGCCCGTCGGGCAAATGCCATGGCAAAGATGACAGCCGTTACAAAGATTTTCGTCGATTTTTACGCGCTTGTCAAGGCTAATTGCCCCGCGCGGGCAAATTTCGCGGCAAATTGTACATTCGCGGCGTTTTTGCCTGCTGTTGATGCAGCGGCCAAAATCGACAACGGGAACGTCCGGCGCGCTTAAAGCCTCGTCAATGCCCTCCGCCGCCAGCGAAAAAATAAATCTATGAATCATTGTCGTCATCCTCGCTCTCTATGGGCTTTTTGCGCGACGCTATGCGAATGACGATTATGCTTATTTCGTAAAGAAGTAGCAGAGGCAGGGCCAGCATAATTTGCGACCAAACGTCGGGCGGGGTTATGAGCGTGGCGACGACAAAGACGGCGAAAACAATATATTTGCGCTTTTTTGTGAGGGCTTCAAGGGTTACCATGCCCAGCCTATACAGCAAAAAAACGACCACGGGTAGCTGGAAGGCCAGCCCGAAAGGGATTACAAAATTGAATAACATTCGTATATACATATCGATTGTAATTTGCGGCACGGCGACATTTTGACCCATTAGCAGGAAGAAGTTGACCGTGATATTGAAGACATAAATATAGGCGAAAAGTACGCCGGAAATGAAAAGCAACATCACAATTACGAAGACCAAGCGGAATAAAGCGCGCTCTCTTGGAAAGAGGGCGGGCTTTAGGAATGACCAAAATTTCCCGAAAACCAAGGGCGAGGCGAGTACGAAACCCGCCACAAAAGAGGCTCGCATTTGCGCCACAAAAGGCTCTGCCAGCCCAATATTGATGATTTCGACATCCCTCTCTAAAAGGGGGCGGCTGAAAAATGTCAACAATTGCTCTGAAAACGCCAAAAAAACGACTATAAACCCGACGGCAATGGCAATTACGCTAAAGACAACCACTTTTCGCAACTCGCGAAGATGTTGCAAAAGGGGCAATTTGTCTTCACGACTAGACATTTGCGGCTTCCTCTTTCTTGACTTCGACCTTAGTTACTTCAATAGTTTCTTCCTCGGGCTTGTCAAGGGATGACGTTTCTTTTTTAAAGTCGCGAATACTGGTGCCCAATGCCTTGCCGAGGCCGGAAAGCTTGCTGCCGCCAAAAATTAACAGCGCCAAAATAAGCAAAAGTATTATTTCCGTTGTCCCAATTCGCATAAGCATCAATTCGGCATATTCATATCCCAAAATTTCCAACTCCTTCACTTCTTAATAATCTTCTCGACTGACTTAATCTCTTTCTCAATGGGCGCAAGAATATTCTTCGGATTTACGGCATTTTCCGCCTTTTTCTTCATGTCTTGCACCGAGCTTGTCATCTCCTTAACCGTGTCGGTAACCTCAGTAACGGTTTCGGAAACCTCTTTTAGCGGCTTAATCTCTTCTTCAAGATTTAAAGCCGCCGTTACATCCTTAAACACATTCTTAATATACTTGACGGCCCTCGCAATAAATCTTGCGACTTTTGGCAGGTCTTTCGGCCCCACAATCACAAAAGCCACCAATAGCAATATAATAAATTCCATCATGCCTATATTAAGCATAGACCACCATTCTTTCATCCGCTTTTACGAATTCCAAACAAAGCCCATACAAATCTTGATAGAGCGGCGGCGCGTTTTTGGCGCGGGCGGCCTCGCATAAATCCTCAAGCCAGTCAAAATGATGGCGCGCAAATTTCAGCAATGCCAGGCCATCCGCCTGCTCAACCAAGATGCTGGCAAATTCTAACAATAAAACAAGATGGTCGGGGCAATGGGCAAATTGCGGCGGAATTTCAAGGCCGGACTTTTCAAACAAAGCCTCCATATGGCAGGCCCAATCGCTCATTAAATAGCCCTTTTGATTGGCGAGCGGGCTTTCGCAGCTGGGGTCTGTTGTCCAAGCCTTGTAGAGCGACTCTATAGGCTCAACCAAAGGATGAACAGGCCCCATAACCACATTCCACATTTTGTCCCATTCGTCCAATTCGGGCAAATTTCCCGCTAGCCAACTCTGCGGAAATTCCACACAATAAGTTGTCGCAACCCGCTCCCACAAATCCCCAAATTCAAGGCTTCCTACAAGCCCCCGCAACTCGCCACTAGGCCGTTGCAGCAAATGACTAAGCGCAACATAAGCCCCCGCACGTTCCTCAATACCCAACATAATCAAACCTCCCCGACCATCTAGTTTCTAATTTCTGACCTCTGACCTCTCAATCAGATTCTTCTAACGGTTACAAACGCCTCCTGAAGCATGGCATGACCCGAAATCGGCTCCATTCTAAAGGGCACTAAATCATTGGGATTAACGCCGCCAACCTTCGCCGAAAACTCGAAATACGGCGTTCTGTTGCCATAGCCGCCCGGGAAAACCAAGGCATCCGGATGCACCTTTTGCGTTACATAAATTTGCGCACGGAATGTTTCCGAACCGGGCGAGGACACCTCTACCCAATCATTATCATTAATTCCCAATTCCGCCGCTTTTGATGTATTCATCCAAAGGCGATTCGTGTTATAATCAATCGTAATTTGCCCCAATTTCTCCACATTGGCCGTGGCGGCATGGGAATGATAGCCCTGTTTGACATTAAGCAGGCGGAATTGATTGTTGGCGGGCGGAATATAACCCGTGGCAGGCTCTGTCCATTGCGCAACGCCGTTAAAGCCCTGCTCCACATAGTCCTCGTTGTAGAAACGAACGGGATTCATGGAATTTGGATTCATTTCAACGGTCATTGCACCTCTTTCGCGCATTTCTTCCATGGAAATGCCAAGCGGGGCAAGGCGCGCCGTATTCAGCTCCTCCAAAGTGAAGCGGAAATATTCGCCAACCCCGGCCGCCTCGGCCAACATTGGGACAATTTCGTCAAGCGGCTTTGTTTCGGGGTGAACTTTGTCGATGGCGACGGTTCTCATGGCAATTGTGTTGCCATGCTGTTCCACAACCTCCTCGCGCTCTGCAAAAGTACATTCGGGCAGGATATAGTCCGCGCACATGGCCGTTTCCGTCATATGCGTTTCCATAACGACAAGCATTTCAAAGGCCTCGAAGCCTTCTTTCATGTGATAATAGTCGGGGAAGGTGCGCACGGGGTTAAAATGCCTTATAAAGCCCACGCGAACCGAGCCGGGTTCTTCAATGGCCTTGCGCGCGATATTATGCGGCAATCCCTGCGGAATGGGCGCGAAGGGGAATTCACCGCCGCGACCCGCGCCGTCCAATCTTGGGACTGTAGGGGCTGCCGGCGGCGGATGGTCTTCATTAAGATTGCCAAAGCCCGTCGCCATGGCTGAACCAATTCCCAGACCACCGGGGCGACCGATTGTACCAAGCAAGGCATTGATATAAGCGACAGTGCGCGTTGTTTCCGAGCAATTCGCGTAATTTGCGCCAAAAGCTCCCTTCCAGGAGGGGTCAACAAAACAGGTGGGCGCGGCGGCCGCCATTTCGCGCGCCAAACGCCTGATTGTGTCGGCGGGAATTGTCGTAATTTCCTCGGCCCATTCGGGCGTATACTGCCCGATTGTTTCAAGGAATCTATCGAATCCGACGGCATATTCGTCAATGAATTCCCTGTCATAAAGGTCTTCACTTACCAAAACATTACACATTCCGAGAATAAAGGCCATGTCCGTGCCGGGGCGAATGGGAATCCATTCGTCGGCAAGGGCCGCCGTCGCGCTAAGGCGCGGGTCAACACAGACGGTTTTTGTGCCTTCGCGCTTTAATGCGCCCGCAACCTGCGTCATTTCCGCCGTGCGAATTCCCTCGCCATAATTGCGCCCAATCATCATAAGATAATTGCTTCGCGCGCGGTCTGCAGAAGGGCCTTGACGGCCTATGGTCTGAATGAAGCCGCAATGAATTCCCGTATTGCAGGCCGCATTATGGGTTACAACCGTGCTTGAACCCAAAGCGTGCATAAAGCGCGTGCCATAAAACACGCCCGTTTGGCGCGGATTATGACCCCAGAAAATGCGCTCGGCATCGCCGTCTGCAATCACTTCGCGCAATTTATCACCGATTTCTTGCGTGGCTTGCTCCCATGAAATGGCTTCAAAGCCGCCGCCGGGCGTTCTTTTAAGCGGCGTTCTGACGCGCGCCGCGCCATAAACCCATTCAAGATGGCCATGCGCCCTTGCGCAAAGCTTGCCGCGACTTCTATTGTGGTCTTCATGCCCTCTAACCTTCCAAACCCTGCCATTTTTGGTATAAATCCACATTCCGCAATGGCTGGAGCAGGCATTACAAAACGAACCATGCCTTGTTATAACGGCGGCCTCTCTCTCCTCGACAAAATTGTCAAAATCAAGGTCGTCGCCAATATCGTCGGGAAGTTGCACTAAAGGTTCGTCTTCGCTTCTAACGAAGTTTCGCGCCCCGATAATCCCCGCCGCCGCAGCTCCGGCCGCCAAAACGCCCACAGCCGAAACGCCTATAAAATGTCTTCTTGAAATTTGCATAACTTTCCCTCCTTAATTAGGCCAGCCCGAAATCTCCGGGATTTGTGCGCAAAATTGTTAACAGTCCCAATCCGTCTTGTTGTGTATCACCATATAAATTCGCCTCAGGATATTTATCCCTAATTTGCGAAAGACGCTCATTGGCCGCCGCAATCATCTCGTCCATCGGCCCGTAAGAAAGCGCGTTTGCAATGCAAGTGTCAACACAGGCGGGCGTTTGCCCTTCGGAAACCAAGTCTTCACAGCCCGTGCATTTATACATCTTGCCGTCGCGAATTTCGGGAACATCATAGGGGCAGGCGGCTATACAGGCGCGACAGCCAATACAGCCCGCGTCCGTATCGTCAATATAATTGACAAAGCCCTGTTCATTCACATGCAGTACGCCCGGCGGGCAAATTGCCGCACAGGGGGCATCTCCGCAATGCATACAACTTTTGCGCGCCAGGTGGAATTCCGTATTGGGAAAAACACCCTTTTCATGAAAATCGAAAGACAAATACTTTTGGTCGGCAGGCAGACCATTGTGATTTTGACAGGCAATCCTGCAGGCATAACAAGCCACGCACAGGCTGGCATCCATCAAAATCGCCATACGCGTATTAGACATAATTTCTCCTCCTCATTTCTTATTCATAATGAGATTCATTTGTATTTAGTATAACCCAATTCGTCCGAAAATGCAAGGGTCATTTTATTACAACAAAATCACTTGACAAATTCAAAATTCTGTGCTAGAATAGTGGAAAATCAATATTCTCCGACCCAAAAAGCCTAAGGTGCGCTATGGCTTCAGGGCGATAGGGTAAATTTGGAAACGAATTTGCCTTCACATTTGAAAAGGGGAGCTAAATCTAAGCCTTATTTTTGCGACCCTTGCATATGTTTCATATGGAGAGGGCGTTTTTTATGACAAGAAAATTTCTGGCAGGATTTTCAATTTTTGACCTTATGATTATTGCGGTTCTGGCCGCCCTAGGCGTGGCCATAGGCGGCTTTATCGGCTATTTTGTGCGCCTTATAACGGGGCCGCTTATGTTGCCAGGCGGTGCCGTCGCAGGCGGAATTTACATGCTGTTTTTGGTGCTTTGCGTGTCCTTAACGGGCAAAAAATCTGCCGCCTTTCTCTGCGGGCTGGTTCAGGCGATAATCGTGATGATTTCGGGAATTGTCGGCAATCACGGCGCAATGACCATAATCACATATACCATGCCGGGAGTCGCAATTTTCCTGCTATTTGTGCTTATGCGCCACAAGGGCTGCTGCAAGCTATGCTGTTTCTTCGGCTGTATGGCCGCAAATTTAACGGGAACTTTCTTGGTGGGCTGGGGGGTTATGGCTCTACCCGCCGTGCCCATGCTGTTAGCCCTTGCAATTGCGGCACTTTCAGGCGGTTTGGGCGGGTTGCTGACATGGAGCTTGGCTAAGCAGCTAAAGAAGCTGGAGGTGATAAAATGAGCAAAAGCACAAAAATCATCTTGGGCGTTGTTGCCTCTCTATCAGCGATTGTGGCCACTTTGGCCGTGCTGAATTTTCGCGAAATGGCCGAACGGCTGGACGAGCATATCGAAGGCAGTTTTCGGATAGTCAGCGGCGACGATTCGCGACATATTTCGACCGACGATTTGGAAGGCCTGTCGCCCATGGAAATTTCTGCCGCAGAAAGGGGGAATCTACGCAACTTCCGCGGGCTGCCTTTGGCTAAAATTCTTGAATTTTCGGGGCTTGACCACCGCGAGGCCGCGCGGCTACACTTCATCTCCATGGACGGCTTTAGGACAAATATTTCAATGGCAGAAATTGGCAACGCCTATATAGTCTTCGAAGAAGACGGCGAAAAAATGCCCTTTATGCTGGTTTTGCCCGAAGACCCATTCCCGAATCGCTGGGCAAGATATATTTTGGAGATGATACTCGAATGAAGGCTCTCGAAATCAAAAATTTAACAATTGACTATGGAAAAGGCGCGGTTTTGCGGGATTTTTCGCTGGAAGTGGCGGCGGGTTGCGCCATGCAAATCCAGGGCCCGTCGGGTTGCGGCAAATCCACGCTTCTCCACGCCATTTGCGGCTTGATTCCAAGCCCGATTCAGGCCGAAATTTCGGGTGAAATCCTGCTTTTTGGGCGGCCCGTCGGGCAATTGAGCGTGGCCGAAAGAGCGCAGAAAATCGGCATAGTCTTCCAGAATCCCGAAACACAGCTGTTTTGCGACACGGTGGAGGACGAAATTGCCTTTGGGCTGGAAAATATTTGTATGCCTGTGGAGCAGATGGGCGCGAGAATCGCGGAAATGCTGGCCTTGGTCGGCTTGGAGGAATTTCGACATTCCTCGCCAAAGGAATTATCCGGCGGCCAAAAACAGCGTTTGGTTCTGGCGGCGGTGCTGGCTTTAGACCCGCAAATTCTGCTTTTGGATGAAGCCCTGTCGCAATTGGACGAAGGCGGCAAAATGGCCATGTTGCGCCATTTAGAGGCCTTGGCCGGGCAGGGCAAGACAATTTTGGCGGTTGACCACGACGAATTAGGAGGTAAATTATGGGAAAAAATCTTGGAAATTTCGTAATCTTGCTGGTAGCTCTGGTGGCTTTGGCCGCCTGTAATCGCACAGCACAGGACACTCTAAATATCACAATCGGCGACGCCTCACATGCCGTAACCCCCGCGCTTTTGGCCGAATTGGGCAGGGAGCGGGTGGCCATGAGCGACATAATTCGACATTTTAACATTGACCTCGCAGGAATTTCCGAGGGCGTAATTATTTCCGGCGAAGATGGCTTCTCTCAGCCTTTCTCCACTCTGGAGCTGGAAAATTTTTACTTGGTTTTCGAGGAAGCAATTGGTTTTATGAGTATTTTTCCCAACGACGGCCGCGAAACCCGCAATGTTCGCGGAATCGCCGAAATTCGCCTTTTGCAAGGCGTGCAGGGCGTGGCCGCCGCAATTGAGGGGCTGGCCGACGGCGAAATTGTGATTTTGCAAGAATTTGACAGCCACACGGTTACAATGGACGAAATTGTAGCCCTCGGCCTTGAAGATTTCAGCGTTTTTTGGACGAATGACCCGCGCTCGGACGACCGTATGCGCTATTTTACGGGCGTGCGGCTTTCCGCAATTTTGTCGAATTTAGGCATTGAACTTACGGGCGCGGAAACTCTGATTACCACATCTTGGGAAAGCGAGTTTCAGGCGGTTTGGACGGCTGAAGACGCGTTGAATGTGATTTTTGTGGTGGTTGGCGAGGATGGCGAGCCGCTGGATGAGCGGCATGGGCCGTTTTTTGCGGTGGCTGTGGGGCGCGCGCCCAACTTCGCGCCCAGGAATTTGCAATCGATTAGGATTAATTAACATGATGCGATTCGAAAATGTAAAGTTCAAATACCCCACCAACAGCGATTTTGAGCTGATTATCGATAATTTTGAGCCCAAGGGCTGCACGGCGATTTTAGGCGAAAATGCTAGCGGGAAGACTACCCTCGGCAAGCTTGCGGCGGGCATTTTGCGGCCTTCTTCCGGCGCGGTTTATTATCATGGCGAGGACATAGCAGGCTGGAAATTGGGGAAAATTGGGCGGCATGTCGGATATTTATTCCAAGAACCGTCCCGCCAAATTTTCGCGCCAAAGCCGCTTGAAGAAATCGCGCTGCCGCTGGAATTGCGCGGGATGCCCAAGGAAGAGGCGCGCGAACTTGCCCTCGCTTTGCTTCAAGAATTCGAGCTTGAAAATATTGTAAACAGCACCACTTTCACCCTTAGCCGAGGCGAAAAACAGCGGCTGGCAATTGCCGCCGCCATGGTGATGAAACCGCGGTTTTTCGTGCTGGACGAACCCACGACAGGCCTCGACAAGCCGCGCCGACAAATTTTGGCAAAAACCCTTAAGAAAATGCAGGCCGACGGCATGGAAATCTTGATTATAAGCCATGACCGCGATTTTGTCGAAATTATGGGCGCGGACATTCGCCGCATGGAAGGGGGCAGACTTTTAGATGAAAAAGCCTGACCCAAGAGTGATTTTCGCGCTGGTTTTCGCCACTTCGACCTTCGCAATATTAATCCGCGAGAATTTGGCGCAAATGGCGGGGCTTTTCGCCCTCGTGCTAGCCTGCGCCGCCCTGCTGCGCGTGCCGCTAAAACAGCTTTTCGGCAGGCTTAAACGCCTTCTGCAAATCCTGTTATTCGTCGCGATTTTGCGCAGCTTTTTCACGCCCTCGGGCCTCGTTTTGCTCGCCGCGTGGGGTCTGCCCCTGCTCACAACGGGCGGCCTTTCCATGGGCATTTTGGTCGCCCTGCGCCTGCTTGTCTTCATTGTCGGCGCGTCCATATTCACAATTTACCCCACGCGCGCGCTGATTCAGGCCATGGTGCAATTGCGCCTGCCCTATGAAATTGCGTATATGGTTTCGATTGGAATTCGATTTGTGCCGCAAATGGCGCAAGAGCTGCGCGACAGCCTAATCGCCCTGCAATTGCGCGGAATTGTTATTGAAGAATTAAAACTAAAAAAGCGCATATCGTTGTATTCATATCTGCTGTTGCCGACGATTGTGGGCGGCTTGCGCCATGCAAAAGAACTCGCAATGTCAATGGAAATGCGCGCCTTTCGTGCAAAACCTTCTCGCACGAGTTTTTTCAGCTTAAAGCTAAGTTCTAAGGATGTGATTCTGCTGATTCTGATTGCCGTCGCAGCAATTGCGGGAGGTTTTATTTTATGAAATACTTTAAGTCCAAGAGGAATATCGTGCTTTTGAATCGCGGCGTGGTTGAGAAATATCACGCAAGCGTCGAGGCGGCGGCCTATGAGGCCGAAATGTTGCGCAAATTGCATAAAAACGGCCTTGCCGTGCCGAGGTTGATTTCGCTTGAGGAGAATCTTGTCAAAATGGAATATATTGCCGGGCTGACCCTGCCGGATTTGATTGATAAATGGGAGGCAAAACCGCCCTCTTCGGATGCCGTAAATTTTGTCGCCGAAGGCCTTATAATTTGGCTGGCGAATTTTTATGCCGCCACAGGCACCGAAAATTGCGGGCGCGGCGATATAAATGGCCGCAATTTCATCTTTGACGGCGAAAAAATTTGGGGCATTGATTTTGAAGACCATGCGGCGGAATCCGCCGAGGCCGATATTGCCCTGCTGGCCGCCTATATCCTGACCTACAACCCCACGAATACCCCCCTAAAACAGGCTCTGACCGCCCGAATTTTGCAGCAGGCGGCAGAAATCCTCAACCTGGACCCCGGAACCCTTGAAACCCGGCATCAAGAGGAAATAGCGAAGCTAAAGACCCGCCGACAAGCCAAATTCGACCGGAAATAGTGGCGCGCAAGCGCGCCGGCAGGGCGGCCTAAAGGCCGCCGCAACGTGGGTTGACTTGATATTGATTTTGTGGTATTATTTGCAAAAGGGGGTTGGAGGATATGAGATACCTATTCCGAAAGCATAAGGACATATTTCTGCCCGCCGCCGTCATTCTGGCGATTGCCGTAATTTGGATTGCGACCCTAACAATTCCGCGTATAAGCAGGGCTATTGACGATTTTCGGCATAGGCTGACTAATGAGGATTTGCTATACGATTTCGACTATTTGATGGCATTGATGGAGGAGAATTTCCCGTTTTTCGGCTTGTCCGAACGGGTAAACGGCGTGGACATTCGCCAATTGGCGGCAGAATTACGCGCCGAAATTGAGGAATCGGGCATGACCGATGCCTATGACTTTTATAATGCCATGATAACGGGCTTCATCCACCCTATTGGGCAATTGGGGCATTTGTTTTTTTATCACCCAAGCACATATAACGATGCGCTCGAAGCCTATATGTCGCAGCTTCGCACCTTGGGCGACCACGAAAGATGGTCTGATTGGTATTTTGCCTCTACCGAATGGCTTATGTTGGAAAACTTTACCAGACCCGAAACCCTGCGGCTTATAAGGCGGGATATACCCATGCCCGAAGTCATTGCCGCCATGCCATCCCCGTTAGATGTAACAGGCGTGCTGGAAACGGATATTTTGGCAGAAGGCAAAATTGCATATGTGGCCGTAACCCGAATGGCAAATACCGCGCCGCATATGTCGCATATATTTCGAAGGACTATGTACGACTTTTATACGAAAATTCAAGATTACGAACATTTAATTATTGACCTTAGGGGGAATCACGGCGGGTTTGCGGATGTTTTTACGCACTATGTGATGGGGCCGATTATACCAAGGACTTTGCGGCTGACCATGACAATGTTTTATAGAGGGGGCGAGCATAATTTAAGATGGAGCGATGCCAATATGAGATTTAGGCGCGCATTTGGGGCTGTTGCGGCCACAAGGCAGCCTATTGAGAATATGCCCGCGAATATGCCCTATCTTAATCAGGATGATTTTAAACTTTTTGACTATTTTGAGAATGTGGCCTTTCATATTTCGCGGGTCGATTGGGGGCTGTCTTTTAGCGGGAAAGTGTGGGTTTTGATAGACGGCGTTACCGCTTCGGGAGCAGAGCAAGCGGCGATAATGTCCAAATATACAGGCTTTGCAACACTCGTGGGTGAGAGCACTCGCGGTATGCCCGCAGGGCCGGTCATCAGCGTAACCCAAATTTCCCTGCCAAATACAGGCCTTATAGGACGCATGGATTATGGCTATTTCGTTGATGCCTATGGCCGATTGTTTGAAGGATATGGCGTTACGCCGCATTATTTTAACCGCCCCGGTATGGATGCCTTGGAAACGGTGCTGGCTATGATTGCAGAGGGGCAATAACAACCCTCGCTCTGTGGCCAAATATGCGCCGTGCGCGGGCCTACGGCCTGGCTTACGCCCTTAAAGCCAGAGCGAAGCTCTGCGCCACCTAGGTTCGCCTAATAATAGGGCAGGGGCGGCCTTTAGGTCGCCCCGCCCTTCCCGCGAAGCGGAAATCCCCTGCTAGGTTAAGTCGCTCTCTTTCCCCGAAAACCTCTTTATCGACAAATAGCGAGGGTTGCAGCAAAACACCCTTGTCATGTTGTTGCCCTTAAAATTGCTTAACCGCTCCTTAGCAATCAAGCTTGTGTCGGCAATAGCAACCCCCGCCCCTTTGTCAATCGTAAGTATCTTAATAATATTTTTCACCTTATCACCTTTTTGAATTTTAGAGCGGCCTTTAGGTCGCCCCGCCCACGGACGCGCTTCGCGCGGCGTGGCGCAGAACATCGCGCAGGCTACGCCTTAAGAACCGGAGCGAAGCTCTGCGCCACCTAAGCTCGCCTAATAATAGGACAGGGGCGGCCTTTAGGCCGCCCCTGTCCGGGCGCCACCGAAGCCGGCGCCCCAAAAACGCCAAAAAAAACAAAAAAAAAACCCTTTAGGGATA
>JAITMQ010000096.1 GCA_031277225.1 Clostridiales bacterium | reverse complement strand
CATGTGATATAATATCGCAACTTACTCCCGCAAGCCCTTGAATATGGGGCTTGCGGGATTTTTGTTACTAGCTTGACATTAGTTCAATGGCCTGTTTTAGTTCTTGGACGGTCTTGTGGTGTAGACCCGCTTGCCAACCCTAGCTTCGCGAACCATCTCGTAAGGTATTTCAGCCCCAATATCTTCATACCTTTCGATTCATTTTTTACCCCGTTCAGTCGGGTTTTATCGGCCTCGAATTTTTCGCCCCGAAGCACAGGCGACATATAAAAAGCACTTCGCGAAAATGCGAAGTGCTTAATATCTTATGAAGTTACTTACTACCTAGCTGTCGAATTCCATGTCGTACTTTTTCATCAATGCTTTTAGTCTGCGGCGATATTCCAAATTGTCTAAATAATCCTGCCTGCCCTGTTGACCTGTAGCATCTAACCCTGTTCCGTCGTTGGGTAGTTTGTCGGTTTCCTTTTGTCGTTCCTTTAGCCAATTTAACAACTCCCTGTACTCGTCATCAAAAGTTTTCATAAAATTCAAACCCCTCCAATTGGTCATTTAGTACCTTTAGAATTTCTAGTTGTCTGTTTACTATTGGGATTCCGCGTCAAGTGCGGAATGACGGGGGCCGGTTATCGCCTTGCCAAATATTCCAGCGCGACATCCAGCGCGTCTGCGGCTTCTGTCCAAATATCGGGATAGAGCGTATTTTGGTCGGCATTGGGGTTTGGGCGGGCAATCCAGCTGCTGGAAATTGACACATTCAGCCCCGAATTGGGCAGGGTATAGGGCGAAGTCGCCCCGAAACACGAGGGCGCGTTTGCGCTGGGTTCGCCGATGATATTACCGAAATTTCCATCCTGCACACGAACACCGATTTCCATTGCCGCGCTGGCGGTAAAATTATCCGTAAGCACGGAAATAAACACATTGTTCGGGTTTTCGGCTATTTCATAATCCGGCAAAAAATCGATTCTTTCTACCGAGGTGTCAAAATCCGGTTCAAAACCTTGAGCACGCCAATTTGCCACCAATTGTTCGCTAACACGTCTGGTAACTCCAAAACGAGGCGAGGTTATGCCCATAGCCTCAAGCATCCGAATTCCGGGCATAGAGCTGCCGCCCGGATTGCCGCGAACATCAATGATAAACTTATAAATGCCGTCTGCAATGGCCTGTTCAATGGCTTCAACCACAGGATACATATGCGGGCCGTCCGTACAGGTGCGCAGGTCTATGAAAAAGACATCGTCAATCATACGATGCCGCACAATGAAATTGGCGGCGGGCGGTCTGATTCTTGCCGTGTAATAATAAATCTCCGCGCCCGCCATATGTAGGTAGATTATATTGCGCGCCTGCAATCTATAGGTTACTGCGCGGTGGGCTTCATTTTCGTGGAAGACATGCCTGTCGATTTGGTAAAATATGTCGGCAATATCCACGCCGCCAATGGCCAAAATCTCGACATCCGGTTCATACAAAAGGAAAAGTCTGCCATCACGAAAAATAAAGGGTTCGGTTATAAATGTCGAGGCGGTTTGCGGCCAAATACTCGCATGAAGGTCATGCAGGGTTGTGAAATATCGCCTGATTGCAAGCACAAAGGCGTTTCGGCTGATGGGTTGTGCTGTATAGGCCAGAAATTCCGCGCGCAGGGCGTCGTAATAATCGGGAAGCCTGCCCTCAAGGATGAAAATCGGGTGAACGGCTTCGATAAGCTCCACTAAATAGGCCGCGTCGGCGGAAAAGTCGGAAGCATTGCCTTCGGCGGGCAGTAGAATATTGCGCGCAGGTGGCGGCGGGGTGGTTTCTTCGGGAGCGCAAGCTTCGGGTTCGTAGATTTCCGGTTCGTAAACTTCCGCCCCATTCGCGCCGCAGGCGGCCAGCAATGCTAAGCAAATTAGCAATAACAAGAATTTTCGCAAAACAAAATCACCTCTTCTTTCCGGGGGATTCCCGCTTTCGCGGGAATGACGGCGTTTGCGCTTAACGCAAGATTTTCTCCATGGCTTTACCTTTAGCCAATTCGTCCACCAGCTTGTCCATCCACCGAATCCGCTGCTCTACGGGGTCTTGAATCTCCTCCACGCGCACGCCGCAAATTTTGCCCGTGATTTTGGCGGCATTTGGATTGATTTGCGGGGCTTGGTTAAAAAAGGCCTCCAAGTCCACCTCGGCGGCAATTTGCGCCTGCATACCGCCCTCGTCATAGCCCGTAAGCCAAAAAATAACCTCGTCAAGCTCGGCCTTGTCGCGCCCCTTTTTCTCAATCTTCTGCAAATACATGGGATAAATCCCGGCAAATGCGTAGCTGTAGATTTTTGGTTTCATTTGTATTCCCCCTCAGGCAACCTGTCGAACCAATCAAAGCTTGACAGGATTGCTGTTAATATACAGAGTGTCGGGACAATAGTCCATATTGTCGTCCCAAAAAATAGAACCATATTTGACTTGTACGCTTCTAAACACCTCTTCATTTTGTAGAGGCCGAAAAGGTTCATAAGATAGCAATCTTGTAACATCAAATTCCCTTTTTTCGCCATTGCTCCATATTATTAAGAGCCTGTAATTCTCCAAAGGTTCAACCCCTATAACTCTTGGCCCTAATTCTCTAATCATATTACCCTCCCGCCTTATGAAAAAGGCCCTATTCTAAAATCGGTATTTATCTTATTGACAGCAAAATACCACTTCTCTTCCAACCTGACTTTATTCCTCTTGGCCCAACTCTTAGCCGACTTACTTTTTGATTTTGGCAGATGCCCTGCCAACAAATTGCCATCGAAGTCAAAAACTGCTTCATATCCTTGATAAAATACGTGAAAATGAGGAATATTGTGCTGCCCCACATCTTCCCAATTCATTCTAAACAACATTCCGCTAAAATTCGCTAACGAAGGCATTTCCTAGCCCCCTTTCCCTATAAAACTATTTATAGGATGCCTAATAATGGTTTTTAGCCTCGCAGGCGCGGTTTTGCGCGGGTCGGAGATATAGATTTCGTGGTGTCGGCGGCCGACGGCCATGTCGATTTTATAGCCCTGCTCTATGGCGAATTTTTCCATAATCGCGATTGTCTGCGGTTCGTCGTCATAAGGGCCAATATGCATGATTTGCACGCATAAACCCTCGGTAAAGCGTTTAAGCCGCGCCTTTGTTATATCTAAATCCGGCTTTTTCTTGGCGACGGCGGCCTTGGCGGCCTCAAAAATTTCGGGAGTAACGAATTCCGGCTGACGAATCATCATTGTCCAAATGAATTTGTCCTTGTCGGTTATGGGCAGGCCGCCGCCCTTAAAATCGGGGTCATCCAGCGCCCAAAGCCCCTCTAAAGGCGGCACGACATATTCCAAAATGGCCTTATTATTCATTTTTATGGAATAGGACAGGGCATAAAGCAATTGCACGGCGGCGGCGTATTCGGGGGATGTGTTGGGATTGCCCCTGCCGTCTGCGGCTATGAAGAGCATTTCGGGTATGTCAATGATGGCCGGCGTGGTCGCGGGTCTGTAAAAATCTTTTTGTGTCTTTTTAAAATCAAGCATAAGCATCTCATCTCCTCAAGTATCATGCCGCAAATTTGTATTAAAACGTCATTCCCGCGAAAGCGGGAACCCCCGGCGGTTAACAGGGGATTCCGCGTCAAGCGCGGAATGACGCAAATTGAGCTGCGCGCTTTCTGCCCCTTCGTCATGCTAAAACCTCCTTACGCTCTACCGGGCCGCGGCCCGTGGAATTGATAATAATCGGTTTTTGTCGCGCCGTTAAACAGCTTGCGCTTGGCGTTGGCCTTGCGGCCGAAATGCTTCTCGAAGCTTTCGTCCGAGGTAATCACATAGGCCGACCAAGTCGACTTCTTAGGGACAAGCCGCCTAAGTTGCCTCTAAACTTGCGGCAGCTCCTGCCGGTCGCCCAGCCGCTGGCCATAGGGCGGATTGGTGATAATTACGCCATATTCGCCCGGAAGCTCCACATTGGCAATATCCGCCGCGCTAAAGCTGATTAAATCGGCAACGCCTGCTTTTTCGGCGTTATTTTTAGCTTGGGCCACTAGCTTAGGGTCAATGTCGCTGGCGTAGATTAGCGGCGTGGTTTCGGGGGACGGGCGACCGAGGGCGGTCGCCCCTACGCGTACCTCCTCCCAAATGTTTTTGTCGATTTGTGGCCAGTCTTCGGAAACGAAGTTGCGACTAAGGCCGGGTGCTTGATTTTTGGCGATTAGCGCGGCCTCGATAGGAATTGTGCCACTTCCGCACATAGGGTCAAGCAGAATTCTGCCCGGCCGCCAATAGGACAAATCCACCATGCCCGCCGCCAAAGTTTCACGAATCGGTGCTTTTGACGTAATCGCCCTATATCCGCGTTTATGCAGCCCCGCGCCCGTTGTGTCAATGGTCAGCGTGGCCTTGTCCTTAAGCAAAGCCACCTGAATCCGATAAACAGGCCCTGTTTCGGGAAACCAATCCAGCTTATATTTCGTCTTAAGTCGCTCTACAACGGCCTTTTTTACAATTGCCTGACAATCGGGCACGGAAAATAATGCCGATTTTATCGACTTTCCATCCACGGGAAAAATTCCGTCCGCCGAAATAAAATCCTCCCAAGGCAGGGCCTTGGTCTGCTCAAAAAGCTCGTCAAAAGTGCGCGCCTCAAATTCGCCCACAACAAGCAAAACCCTGTCCGCCGCCCTAAGCCCGATATTCGCCCGCGCCATATCCGAAAAATTGCCACAAAAATCCACCCGCCCGTCAGAGCCGGATGTAATCTTAAAATCCATGCGGGAAAGCTCCCGCTTAACAACGGCCTCAAGCCCAAATGTCGCCGTAGCGATAAAATTTAAATTATCCATAGCTTTAATTATAAATGTATGGTATAATAATGTCAAATAAAATTATTTTAGGAGTGATGCTATGAACCAGGGTATTTTAAGGAATTATGCGGATTTGTTTGTGCAGTCCGGCGGGAATGTGCAGAAGGGACAAGTTGTTGTGATTAATGCGGACTTAGAGGCGGCGGAATTTGCGCGCTTGGTGCAAGAAAGCGCCTATGACGCGGGCGCGTCCGATGTTGCGATTTTGTGGCGCGACGCGGCCTCTACGCGCGTGCGCTATCTTAGGGCGGTTGACGAGGTTTTTGACGACTTTCCCGATTGGATGGTTGACCGCTTTAAGTATTTCGACGACAAGGGCGCGGTTTATTTGCATATAATTTCCGACGACCCCGACTTACTTAATGGCGTCGATACCGATCGTCTGCGCCGCTTTAACAAAATAAGCCGCGAAAAAACCAAGGAACATCAAGCTCTTACAATGTCCAATAAATTACGTTGGACAATTTGCGCCGTGCCATCGCCCGCCTGGGCCAAGAAGGTCTTCCCCGATTTGCCCGAAGAAGAGGCGGTTAAAAGCCTTTGGGAGCTGTTTATAAAGGCCTCTCGCGCCGACGGCGAAAATCCCGTTGAAGACTGGAAAATCCACCGTGCAAGCTTTGTCGCCCATGTTGACTATTTGAATAAGCAGCAATTTGACAAGCTTCGTTTTAAGAACAGCCTTGGCACGGATTTAACGCTTGGTATGCCCAAAAACCACATTTGGAAGGGCGGCGGAAGCGTTGATAAGGACGGAATCGCCTTCCATCCAAATATTCCCACAGAGGAGATTTATTCCGCGCCCGACCGCGCCCGCGCAGAAGGCCGCGTTGTGGCATCCATGCCTCTGTCCTATCAAGGCAGCCTTATTGATGGCATTGACCTGACCTTTAAAAATGGCGAAGTTGTTGAGTTTAAGGCCTCAAGCAATCAGGCGGTGCTTGCGAATATTATCGAAATGGACGAAGGCAGCCGCCGCCTTGGCGAAGTGGCACTTGTGCCCATTTCCTCGCCCATTAACAAAATGAAAACGCTGTTTTTCAACACACTTTACGACGAAAACGCGTCCTGCCACCTCGCGCTTGGCAAGGGCTATCCCAATAGCATTGTCGGCGGCGCAGACCTAAGCGCAGACGAGCTTATAGAGCGCGGCGTAAACCACTCGCTTCTGCATGTGGACTTTATGTTCGGAACGGAAGATATGAGCATAGTTGGAATCTATGAAGATGGGCGGGAAGTTGTGATTTTTGAGAATGGAGAGTATGTTACTAATTACTAATTACTGGTTACGAATTACTAATTGAAAGCCGCCGCCTTGTTTTGGGTGGCGGTTTTTTTGGGAGGTAGAGGGATGATGGATTATTTTGGGGAGTATCGGGAGAGATTTGCGCCCGAGGCGTTTGAAGGGATTGTGTTGGAGGCTGTTGGGGTTTATCATCGGTTTTTTACGGAGGGGGTTTCGGATTGTGCCGTTGATTCTATAAAGGGCGAAGGGGTGGCCTTTGATTTGCTTCGGTTGGGGGTGGGTTGCATTTGTGGGGGATATTCGCCCGAAATTATCGGGATTGTTTTGGATTCCGAGGTTTTGACTGCGCTTAACGCAAAGGGGCTTAGCGACAAAGAAATTTTGGAGCTTAATATTGTTAAAACGCTGATTCCGCTAATACAAGCGGGCAAAATGCGCGAATTCGCCTATGTGGTTTGGACTTTCTCCCGCACCGCCGCCACATCCGAGGCGCTAAACAAAAAGATTTATCCATTCCAAAAAGCACCCGAAGATTCCGAGTTTTGGTATGTGGGAGATTGGGTTCATGTAATAGAATAAATGAACCTTTTTGGGGATTGCGACTATTGATTAGTGTAGGGATGGGAGGGGGTTTGGATGGACAGGAATTTTTCGGATTTGGTGGATGCGTTTGGCGAGCAGCTTTATGGCTTTTGTTTGCGGCTTGCCTATAGCAAAGAGGATGCCGAGGATTTGCTTCAAGAGGCGTTTTTAAAGGCCATGGAGCAGATGCCGAAAATTATCGCTTCGGACGACCCCAAGGGCTTTTTGTTCTCAACCGCCGTCTACATCTGGAAAAGCAAAAGGCGAAAATACGCGCGGCGCGCCCGAATTGCGCCCGCGGGCCCGCTTAACGAAGAAATTTTGGGCGATTTTGGGCCGGAGGAGGAAGTTTTGGCGCGGGAAACCGCCGATACGCTGCGCGGGCTTGTTAACGAATTGCCCGACAGGCTTAAAATCCCTGTTATAATGCGCTATACGGCGGAAATGGAGCTGGCGCAAATTGCGCAGGCTTTGAATATTCCCGTCGGCACGGTGAAAAGCCGCCTGCACAAGGCGCGCAAAATTATTGAGAAAGGAATGGTGAATCAGCTATGAATAATAAGGACTATGACTTAGATGCCATGCTTAGTCAAGCATTGGAAAGCACGGAAAAGCCTGCGCCCGCTCTATTGTCCAAAATTAAAGACGGCGAGAGCGGCGCATCCATAAGAAGCACAAGATTCAGAAAGCCGTCCCTGGCCTTTGCGGTTACTTTGGCCGTGGTGCTGACGCTTTCTGCGGCAACCTTCGCCGCCGCGCCCGCAATTATACGCTATTTTGATGCTCGAATCATCTCCGGCCAGGAATTTGTGAATGATTTTAGACCCATCGAATCGGAGGACGGAATTAATAGGTTTTTTATAGTTGAACTTAATGAAGAAGCCATAGATTACGCGGGCAGCGGCACTATAACAGCCTATATGGAAGGCTGGGGAGAGATTGTATTGTTTGACGTGCTTCGCCTCTTTGATTTGGACGAAGCCTTAAGCCTTCTTGATGTTGAAAATCCTTTAATTCCGAGCTATCTGCCCGAAGGCTTCGCCTTTAGACATGCAACCTTCTTTAGGAATCCCATCACAAATCCCGGACATCCGGTAGCTGCAAGAAATTTACTTATAACTTTTTCAAATGAGGATGAGCATATTTATTTCAGAATTCGGCGCTGGACATCCGGCGTGATAGAGCCGGGAACTGCTGACCCACACCGTTCTGACCCACACCGGACTGAAATTACAATTAACGGCCATGCCGGGGGTGTTTTCGGCGGGAGGCTTTCCTTAGAGGTTGATGATGTGATTTACGACATTGTAGGCCCCCTAAGCAAAGACCAGCTGATTAAAATGGCAGAATCCATGCAATAAACCCCATAAAACCACCCTTCACAAATTCATAGGGTGGTTTTTTTAATTTTTAGATACCATTATCCAAAAAATTGTGTTATAATACTAGTGGTTAGAAATTAGACATTAGAAACTAGAGATTGATGGAGGATTAAAATGGAAAAATTTATGCAGGATTTGGGGCGGGTTCGTGCCGCTGCCGAGATTTTTAGAGGATTTGGGCAAAAGGAAGTTGACGCAATTTTTCAGGCGGCCGCACTTGCGGCGGCGGCGGCGCGAATTCCTTTGGCCAAAATGGCCGCAGAAGAAAGCGGAATGGGCTTGGTTGAAGACAAAGTGATTAAAAATCATTTTGCAACCGAGTATACTTACAACAAATACAAAGACATGAAAACTTGTGGCGTTATTGAGGAGGACAGGGCCGCCGGAATCAAAAAGATTGCCGAGCCTTTGGGCGTAATTGCCGCGCTGATTCCTATTACGAATCCCACATCCACGGTGATTTTCAAGGTGCTTTTGGCGCTTAAAACGCGCAATGGCATAATTTTATGCCCGCATCCGAAGGGCAAAAATTGTGTGGCCGAAACAGCGAGAATTATGCATGACGCGGCTGTGGCGGCGGGCGCGCCCGAAGGGATAATTTCATGGGTTGCAGAGCCGTCTAAAGAGGCCACAAGCCTGGCCATGAGCGAATGTGATTTCACGCTGGCCACGGGCGGGCCGGGCATGGTTCGCGCGGCATATTCCAGCGGAAAGCCCGCAATTGGCGTTGGCGCGGGCAATACGCCCGTAATTATCGATGATACGGCCGATATTAAAATGGCCGTAAGCTCAATCCTGCTGTCGAAAACCTTTGATAATGGTGTAGTATGCTCGTCGGAGCAGTCAATTGTCGTGCTGGACGGCGTTTATGACGCGGTTAAACAGGAAATGGCGGATAGAGGGGCATATATTTTGAACCCGGAGGAAATGGATAAAATTCGCGGGACTATTATGGTTGACGGCTATCTAAACGCCGCAATCGTCGGCCAGCCCGCCTATAAAATCGCGGAAATGGCCGGCCTTGAAGTTCCCGAAACCGCAAAAATCCTCTTGGGCGAGGTTAGCGACTTCGACAAATCGGACGCTTTTGCCTATGAAAAGCTCTCACCCGTGCTGGCCATGTACCGCGCGGCGAATTTTGCGGCAGCCGTAGATATTGCGGAGCAATTGGTAGAAAACGGCGGTTTGGGGCATACTTCGGCAATCTATCTCGACACGCTGACGGGCGCGCAAAAACTGGCGGACTTTGAGGCGCGCATGAAAACTTGCCGAATTCTTGTAAACACACCCACATCCCACGGCGCAATCGGCGACCTTTATAATTTTGTGCTGGAGCCGTCAATGACGCTGGGTTGCGGCACTTGGG
>JAITMQ010000019.1 GCA_031277225.1 Clostridiales bacterium | reverse complement strand
AAATACGCTCCGTAGCCAGCCCAATAGCCCGCGAGCCATAGCCCATTGATAAAAATTCGGGATTTGCGCCAATTCCGAGCATAATCCCATGCTCCTTAAAATTTCGGCGCGTGTAAGCCACCAAAACGCCGTCATCATTCAAAAACGCCAAAAACTCATCCCTGCGCTTTTCGGGATTGGCCAAAGCCCAGCCATCCCGCACCATCTCCTCCCAAGGCACCTCGTCATAAATCGCATATTCCCCCTCATAACGCCAGCGGCTAATCTCAATGGCGTGCCGCTCCGTCAGCTCAGCAATTTGCATAAACTCACCCCCATTTTCGTGTATTTTCGTGCTTTTCGTGGTTCAATCTTTCTAACCACGAAAAGCACGAAAAGCACGAAACTCGTCATTGCGCGCTTGACGCGGAATCCCCTGCCATTGGTAGCGTCTGCAAAGCGCAGGGGATTCCCGCTTTCGCGGGAATGACGGAATATCTCCCGAGGCTATTTGGCGTGAACGTAGACGTAGCCGCCCGAAACCTCAAGCCTTTGAACTTAATTCATCATTCATAATTCATAATTAATCATTCCGGCTCGAAGAGCCGGACAAAGGCAGGGGATTCCCGCTTTCGCGGGAATGACGTTTTGTGTCCGCGCATCATTGGCTTGCGTTTCACCAATATGCTCGCGAGCGTTTCCGTCATTCCCGGCTTGACCGGGAATCCCCCCGCGTTGGCAGGGGATTCCCGCTTATCAAGGGAATGACGTTCACATTCGGTTATTTCTTAATATCCATCCGAACCTTCTCCGCCTTGACCCGCCGCCCCTTCATTTTTATGCCGTTAAGCGCGGTTATGATTATGTCGGCCATGTCTTTTGGCACTTCTACGAAAGAATAATTCTCATAAATTTCAATGCCGCGAATGGTTCTGCCCGGCAGGCCGGTTTCGCCCGCAATTGCGCCAACAATATTCCCCGGCATAACCCGCTGATTCTTGCCGACATTCAGCATAATCCGCACATAATGCCGCCCGCTGCCCTTCTGACCTCTGACATCTGACCTCTGACCCTTGCTCCTGCTTCGCCAAATCCGCCCCTCTTCCTTCTTAATCGAATCAATCGCATCCGCAAAATACTCTTTATCCGCAACATAAAGCATCTTCAGCAAGGCCGCGGCGATATATTCGGCCTCAAAACCCTTGTCAACCAGCGTTGCGACAATTGTCTTATGCTTTTCAAGCACGCCCTTGTCAATTGTCTGCTCAATTTCTTTGGCAATACGCTCGCCGCGCGCGGCCTCGACTTCATAAAGCGTCGGAATCGGCGCAAGCTGCAGCTTTTGCTTGGTGAAACGCTCCAGAGCCTTAACTTCCGCAAATTCCTTGTTTCCGGTGATAAGCGTCAGCGAGACGCCCTCGCGCCCGGCGCGGCCCGTGCGGCCAATTCTATGGACATAGAATTCCCTGTCCTTCGGCAAATCATAGTTTATGACATATTCAACATGGTCAATATCCAGGCCGCGCGCCGCCACATCCGTGGCTATAAGCATGTCCACCCGCCCCTTCTTGAAATTCTCCATAACGGCATTGCGGGCAAATTGCTTCATGTCGCCATGCAGCATTTCAGCGAAATAGCCGCGATTGCGCAGCGCATCCGACAATTCTTCAACCATTTTTTTGGTATTACAAAAAATCATGCTGCGCTTTGGATTGTAATAATCAATTAGGCGGCACAGCACCTC
Organism: Clostridiales bacterium; assembly: GCA_031277225.1. Taxonomy (GTDB): domain Bacteria; phylum Bacillota; class Clostridia; order Lachnospirales; family WRAX01; genus JAITMQ01. The sequence continues at coordinate 1,368 of JAITMQ010000019.1, read as the reverse complement.
AAGCTTGGTTCCACGCGGAATGTCATAAAGGAATTGCTTGATATTGGGCAAAACCATGGCCTTTTGCGACACGCGCACAATTATGGGGTCATTTTGATATTTGCCTGTAATTGCCATAATTTCGGGCGACATTGTAGCGGAAAACAGCAGGGTCTGCCGCTCGTTTGGCACTTCTTTTAAAATCGTTTCAATATCCTCGCGAAAGCCCATATTAAGCATTTCGTCGGCCTCGTCCAAAATTATCAGCTTTAAATTCGCAAGCTTAAGAGTGCGCCTGCGCAAATGGTCCATAATGCGCCCCGGCGTGCCAATAACCACCTCGCCGCCGCGCTTAAGGGCATTAATTTGCACATCAATGCTCTGTCCGCCATAAATGCAGACAATGCCGATTCCCTGCTTATATTTGGCATAAGAGCGTAGCGACGCGGCCACCTGCTGCGCCAGCTCGCGCGTGGGGCATAAAATCAGCACCTGTGTTTTGCCCTTAAGCTCGGCATCGATTTTTTCAATGGCGGGAATACCAAAAGCGGCGGTTTTGCCCGTTCCCGTCTGCGAATGGCCGATAACGTCCCGCCCCGACAAAACGGCGGGAATTCCCTGCACTTGTATATGCGTGGCGGCGCTATAGCCCAAATCGGCCACGGCGCGCAAAAGCTCGTCCGATATATTAAATTCCGAAAACTCCATAATCTCCAACATATTTCTCCTCTTTCCATGAACTTTTCCCACAAGTATAGCACACCAAAGCGACTTTGGCAAGAAAAAAGTCCGTAGGTTGAGAATCAAGCGGATTTGGGTTATTACCCCACACATATCGGGAATATTGCTGAAAATATTTTTCCGGACAAAACCGCATAAAACTGTTGACCTAGTCAATGGTGTGGAGTATAATGGAGATGGCAGATTTAACTTTAGCACTATGGTAAACAAGACAGGAAGGGAGATTATCAATGAAAAACGAATTCAAAAACAACTTGGCGCTTATGGCCATTGCCTTTGACTTTTTGGGGCAACTTGATGAAGGGCAGTTGAATGACCTTGCAGAGGGCAGGGCATTTTTAAAGCTTCAAACCGCCGAAGACATAAAATTTGAAGCCTTGATTAACGAGAAACTCGGCGATATTGATGAAAAGCTGGTTATAGCTTTGAAATCTGTTGTGGAAGCGCACAACGAAAAGGTGTGGACAAACAACACTTAATATGATATAATAACTACATGGATAATCTAACTAAAAAACAATGCCCCAACTGCAAAGCTGAAACCGGCCAAATGAAAAATGGACGCAATCGTTCGGGCACACAGCAGATAATGTGCCGACATTGCAAAAAGACATATACCTTAAACCCGAAAAAACATGAATACAGTGA
>JAITMQ010000110.1 GCA_031277225.1 Clostridiales bacterium | reverse complement strand
TTCGCCTTGTAAAAATTACCTATGCCTTCATCCACAGCCTTCTTAATATCATAACCTGTAAGTGTTTCGTCAAGAACAAGCCCCATTACAACATAATCAAGCATCAGTCAACCTCCTCTATAATATATCCAATGGATATATTATAGAGGATATAAGAGCGATTGTCAATACCTTTACAAAATATTCATGACTTCCCCGCCTTCCGCATATTCATCACGGACAGCCCAAAGAACAGTATCGCGGAAGCCGCCAAGAACGCAATGCTCATAACAGGCGTAATTTCAAAATCCCCAAATCTGAACACGACCCCCAAAACTTCTTGGAGTTCCGGCAAATCAAGCTCCGGCGCGGCTTCAAGCGCAAGTTCCATTGGCCGCTCCATAAGAATTTGGCGAAAGAGCGAGGCGGCGTGTGCGGGAGGGAACAGCATTATTACTGTTTGAATGGCACTTGGAAGATTTCCTATGGGCATATATATCCCCATGAGAAAGCCCGAAAGTGTGCCTACAATGGCACTAACCGAGCCGAATACACTATTGGTCTTAATAAACGAAACAAAGAAGCAAACTATGGCAGTAGCCGTGATGCTTGAAAGCAGCATCAGCCCCGCAAGCTGCAACAAGCCTGCTATCCCCGGCATATCGCCGCCAATCGCTACAATATATACCCCAAATGCAACAGCGGTAATTGTGGTCATGATTACGCTTACAATAAAGGGGCAGAGAATATAGGCGGCGGTTATACGGCTTCTCTTGATGGGCGAAGCGTAGAATCCTTTAGTGATTTTATTAACCTTATCCTCCACTATCACAGACGTAGCACCAAGCGCGGTTGTTAGCGCAGCCACCGCCAAAATCCCTGCCATCAGCCAGCTATCCCTTATTTCATCACTTCCCCAGTTGCCCTGCCCTAAAAACAGCGCGAACAGCGCAACAATAAGCAACACAGAAAGCATAGAGAAGAACACGTTAGCCTTATCCCTAAAATACAGCTTTATATTGCGTTTCAACAGAGCCTTCATTATCTTATCCCCTTTCCTGTTATGCCGATAAAGGCATCGTCCATTGAGCCTTGCAAAACTTGGAAACTTGCGATGTGTTGTTTGCAGTTTTCCAATATGGCGGTTGATGCCATCGTGTCGGGCAGTTTTACGGTAATTGTGCCGCCCGCTATGCCGTAATCCATTTTCATTTCGGTGAGTTGCCTTTGGATTTGCTCGGCGGCTTCGGCATTATTGGGAACAAGCTGTAAAGAATCGCTCGAATATTGAGTTTTAAGTTCCTGCGGCGTTCCCTTTGCCGCTATCTTGCCGTGGTCTATAACGATAATAAAGTCCGAATCGGTAGCTTCTTCCATATAATGTGTTGTTAAGAATACGGTCATACCCGATTCTGTCTGCAATTTTTTTACCGTTTCCCACACGGACAATCTTGTTTGCGGGTCAAGCCCTGTTGTTGGCTCGTCAAGAAACAAAATTTTTGGCTTGTGCAATAGGGCTGTCGCTATATCCGCTCTGCGCCGCTGGCCGCCGGACAATTTTCCGTATGGGCGGTTAAGAAATTCCGATACTTCAATTACTCTTACCGCTTCATCTACCATACGCTTTATTTCGCTTTTGCTTTGGGAATATAGTCCCGCTCGGACATATAGGTTCTCACGGACAGTCAGCAAGTTATCCAAAACGCTGTCTTGGAAGACCACGCCAATGCTTTGTCTTATTGACTGCGCTTGTTTACGCAAATCATATCCGCTTATCGTGACTTTCCCGCTGTCATAGTCCATCAAGGTGCATAGCGTATCTAGGATGATTATTGATATGCGCGGCAATCTAATGCCGTTTTGTCCTGACGATACAATTGGCAAAACGGAGCCATTCCTTATCGCATACAAATACCCAAGTATTGGCGCTGCAGCTTTAGGCGATGCCGCACTAACTATTGATGAATTAGTTAGAAGGCTTGAGGTAGCCGAACTTTATGGTATAGAAGTTGCAAGCGTAGATGGCTTGATACAGCCCCTTTTTATATCCTGCTGTGATATGATGGCCATAGTATGGGGACGTATTGGTTATCTGCGAGTATATGACATAATGTATACCATTGTGTGGATACCCATGTATGGGATGATGTGTCGTGGCTGTGGCGCAATACATTAAATTACCTTGCCTGCAGTTAAAAAAATAGCCCGGCCACTAAGGCAGGACTCAGACTGCAGACAAACCCCCATACGGCGTTGCCGCATGGGGGTAAATATTGCTAGATTTTGGGAGTAAGCGACCTTTATGGCTTCATCGAAAATAACACAAGGACGGGCGTGGATGATGCCCTTGGGGTAATTGGCGAAAATATTGAAATTACATTTGCTCCCGGATATAGCGCGGAAAATTTCGTTTTTGGCGGCGGCTATGACCCCGTGCCCGTCGTGGTTAGGGCAAGCTTTTTGGAAGAACATGGCTATAATTTGGGCGACTATTTGTTGTATTTATCGCTTGATAATCCGCCGATTGCGGTAAAAGTCATAGGCTATTTCGAGCATGGCCTAAGCCGCGCCGTAAACACCTTTGCCTCTGATATGATTGGCGAGGAGCGAAGCGTTGTAGTCATGCCCCTTAATGCCTTGGTGTACTACAGTCATGATGCCGCGGAGCTTGAATTTGAAAATTGGGACTTGGGGGGATTACTTTACAAGACCGTGCGCATAACCCTCAATACGGCCAGAAATCGCGAAATAGACAGCTTTTACGAGATGATTGAGCCGGTTTTGCTTTCGAATAATCTTGGTCGGCATTTTGGCAGCGTGCCGCTGGAGCTTCTTATGGACGACAGCGAGTTGCGCAATGCCATTGAACCCATGGAACAAAACCTCGCGCTGCTTCAGTTGCTCTATCCCGTTGCGCTGGCCGCCGCCGTTGTCCTGTCCATAGGATTGTCGCTTGTGCTGATGTTGCAGAACATTAAAACAGCGGCAATAATGCGCATTTTGGGCAAGACGAAGACTTCATCGCAACTCATGCTTTGCGCGGAACAAATTTTAATTTGCATTGTCGGCGTAATGCTGGGGCTTGCAACCCTCGCCATTATAGGCGTGCCCGCCTTGGAAACAACGCCACTAATGCTGGCCGGCCTATATTTCGCAGGCGCAACCCTAGGTTCAATAATAGGCGCACTAACAATAACCACAAAAACCCCGCTTGAATTGCTGCAAGCCAGATATTCCGCCAACTTGCGGCGACGCGCCTTAATTGCCCAAAATCCAATCGACAATGCCGCGCAAAAGTTGCGGGTCTACTTGACCTTGATTCATTAGGATTTGGGCCGCATGTTCGCTAAAATTCGTGGCAGTCGTGGGCATTAGCATATGGTTTAAATCGGGATAGACACGAATTGTAGCATTTGGCAAATTTTCAAAAATTTGGCGCATCAGGGGCAGGTCGGTGGCTGTGGTGATTTGAAAGTCGCGTTCGGCGTGGATAATCAGCATGGGCACATCGATTTGCGAGGCCAAATCCGCCAAGGGATAATTTTGCATATCCAAGAGATAAGAGCCGAAAATCCCCATTATAGCGGTATTTTGCGCCTCGTCGGCCGTCATGTCGTTAAGGCGGGCATAGACTTCCAAATCCGCCTCAATCATCGCCTGAAGCCCCTCCATTTGCGCAATTATCGGGGCAAAATTTGGGTCGGTCTGCATTTCGGGCGTGATATGCTCCCATTGGAAATTAATATCGGCCATGGTTTGCTCGGCGGCCAGCACAATCATGGAGCGCGGGGTTGTGGCCGCAAAAATCAGCCCCGCAAAATCGCCGCCCGCCATGTGAATACGCGGAATTATTGCGCCGCCTTGACTATGCCCTAAAATAAATATACGATTAGAATCAATTCGCGCGTCGGCGCGCAGAATTTCGGCGGCCAAAAGAGCGTCGGCGATGAATTCATGGTAAACGGTGGCCTCGCCGCCCATGGCCACAATAGCCGCGCCATGCGTCAAAGTGCGCTTGTCATGCCGAATTACGGCCACGCCGCTGGCCGCCAAATATTCGGCAATGTCGCGATATATTGCATTGTCGGGCAAAACAAGACCCGGCGGCAGCAATTCGGGCGGCAATTCGATTCTGCCGTCCATATTATTTGGGCCGGAACCGGCGACGATAATCAGCGCCGGGGCGGGATTTTCGGCGGTTGCGTCGGCGGGGATGGACAAAATGCCGTCAAGTGGCCATTCGGTATTTGCGCCTATGGTAATCGGCTCATGAATCGCAGCGTCATTCCGGGCTTGACCCGGAATCCCCCCATTTTCAGCATACACACAGCCCGCAAACACCAGCAAGGCCGCCATAATTAAAACAAATCTTCTCATTTTTTTACCTCCAAATTTTCGCTAGATTAGGCCTGTTGTGGCCAGTTGGGTTAACTTTGGAATAATTTGACTTTTTCTGGAAACTACGCCGGGAAGATAGATGTGGTTTTGCGCGGCGGTTGTGCCGAAGGCCGCATCTACAAGGTCTTTAGCCCGCCCCAGCACAAAAAGTTCGCTACCATTTTGGATAATGTCCGTAATCATAAGCATTACAAGCTGACATTCGTTCTGCTCATAAAATTTCTGCATTTCGGCGATAATTTC
>JAITMQ010000117.1 GCA_031277225.1 Clostridiales bacterium | reverse complement strand
GGCCACGCTCAAAAAGTTCGCGATTTAAAATTCCCGCAAAGGCCTCGCCGCGCGTCGCCGCATTTGCCCGCAAAGTCAGGCTTTGTCCCGCTTCAAAGCTGCCAACCCGAAACAGATGCGGTGCATTATTGCCGATTGCAACGCTGCGAAGCTCGGTTTCGTCCGAAATTACGGCAATATTGCCCGACCCGACGATTGGCATATAGGCGTAAATTTCGCCGGAAAACGGCACGGTGAAGCTGATTTCCTGTTCGCCGTGGGTAAGTGGCAAAAATGTGAATAAATCGCCGTCAAGAGCGGTTGCGCGCCTAAAAAGGTCATTTTGGGAATTAAAGGGATTGTCCAAATCGCCCTGAAAATCGGCGATTTCGGGGCTTGTCATAAAGCCGAGCGCCAGCGGGCGCGTGTTCCGCATAAGCAGGACATGATTCGATTGGGCGGCGCGTTCCCAAAAAACGCCGTCATCAGCGGGATTTCCGAGGCGGTCAACGAGATAGCGGACATTCAAAAATGCGGAGGTCAAAGGCGAAGTTTCGGCGAAAGCATAGGAATTTGCGGCCGCCCAATTCACGAGGCCGAGGCCATTCATAAAGCGCAGGGTATTTTGATTTACGAGCGAGGAAAAAATGGAAATTCCTTGAAAATGATACAATGAGGGGTCATTTGAAGACCAACGGGTTGTAAAATCCGTGCGATAAAAATCCGCGCCGAGCGGCGTTCGCTCGGCGAGAACCTGCCGCACATCCTCATAAACCCACGGGAAATTGCCGCGGTCGGTGGTTGCGCCGCCTTGAACCAGGCCGACATGGGAGGCGAGGGTCAATTCGGCCACAATTAATACTAATAGTATTATTTTAAGTTGCTTAAACTTCAAAAGGGCGAGATAGGCGAGGGCGAAGGGGATTAGCAACAAAATGTGTAGATTATTATGCTGACCAATTAGTGCGAGGATGAGGAAGAAAATTGCGCCCGATGCTGCTATTAGTATATATTTCAAACGGACTTCCTGTAACATAACAACCGTATAAGCCCGATATGCCATCACTATCATAAAAAACGAAATCAAAAAAGAATAACGATAAGGCAGGCCATGCGTAACCGAAAATCCATGCCAAATAAAATTCAAGACGGTTATATTCGTGCTGACGAGAATGAGGGCGACGGCGGCAGAATAGGCGATTTTTTCGCGCAGGGGGATTTTGACGGTGAGGAAGACGGGGAGGAGCATGGCAACGAGCAGACCGCTGTAAATATTTGGGAAGCCGCCATGCGGCGCACGCGCCGTTGGCATGAGGGTTACAAAATTTCCCAATAGGTCGATAAAGCTGTGATTTAGGGCAAAAGTCGGGAAGACAATTCCGGAGCGGCCCGTGTGTTCGAGGGCGGCGAATACTGGGAGTGTTAAAATTGCCGTGATGCCGAGTGCTATTATTGAGCAGATGATGATTGTTAAGAATCTGGCGAAAAATACTTTAAGGCTTGGTTTATATTTTACACAGAGTACAAAAAACATTATTGCGGCGAAAATGCAGATGAAGAAGCCTATATAAAAGTTGAAAATTACGGACAATGCCAGCGCTATTATATACAATCCGTATCTATTTTCCCGTACCAGTTTGTGCACTCCAAGCGCAACCAGCGGCATTAGCGCGAAGCTGTCCAGCCACATAAAATTCCAATAAAAGGAAATTAACCAAGCGCAGAGTGCGTAGAAGGTGGCGAAGGCGATGAGCATTAAATCGTGTTTTTTGGCGGTATAGCGCAGGTAGAAGGACATGGCAAGGCCGGCGAGGCCTATGCGGACTATTACAAATAGTGTAATAATTTCTCGTAACCAGGAGTGAGGGAATAGGGCGGCGAGAAAATTGAAAGGGCTCGCCAAATAATAGCCGATATGCGCCAAATAATCGTGGCCGCCGCCGGCCGTCCACGACCACAAAAGCGAGTCGCCGCCGCGCAATTTATGCCAAAATTCGCTAATAAACGGGTAATATTGATGCCAAGCGTCGACAACCAAAATTTGCCTGTCGCCGAAGGGAAAAATTCCCATAATTCCCAGCATCACGGCAAATATCGCCATGGGTATCAAAGCCGATAAAACGTGCAATCTTCGCATTCTAAGCCCTCCTCTCCCGATTATACCACGTTCCAAACCCATGCGCAAGCTGATAGTTCGACAAGATTTAAAATATTTCTCAAAAAAGACTTGCAATTGTGCTTTAGTTGTGATAAAATTTCGTTTAACAATGACTTATCGCTTGAAGGGGAGGCGGCTATGCGACTTAAAGAGTATACGCTCAGGTTTTACCACTGGCTGTTGCTGTCATTATTTTACAGCTTTTTGGTATTCAGTCCCTTTTTGCAGGGTCGTCAAAGAGTGCACGATTCTTATCAGATAGAAATTTTTGGTTATGGGCGTTTTGTGAATGAATTGTGGATAAACGGTAGGGTTTTTTCCAGCTGGTTTTCTAGGATTTTGGCCGGGATTTCGGGGGGGGCGGCCCGCCGGGCGCGGGGGAGCGGGCAGGGCGCCGGGCGGGATTGTCGGTGGGGATGGGGGGG
>JAITMQ010000105.1 GCA_031277225.1 Clostridiales bacterium | reverse complement strand
ATTTTGCAGGGGATTGTCGAAACCTTGGAGAGTAATTATATGCCCTATGCCATGAGTGTGATTGTTTCACGGGCCATTCCCGAGATTGACGGGTTTAAGCCGGCGCATCGCAAGCTTTTGTATACCATGTATAAAATGGGCTTGCTTACGGGCAATCGCATGAAATCGGCGGATGTTGTGGGTACGACTATGCGGCTGAATCCTCATGGCGAGGGGGCAATTTATGAAACCCTTGTGCGGCTTACGCGCGGGAATGAGAGCCTGCTCCATCCATTTATTGACTCCAAGGGCAATTTCGGCAAGTCTTACAGCCGCGACATGGCCCATGCCGCCAGCCGTTATACAGAGGTTAAGCTGGCGGCCATTTGTAATGAAATTTTTAAGGACATCGATAAAAATACCGTACAATTTGTCGATAATTATAATGGAACAATGCAAGAGCCCGTGCTTTTGCCGACGACTTTTCCGAATGTGCTGGTTACGCCGAATACGGGCATTGCTGTAGGCATGGCCAGCTCTATTTGCTCTTTTAATCTTGAGGAGGTCTGCGCTGCTACGATTGCTTTGTTGAAGAATCCCGATGCCGACCTGCTGGAATTTATGCCCGCGCCGGACTTTTCTACGGCAGGCGAATTGTTGTATAATCGCGAAGAAATGGCGAAAATCTATGAAACGGGCCGCGGAAGCTTTAAAGTGCAGTCGGTTTGGAATTATGACGCGAAAAATTCCTGCATAGAGGTTACGCAAATTCCCTATACAACCACGATTGAGGCGATTATGGACAAGATTCATGTGCTGGCAAAAGGCGGCAAAATGCGTGAAATTACGGATGTGCGGGACGAAACAGACCTTAAGGGGCTGAAAATTACCATTGACATTCGTAAATCTGCCGACCCGCAGCTGATTATGCAGCGGCTTTTTGCCGCAACCCCGCTGTTGGACAGCTTTTCTTGCAATTTTAACCTGCTGATTAACGGCCGGCCGCAAACTCTTGGTATAAGGCAAATTCTAAACCATTGGATTGATTTTCGCAAGTCCTGCATTTTGGGCCGCCTAAATTTCGACCTGGCGAGGAATCGCGAAAAGCTGCACTTGCTGGAGGCTTTGGCCAAAATTTTATTGGATATTGACAAGGCCATTGCCATAATTCGCAATACGGAGGCGGAGAGGCTGGTTATTCCGAATTTGTGCGAAGGATTCGGAATCGACAAGTTGCAGGCGGAATTCATCGCCGAGATTCGCTTGCGCAATCTTAATAAAGAATACCTTTTAAAGAGAATTGCGGAACAAAAAGATTTACAAAACGAAATAGGGAAAATAGGGGAGATTCTGGAAGACGAGAGCAAGCTTTTGGGGCTTATTGCCGCCGAGCTTAAGGCCGTCGCCAAGAAATTTGGGCAGGAGCGCAAAACAAAGCTGGTTGAGCCCTGTTTGGTGAGCATTAAGCCCCAAATTTTCATTGAAAACTACCCCGTCATGCTGTATCTGACCCGGGAGAATTATTTCAAGAAAATCCACGCAACATCGCTTCGCACAAGTCCGCAAATTTATGTGAAGGAAGATGACAGGATTATCCAGCAAATTCCCGCGCAAAATACCGACGATATTTTGTTTTTTACAAGCAAACACAATGTTTTTAAGGCCAAGGCGCATGAGCTGGAGGACAATAAGCCAAGCCAGCTTGGGTCTTATCTCAATAATTTGCTGGCCACGGATGATGATGAAAAAGTCGTGTTTATAGCCGCCACGGGCGACTATGGCGGCCATCTTTTCTTCGCTTTTGAAAACGGCAAGGCGGCGCTAATTACCCTAAGCAGCTATGCCACGCAGACGAATCGCAAGAAGCTTGTTAACGCGATTTCCAATAAATCGCCCTTGCTTCATGCCGAATATCTTGCCGAACACCGCGACTATTTAATCACCACAACCGACAACAAAAAGACGCAAAGAGCCTTTGTTTTCAACACTTCCCAACTACCGGTCTATTCGGCGAAAAATTCGGGGGGTGTGCAGGTTGTTAGGCCCTCTAAGGCAGTTATCAGTTATCAGTTATCAGTTATCAGTGAAGAAGACCTTGGGGAGATAGAGGGCTTGCGGGTGGAGAAGTTGCCGGGGCGGGGGGAGGTTTGGCCGATTGGTGAAACCCAGCTGCAACTTGGCGGTAATGCCGGTTAAAAACCGGCTAAAGATAATGACTGGAAGCCATTTTTTTAAGGAGGCTGTATTATGTCAAATGTGAATTCTCCCGTGATTTCGGATATTAAATACCATTTCGCATGGCATACAAAATTTAGAAGTCCACTATTAGTAGGCAATATCAAAAAACGTCTGCAGGAAATATTGAGACAAGACTGCAAACAAGAGGGCATAGAAATTTTGGGGGGCCTTGTTGGCAAAGACTATGTTTATATGCGCATAAAATGCCCTGCACGCCTGGCTCCTTCCAAAATAGCCCAGCTGCTCAAAGGTCGTTCTTCCAGGCTCATGCAAGAGGAATATCCCGATATTAAAAATGACTTGAGATTGCGCGGTTCTCTTTGGAATGATGGATATTTGTGTTATACTTTTGGAGAAGCGACAGAGGAGGACATTAGGGAGATTATCGGGTGGTGATGCGGTTTCCAACCGTTACTTTAGCCGGTTTTTAACCGGCATTTCCGCTTGAGGAGGTGCTCCGATGAGAATTGACATTCCGTGCGGCGCTCTGCAGCTTATAGCGCGCCTAAATCAAGCCGGCCACGAGGCTTATGCCGTGGGGGGCTGCGTTCGCGACTCGCTTTTGGGGAAAATTCCGCCCGATTGGGATATTACCACGCCGGCCAAACCCCCCGAAATCGCCGAAATTTTCGCCGATTTTAAGCAAATTCGATTTGGAAGCAGGCATGGCACGATTGCCGTGAAACCGCCCGGCGCGGAAAATTATTACGAAATCACGACTTATCGGATAGACGGCAATTATGCCGACGGCCGCCGCCCCGACAGCGTAAGCTTTACGCACAATTTAACCGAGGATTTACGCCGCCGCGATTTTACAATAAATGCCATGGCCTATAGCCCGAATGAGGGGCTGATTGACCCCTTTGGCGGCGCTGTCGACCTTGCGGCGCGCCAAATTCGTTGTGTGGGTGCGTCCGAGCATCGCTTTAGCGAGGATTATTTGCGTATAATTCGCGCCTATCGCTTCGCCGCCGTGCTGGGATTCGATTTAGAGCCAAACACGCATAAGGCCGCCAAAGCTTTGCGCCACAATCTTGCAAAAATCGCGCGCGAGCGCATTGGGGCTGAAATTTCTAAACTTTTGGTTGCTGAAAATTTCACGGCCATAAGAATCTTTTTTGACGATAATGCCGATGTGCTTTTCCCCGAAATTGCCGCGCTTAGGGGCTTTGCGCAAAATAATCCCTATCATATTTATGATGTCTATGACCATAGTTTGGAGGTTTTGCGGCATACCTCGCCCGCCCTGCATATGCGGCTGGCGGCCGTTTTTCATGACGTGGGCAAGCTTCACACGAAGACCACCAAGCCTTGCGGCACGGACAGCTTTAAGAGCCATCCGAAATATTCCCTGCAAATTGCGAAAAAGGCTTTGAGATTTTATTGTTTCGATAGTATTACAACCGCAAAGACTTTGAATCTGATTAGATACCACCACCACACGCTAAACCCACAAAAAGTCGCGATTAAGCGGTTTATTTGCGAACATTCCCGCGAATTCGCCACAGACCTGCTGGATTTTCAGCGCGCCGACAATTTGGCCAAAAGCCAAAAAGCGGCGGAAAATCTCGCAAATATCGAGGCCGCCGCCAAAGTTCTCGCTGAAATTTTGGATACCGAAGAACCCGCCACTCTCAAAGACCTTGCATTGAATGGGCAGGATATTATGCGCATACTAAAAATCCCGCCCGGGCCTGCTGTTGGTGGGCATTTGAAAGTCCTGCTGGAGGCTGTAATTGAAGACCCGTCTTTGAATGACGCAGAAAAGCTCGTCAATCTTTTAGGATTAACCGATTCAAATCCATAGGCTGAACCCAGGTTTCGCCACTATAGACCCGCATACAGCCGCCGGAAATTTCGTCTATCAAGATAATTTCGCCATCCGCTTGCCCGAACTCGAATTTCATGTCATAAAG
>JAITMQ010000074.1 GCA_031277225.1 Clostridiales bacterium | reverse complement strand
TGCCACGGCTCGCTAAACCCCGCGAAGCGTAGGCGTGGCGTGAGTTCGCCGGGTTTTGGGAACATTTGTTGCAGATAGCCGCGCTTTAGTTTGCGCAGGTGCTCCAGCTTACGCTGATGCAAGGCGTTGGCGTATTGTCCGAAGAAGAAAAGTATACTTCGTTTCACCACCCACCTACTTTTGCCCATAAAAATGCCGATATGGTTTCGGCTTCTGTTGGGGGTGAGGATTTTGCTCGCCCCCTGTTTGGAGAGTGATTCCTACTTACGTTTTGGCGGAATGGGTGGGGGCGCTGATTTTTAGCAGCCCCTACTCCAATCTCGCTTAATCGGTTTTCGATTTCTCGTAAATATTTACATTGCTTGTCCAACGCCGATAAAAGCTTGTATTTTAGGGGTTTTTTATGGGTCGTTGTGTTACTTTGTTGCCCGGGCGGCCGCCTATTATTGTTTTGCCGCGAACGTCGTTCCAGGTGAAGTTTTCGATGTTTTCGCGGGCCACGAGGAAATTGCCGGCGCGTTGGGTTTGTTGGGCGAAGGCTATGGCGTGGTCGACGCGGCCTTCGTTAAAGACGTAAATTGCGGCTTCTGTGCCCATTAGGCCAATATCCGCCTCGCCCGCGATTAGGGCAACCATGGAGCGGTCTGCGCCCTGGCCCGTTTCCAGCGCGATTTCTATGCCTTCGTCCGCAAAAAAGCCCATTTCGATGGCGGCATAAAGCGGCGCATAAAACACCGAACGCACAACTTCGTTGAGATTTACGACAGTCAGACCGTCTTCGGCATCATTGCGACTGCCGCAGGCCGCCAAAACAAAGCAGGCCGCAATCAGCGCAATCATCCCTATTTTCCGAATAAATTCCATAAATTTTCCTCCAAAAATAAATTCAAAACAGTATATTCTGCCGGGCGCGGCCTTGTGATTTTTCTCTTGTCAACTTGTACAAAAAATGTTATAATCAAGCAAACAAGGAAAAGAGGTGGATTATGAACGGCGAAATCATGCGCAGGATTGTTAGCAAGGAGAAATTGGCGAAATTTTCTGATTTGAATATGGAAAAAATTGAGATTATGACGGAGGAACAGCTTGCGGCCTATACGGACGCGCTCAACACTTCTGTTACGGTTTTTCCCGTACAAAAAGAAAAAATCGAGGCGGCATTTTTGGAAAGGGATTATGCGCAGGCATTGCAATGGCTGAAGGCTTTGCGCAATAATCTTTCGCAAATTCATGCCGACGGCTTTGTGAGGGATTGCGAGCGTTGCCTTAGCCAAAATAAGGACTTGGGCAAAATTCGTCATGAGCGGTTGGGCACGTTTTTTGACTATTTTTTGGGGATGGCCACTTTGTTTTTTACCGATGTGCAAAATCTGCTGGAAAAGCTTGAAATGGACGAAGAAACGCCCGAAAATGTGAATAAAAAACTTTCGCCCGAAGAAGTCAGGCAAAATCTTATGGAAATTAGCGAGCTTAATGCCGATAAAATCAAGGTTTTGCACGGGCGAAGCCTGCATAGCTATTTCATGCTGCTAAGCGACTTTGCCGACAGCATGACCGACCAAGAAAACGCCCTTCGCGCCAATCTTGACGCGAAAAACCACAATGCCGTGCTGAAATTGCTGGCGGTTGTCGCCGATGCGCTGTCAAAAATTCATGCCGACGAACTTTTTGAGGAATGTAGGCAGCAAATCCGCGCCCATGGCGACATTCAGAATATTCGCGCCGATAAATTTGAAATTTTTGTAAATTATTTTATCTCGAATATTGAAATGCTTGTTGAGGATATAAATGCGGCGGGATTGCCCAAAACTGCGGCAATTGAGGGCGAAAGGCCCCGCGAAATTTCCTATAAGGATGCAATGAGCAAAAATATTTTGGTTTTGCATGAAACGAAGATTTTCTTTGAGAATTTTAGGATTGCTTTGGATGGAATGGGCTATAATTTGGTTGGCGTGGCCACAAATAAGGGCGTTGTGGACTATTTGCAGGCAAATAAAACGCATTTGATTATTTTGGACGACGATATTCCCGATGTTGACATTTTTGAATTGACAAGGAAAATTCGCGGCGGCGGACATTTAATGCCCATAATTTTCTTGACGGGAAGTATTGCCGAAGACGCATTGGCCAAGGCCGTGGCCGCCGACAGAGCCGAATTTATCGCAAATGCGCGACAAGCGGGCGCAACCGATTTTATCTTTAAACCAATGGACACCATTAAGGCCAGGGAAAAAATAGCCAAAATTTTGAAATAATTATTTCCTGTCCACATGACTAACATAAAAAAGGCTTTCAGGGAAACCCTGAAAGCCTTGATTTTCCTAGCGGGAAAGGGATTTGAACCCCCGACCCTTCGGGTATGAACCGAATGCTCTAGCCAGCTGAGCTATCCCGCCTTGACTACCAAAAGCAATTATAACCGCTTTTGTTTGTTTTGTCAAGGGGAAAATTTCAGAACCTATCCTCAATAATGGGTTGTGCGGATTTTCGAGCACGATTTTCCGCCAATCGAGGAGGTGAAATTCGCCGCGTGCCCGTGGCACGCAAGAATTTTACCCGTCGTCGTCGCAAGAGTGGCGGGGCAGCGGAGTGTCTGCCGAAAAGACGCGCGACCGCTTATTGAGGGTGGGTTCTTAGCCGGCTCATAATTAATTTCCGTAGGGGGTTGGTGCGCTTAGGCCTATGTCTTGCCAGCCGTGCAGGCTGCCGGAGAAGCCGCGGCCCACGCGCGTATCCCAATTGGTTACGCGATTATTTACGGCATGAAGGTCAATTGTCCATGTCCATGGAATGGCGGGGACATTTTCATACCAATAACGCTGCCAGTCATTGAAGATTTCCTGCATATAGTCGGCATCCCAGGCGGCCTCGCTGGGTATGCGCGCAAGGATTGCGTCATATGCGGGGGAAGTATATCTGGAGGCATTCCAGAAAATATGACCCCAGGTTCCCTCGGGATTTGGGTTTGAGCCTGTTTGCCAAGTTCCTGTATAGATATGGACTTCAACGGGATAGTCGGGATTGTCATAATATGTGTCAAAGTCCAGCGTGTCCCAAAGATAGAGTTGGTCATGCGCGCGGCCAAGCCACATTTGAACATTAAGGCCAACCTCTCGCCACGCTTGCGTGTAGAAAGTGTAGAAATACTCGGTTAAGGGGCCGTCGGCCAAAGCCCATTGAATTACAAGGGGCGAACCGTCGGGCATTTCCCTAAAGCCGTCGCCGTCAATGTCTACAAAGCCCGCGTCGTCAAGAATTTGCCTTGCGCGGTCGGGATTATAGGTAAAGCCGGGCATATCAAGGTCTACAAGGCGCAGGTGATTCGGAGGCGCAATACTTGAAGCGGGGAAGCGCAGACCATGCGTAAAGGTTTGGCCAAAGAGCAATTCGTCTGAAGCATAGGCCATGGCTTGGCGCAAGGCCGGCCCTGCCTGCGCCATAAGGCGATTTGGATTATACACATTACGATTTGTATCAAAGTCCCAATTTCCAAGCCTAAAGGCCAAATAGGTATAGTGGTTCGACGGGCTACCAAGGAAGCGGAAATTGGTTGGATTGGCGAAATAGCCGTAAAGATGCGCGGGGAAGAGCGGCACATAGTCAAATCTGCCCGCGGCCATAACTTCGCCGGCATGGTCGGGATGGAATCTTTCGACTACAAGATATTCAATTTGAGGCATTCCAAATACATAGTTGGGATTTCTTACCAAACGAACGGAGTCGCCTTCAACGATATGGTCAATCATAAAAGGCCCCCAGCCAATGGGATTAACCCGCACGGGGTCGGATGCAATCATGCCTTCCATTGGAATATCTTGGAAAATATGGCGGGGCATGGGCTGTGTCCAAAGCGCGCCATAAAGCAATGTTGAAGGCATTTCATCTAAATGGAAGGTCAAGGTTCTGTTGTTATTTGACAGCACCAGGCCGGAAATATGATTTGCGCGACCCTCTACAAAATCGCTAAATCCGCTGATTGTGAAGATTTCGTCTGTGCGTCTAAGGCCGGCATAGTCGGGATGGCCAATCATTTCAAGGGCGAAAACCACATCATCTAAAGTGAGCGGCACGCCGTCATGCCAATAGACGTCATATTGCATGGTCATCACAAAAGTGCGCGCAGAAATGTCGTATTCAAAAGTCGCCACGCCATGCTGCCCCAGCATATGATATTCGTTTAGGGGAATAAGCGAGCTTGCCGTGCCCAAAAGGGTGGCAATATGTTGGTCTACAACTTGGTCTGTAAAGATTGCGCCGCCAAAACGCCCTTGAATTGGGGCTGTGGACGCAATTCCGAACATAAATGTCGTACCCGGCACATGGGCATCGCCCGTGTCAAAGTATTGGTCAAAACTTTCTAAAAGATACTCCAATTGTTCCAGCGGATGCCCGTCGGGCACGCTAAAGCCCAACACGCCGGGGTCCGCCCTTCTGCCGCAGGCCGCAAAAACCAACACGGCGGCCATGATGGCAATGATTGTAATAAATGTTCTTTTCATTTTTTACCTCCTCGTTTTGTTTATGATTTTTTAAATTTATGTTAAGCGTTTCTTTGCATCGGCGGCGCGATTTAGCGCCTGCCCCACAAAGTTTATGCACAACATCATGATAATTACCAAAAGTGCCGCAGGAATCCATTGCCACCAGCGGCCGCGCATGGCCTGCGGCGTTATTCCGTAGAAAATAAGGCGGCCAAGGCTTGGCGTTCCATGCGGCAACCCAAGGCCAAGCATTGTAAGCCCCGTTTCAATGCCAACATTGCCGGCCATGGCAATTGTTAAATTGGCCGTTGCAATTGAAACAAGATTCGGCAAAACCTCGCGAAAGATTATGGTGGTATTGCGCGTTCCAAGGGTTTTAGAGGCGGCGACATATTCAAGATGCGACTGCCTAAGCGTCATTGAACGAATTAGCCTTGCCGTGCCCTGCCACGAAAATACTAAAACCAAAATTAAGGAAAAGGCGACAACGCCGTAATTTGGGACGGTTGCAACAAAGACGATTATAATCATAACGGGGGGAATCATTGTAAAAAAGTCCAAGACGCGCATGAGGGCATTGTCGATATGGCCGCCGTAAAAGCCCGCAAAAAGGCCGAAAAGCATACCAATTGTAACGCCCGCGCCCGTAACGATAAAGGCGATATTAAAGGAATTTCGCGCACTTATAATCAAATGGGGCAGCATGTCGCGGCCCAGCGGGTCATGTCCGAAAAGCGCGCTGGGGCCGGGGCCCACATTGCGATAGGCCCAATTGCCGAGCATCATGGCCTCTTGGTCAATAAACAGCGGCAAAATATAGGCGGCACCCACAATTAAGGCAAATAAAATCAAGCCGCCCATCGCCAGCTTATCGTGGCGAATCTCTTTCCACATGGCCTTCCAAGCACTGTTTTCCACGCGCTTCCCCTCCTCTACATCTCGCCATTGCTATGTCATCGTCATTCCACTATATATCATCGTCATTCCGCGCTTGACGCGGAATCCCCTCGCCTTGCCGGGGGATTCCCGCTTTCGCGGGAATGACGGCTTATTTAATCCGAATCCTCGGGTCAATTATTGTTAGTATTATATCCGTCAGCAAAAAGGACAGAGCCGTCAGCACGGCATAGAACATTGTCAGCGTAAAGGCGACGGGGAAATCGCGCCCTCTTATCGAGGTTATGAAAAGCTCGCCCATGCCTTGATAGGTGAAGACTGTTTCGATAAAAATTGAGCCCGTGAAAAGCACGGCAATTATTGCGCCAAAACTGCCCGCAACGGGAAGCAGAGCATTGCGCAGAATATGGCGGGTATATACCTTGTTTTCGGGAACGCCCTTGCTTCTTGCCGTGGTTACAAAGTCAGACGAGTCATTGTCGATAATTTCATTGCGCAAATAGTAAATAATGCCAACGGTGCCAAGAAATGCCATTGTCATGGCGGGAAGTATCAAATGGTGCATTTGGCTTAAAAAGCGCGTCATTCCGCCCGCTCGGTCGGCCATAACATCCACGGCCAGCCCCGAAGGGAACAGCCCCAAATTCAAGGAGAAGAACAAAATATTAAAGAGGCCGAGAATCAAAGTTGGCGTAGAAAGTGCCACAAAGGTGTAAATCATTATGGTTTTGTCAATTACGCGGCCTTTGAATTTTGCCGCCAAAATTCCCAGCGGAATGGCAATCAAATAAGTTATTATGGTCGCCACAAAAGACAGGCGCAGGGTATTTCCGATTCTATCGCCGATTACGGCGGTTACGGGCCGCCCCTGATGCGTATGCGAAGTGCCAAAATCGCCCTGCAAAATTGCCCCAAGCCAATTTAGATATTGAATATGAAGCGGGTCATTAAGGCCGTATCTTTCGCGCAATTCTTGATAAAGCGCGGGATTAACGCCGGGTGCCATGCGCCCGCGAAGCGCGTCGCCCGGCATAAAATACGCCAAAATAAACAGCAAAATGCTAAGCACCAAAAGCTGGGGTATTAATATCAAGAACCTTCGGATAATAGTTTTCCACATGGTCTTCCCCCCTTTACGGCAATGCCGCGAAATGCGTATCACTTAGGCGTTTTAGGTCAAAGGCGCGGCCGTCTTGGTAATATTTGTCATGGGCTTCCTCAAATTCCTGCGCCACAGCAGCTCTAATTTGGTTGTTTTCCTCACGTTTTGCGGGGTCAATATCCGGAATGGCGGCGATTAGGCGTTTTGTGTA
The DNA here is from genome assembly GCA_031277225.1 of Clostridiales bacterium. Classification (GTDB taxonomy): domain Bacteria; phylum Bacillota; class Clostridia; order Lachnospirales; family WRAX01; genus JAITMQ01. The sequence goes on along the minus strand of JAITMQ010000074.1, from coordinate 40,890 downwards.
AATATGTTGTGAATTGTCGTAAATATCGCTTCTTGTGCCAAATTCCACAAAGCGCGAATTGTGCATAATGGCCAAATGTTCGCACATATGGCGCACAACGCCCAGGTCATGACTTATAAAAAGATATGCTAAATTTAATTCTTGTTGTATATCCTTGAGATAATTAAGCACCTGCGCCTGCACCGACAAATCCAGCGCGGAAACGGGTTCGTCGGCGATAATAAGCTTGGGCTTAAGGGCAATTGCGCGCGCAACGCCAATGCGCTGACGCTGGCCGCCGCTGAACTCGAAGGGATATTTCGCCATGGCCGAGGGAGGCATTCCAACAATTGCCAATAATTCCTCAACCCGCTTAATTTCCTCGTCTTTGGAGAGCTTCTCGAAATTGCGAAGCGGTTCTGCCACAATGTCCAACACGCGTTTACGCGGATTTAGCGAGGAATAAACGTCTTGAAAAATCATCTGCACGCTTTTTCGATATGGCGAGCGATTATGCCGCACCATTCTCGTAATATCCTCGCCCTCAAACAGAATTTCGCCGCTTGTAATTTGCGCCAGACCCAAAATGGCCTTGCCCGTCGAGGATTTGCCGCAGCCCGACTCGCCAACAAGCCCCAGCGTCTGGCCCGCCTCAATGCTAAATGTAACGTCGTCCACGGCCTTAACCCAGCCCACGCGCCGCCCTAAAATCCCGCCTTTTATAGGATACCAGACTTTTAAGTTTTTCACTTCGAGCAGAGCCATATCTCCACCTCCAAACGGGCGACCGGGGCGGTCGCCCCTACTGTATTCTAAAATCTGCGCTAATCCAGCTTCCCCGCGGGGTTCGGCCGTTTTCGTCCAAAGTGAACATGCGGCGGCCGCAAAGGTCATAAATTTGGCCATTAATGATTTTAAAGCCGCGAGGGATGGTTTCTTCGTGGCTTAAATTCATATCCAGGACTTCAATAATGCCTTGCGCAACCAATTCCACCCGCACATCGTCTAAGATTTGCGGCAGGTAATAATTGTAAAAATGGTTAAAGCGCAAAATCGCGTAAGGATGCCAAATATATAGGGATTTAAGGTCATCTAAGGCGGGAGTGCCTAAAATACATTCCAGCCAATTAACCATGTTTTCAATTTCAATAATTTCATGAAACAAATCTGCGCCCAAAAGGATTGTAAGGTCGCGGAAATTTGGGCCACCCAGGGTTGCGTGCGCAGCACCCGCACCGAAAAATTCGTCAAATTGCGACATGGCGGGGCTTATAAGCAGGCGCGCCGCAATCTCATAATTGAAGCCGTAAAAACCGCCCAATCGTTCAAGCAAAAACACCCGCGTGGAATTGTCGTCAAAATCCCCAAGAATTTCCCTTGCGGCCAAAAATTCGGGCGAATAATCGTCTGCGTGGCATTGTTGCGGCGGCATATGTTCAATAATTTCCAAACGCCGCGCAGAAACGGTGCTAAAAGAAGTCAAAACCATCACAACAGCCAGCATTAAGCTAATCATAGACTTTCTTTTCATAATTCCCCTCCTAATCAGGCGACCGAGGGCGGTCGCCCCTACTTATCCCCATAATGCGTGCCGCATTGTATGATTTTAATTATTTCATCGTTTTCTATGCGGAATACAAGCCGATTCTTCTTGTCAATAGCGACGCTCCAGTATCCCGAAAGTGCGTGTTTCAGCGGCTCGGGATGCCCAATGCAATTATATCCATCACGGTCTATACTTTTAAGCAAGTTCGTGATTTTCTTCAATGCCTTTTTATCCGGTATGACCCATTCGTTAAAATCATCCCAAGCTTTATCTGTCCAAGATTTAATCATCATCATAATCCTCATAATAGGCCGATATATCCCGAATTGTCCCGCCCGTAAGTTCCATTTCCAATATAGAACTCCGCAATCGCGCCAAATTGGCTTCGTTGTAGAATGGGTCGTTATTATCAACCTGCGGGTCGACATAATCGCCTATAATACGCCCCTCGGCATCAATTATTCCATCCCTAAACATTTTCACAACGGGCGAAACAAAGGGCATATCCGCCGAATCTCCAACAGGAATCAAATGAACTTCACCGCCGGATTTGCGGATTTTGACTTTTTCTGTGCTTATAAGTCGCAATAATTCTTGCGGCAATGTTCTTGTTTGCAAAACCATTTCAGCCATATATTTGCCTCCTTATTGAGATTACGCGAATTTAAAGGTTTTATGGCAGGTGCACAGCACATAATGTTCCGGGCCCACATTATGATAGGTCGGCTCGGCTTCATGCGCATTGTCCGGCATCCACGGCGTACGCAGGGCAAAGCGACAGCCCGTGCGCGGCATAGAGCGCAAATCGGGCACGGTGCCTTGAATTGTGTGCAGGCGGCCCTCTTCGGTGTCGGCAACTCCGGGTATAGAATGTAACAGCGACCTTGTGTAAGGATGCTGCGGATTTGCAAAAAGTTCGTCAATTGGGGCGGTTTCAACAACCTGCCCGCCATACATAACCGCCACCCTGTCCGCCATTTCCGCAACAACCCCAAGGTCATGCGTAATCAAAATTATGCTCGATTTTATTTCCTTCTTTAAGTCGCGAATTAGATCCAAAATTTGCGCCTGAATGGTTACATCCAGCGCGGTTGTAGGTTCGTCGGCGATAAGCAGCTCCGGCTTGGCCGAAATTGCAATTGCAATCATGGCGCGCTGGCGCATTCCGCCCGACAATTCGTGTGGAAATTGGTTGTATGTAAGCTCCGGATTGGTCATGCCCACATTCGCCAAAAGCTCCATAGCGCGAGCCGTGCGCGCCTCTCTATCCAAATTTGTGTGATAAACAAGGGTTTCTTCGATTTGTTTGCCAACTTTATGCAGAGGATTTAGCGCGGAAAGCGGGTCTTGGAAAATAAATCCAATATTTTTCCCTCTAACTTTATTTAACTCCGACAATTTCAATGACAAAATATCTTGACCGCCGAACAGAATTTCGCCCTCAATGCGCGTATAATTCATATTGTGCAGGCGAACCAAAGACAGGGCCATGGCGGTTTTGCCGCAGCCCGACTCGCCCACAATGGCGAAAACTTCGTCTTTATAAATCGTTAAATCCACGCCGTCAACGGCGGCATAAAACTGCCCATCAATCCTAAAAGATGTGCGCAAATTCTTGATTTCCAAAAGTGTACGATTCTCCGCCATAATAGGCCTCCAATCCATCACAAAAACTATTAACCTTAATTCTACCTAATTTTCACTTGATTGTCAATAGCTTTTTTACGGATGACTGTGCCCGTCGCAATCAAAATTCTCACACTCGGAATTCTCACACCCGGAACCATCACAATCATGTTCGTGGTGTTCGTGATGTTCGTGGTGTTCGTGATTTTCGTGGTGTTCGTGGTCGTGGTCATGATGATAGTGGTCGTGGTCATGACCGTGATGGTGGTGGTCGTGATGGTGATGGTCATGATGATGCGGCAGAACGGTGTGAAGGATAATCATGGCCAAAACGCCTAGGATTACGCCCAAAGTGGTTATGCGCACATTTTTGCTCTTTTTCGGGCAACCACAGCCGCCCTCATTTGCGGCGGCATCCAGCCCCTCATTATGCCCTGCGGGAATAAGCTCAAAAACAGCCACCCAAACCATTGCGCCGCCCGCAAAAGCCAGCGCGAACGGCCGAATCGCGTCAATATTCGCGGCAACCAAAAAGCCCGCAATTCCGAAGACAAAGCCTATAAACCCGGAAATTTGCCCGGAAAAGAAGCTTGCAAGCTTATTCATGCCCTCCTTGCGATATGAAACCGCAAGAACCGACCCTTCGGGCATTTTATGCAGGCCAATCCCTATGGCCATGGGAATTAGCGGCCAAATTTCCTCCATGCCAAAACCCGCGCCCAATGCCCCCAAAGCCGCGCCCAGCGCGAATCCTTCGGGGATATTATGTAATGTTAAGGCCGAGGTTAGCACCAGCGATTTCCTGTATTTGAAACATTCCTCGCCCTCCTGTTTTCTTTTTGTGCCGACTCTATGTATAAGCTTGTCCAGAAAATAGACAAATAAAATGCCCAAGCCAAAGGCGGCGGGAACGAGAAGCCAGGCGGGAATTGTGCCATATTCCGCCATATGCATGGCCGGATACAATAATTCCCAAAAGACCACGGCCAAAATTACGCCCGCGGCAAAACCCATAATTATGCGCGACATTTTTATATTGTCCTTGCGGAAAAACGCCACTATTGCGGCACCCAAAGCCGCCGCAAACCATGTTCCGAGTGCCACGACCAAGATTGCCATAATTGTTTCGCTCATAAATTCACCCCTAGATAAATGATATTAGTACCATGCTTAGCGCGATAAAGCCCATGCCGAGAAATAGCCATTTCATCACCATATGATGCTCGCCATATTTTTGCGCGGCGGGCAAAAGCTGATGCACGGCCACAAAAACCATTATTCCCGCCACAAATGCGAAAGACACGCCAAAAACCACGCCCATGTCGTCAAAAATATTGCGAAGCAAAAGCCAGGCGACAATTCCGCCCAAAGGCTCGGTTAAACCCGAGGCCGTTGCGATTCCCACGGCCTTTGCGCGGCTTCCCGTGGCATAATAAATTGGCGAAGCCATGGCAATTCCTTCGGGGATATTGTGCAGGGCGATTGCGATTGCTATTGCGATTCCAAGCGCGGGGTCATACATTGCGGCCATAAAGGTTACAAGCCCCTCCGGAAAATTATGGATGGAAACGGCCAGAGCCGACATTAGACCCGTGCGCTTAAGCCCCTTCGTTTCGCTGTCGGCATGTCCCTCCAAAAGCTCTTCGGTTACATGGTCGTCATGCGGAACGAATTTGTCGATTAATGCGATGGCGGCAATGCCTGCGAAAAAGGCGGCAGTGCCCCAAATATAGCCCGCGCCATTGGCCAATTCCTCGCCCAAAACCTCAAAGCCCTTGAACAAAATTTCGACAAATGAAATATAGAGCATTACGCCGGCAGAAAAGCTTAAGCAAATGCATAAAAAGCGTTTATTTGTGGTTTTTGTGAACATTACAACCAGGCCGCCCAAGCCCGTGGCAAGTCCCGCCAAAAGTGTGAGTAATAGCGCAAAACTTACGTCGCCCAAATAATCACCCCATTCTATAGGCTTATTATATGCCATATTTTGGCGGCTGTCAATCTATTTTAGCCGAACAATCATAACGCCCAAAAGTGCGGCTATTTTCCACAACACATCCTCGCTAAAATCGAAAAGCTCATTATGATGTTTGGCCTTTAAATCGGCGGCGACGCTGAAATGCAGGGCTTTTCCGCCCTTTTGTTGAACGCGCTCCATAAAATAGGTATAATCCTCGCTGCCGCCAATACTCACGCTATCCTCAATTGCGTCAAAAATGTCCAATTCTTCGGCGATTTCCTTGGTTAGCGCAACAAGCTCCGGGTCGGATTCGGCAGAAATGGCCTCGCCCGTTTCAACGACTTCCGGACGAAGGTCGACTTCGCAATCATACATACGCGCAGCGCCCTCCAAAATCCTATAGACTTCCCGCTTCATGAAATCGTTTATTTCCGTGGTTTCGCCCCGCGTTTCAAGCTCCAAAAATGCCCTGTCGGGCACAATATTGCTGGCCGTACCCGAATTAAACACGCCCACGCTAATTCGCGACGCGCCCGCGCTATGCCGATAAATGCCCTGCATGGCCATGGTGGCCGCCGCGGCCGCCAAAAGCGCGGATTTGCCGTCTTCGGGATTTGCGCCGGAATGGGCCGATTTGCCTATGAAATTTATGTCGAATTTCGTAGTGGCTAAAAAGCCCGTGGTTTCGCAAAAAAGCGTGGCGGGAAGCGGGGCCATGCCCAAATGAAAACTCAGCATATAATCCGCGTCGTCCACAACCCCCATTTTGATTATGGAAGTCGCGCCGCCCTGCACGCCCTCCTCGGCGGGCTGAAAAATCAGCTTAATTGTGCCCTTAAGCTCGTCGCGAATTTTCGTTAAAAGTGCCGCCACGCCCATTCCGATGGCCGTATGCCCGTCATGCCCGCAGGAGTGCATAAGCCCCTCATTTCGGGAACGAAAGCCCTCTCTGGCGGGGAAATGCTTGCTTGAATCGGACTCGATTATCGGGAGAGCGTCCATGTCAAAGCGGATTGCTATTACGGGGCCGGGTTTTCCTGTTTCGAGGATGCCTACAACGCCTGTTTTTCCGCCTTTCATTCGGTCAAGATATGGCAACTCCGCGCCTTGGGCTTTGGCGCGTTCCATTTGCAACTCAAGTTCGTGCGCAGGCGGCACATTTTTCATTAGGCTGCCGCACATAATTTCCTCGCCGACAAGCGTCTTAAAGCCCATGCTTTCAAGGTTTATGGCCACGCGTGAGGCCGTGCGGAATTCCGTCCACGAAAGTTCGGGAAATTCGTGGAATTCCCGCCGAAAATGCACCATTAAATCCTGCAAATCTTCCGCCGTTTTTACGATTTTTTCAGTCATATTAACCTCCTATCAACCGTCATCCCCGCGAAAGCGGGGATCCCCTGTACTATTGAACTCTTCAGCTAAAATGGCGTAAACCGCCTCATCAACCCATTCTTCATCAATCCGCGCCCAAAACGCCTTTTTGTGCAAGGCCTCGCGGCGCATTCCATTTCGCTCCATAATGCGAAAAGACCCGCGATTTGCGGCGGCGCAGGGCGCGAAAATGCGGCGCAAACCCAAATCATTTATGCCATATCGAATAAGTTCGCCGCAAAGCTCCGTTCCATAGCCTTTTTTCCAATGATTCATATGCAAAATCCAGCCCATTTCCGCCGAATCGGCCTTGACATTCGGATAAATGCCGCAACTTCCGATAACTTCGCGGCTTTGCTTAAGAACAACGGCAAAATCCCGGCCGGGCTTCGTGGTTTTAAGGAATTCCCGCGTCTGCTCCTCGGAATTCGGCCCCCAAAACATATAGCGTACATTTTCGGGATTTGAGGCCCAAGAATGTACGGCCTCAAAGTCTTCGGCGCAAAGCGGCCGCAGTATAAGCCGCTCGGTTTCAAGCGCATTTCTCATAATCGGCCTCCTAGCGTATAAAATTCGTAAACGGCTTCTTCTCCTTTAGCGGCGGCTCTACTTCGGAAGTATTCAGCGATTTCAGCAGATAGGCCATATTCCGCCCCAAAGTCCGCATGGTAAACAGCCCCTCCGCGTCCTGCGCCACGTCTTCGGCCTTCGCGCCAAAGACCATATTCCAATAACTGGAAGAAACTATAAACATCTCGGCATAGGCGGGATATTTTATCATTTGGTCAAAGGCGGCAGTCGTGCCCGCGCGCCGCGCCGCAACAACCACGGCGGCCGGCTTTAGGCGAAAAGCATTTGCGCCGCTAAACATTTCGGCGAAAAACGCGCGGTCCATAAAGCCCGTAATATTGCCGCCCGCCCCCGCAAAATGTACGGGCGTGCCGAATACAAATCCATCCGCCTCGCGCGCCTTTTTCAAGAAAACATTCACGCCGTCGTCAATCACACATTCCTTTAATTCGCGGCATTTCCCGCAATGCTTACAGCCGCCGACAGGCTCTTTTCCAATCCAAAAAATCTCGCTTTCAATGCCGTCGGCCTCCAATGCCCCGGCAATCTCTTTTAGGGCGACATAAGTACAGCCCGCCTCATTTGGACTTCCGTTAACCAATAAAACCTTCATTAAAAATCATCCTCTCTTTTTATTTTTAATTATACACAATTTATATTGACATGGCAAGGATGATTTGTTAAAATACTGTATTGGAATTAACGAGGGGGAGCATATGGGCATTAAAAAAAGGGGTTTTATATGGCTTGTCGGAATTGCGATTCTGCTGGTGATTACGGCGGTTTTTGGTGCGGTTGTGTATTTATTTATGATGAATCACACGCGGGACAGATATTTTGATATTGCGCGCGGATCTGCCCAAATGGCCGCCTCAATTATTGATGGCGACAGGCTTGAGGGTTATTTATTGCATGGGGCGGACGAATCTTATGAAGCGGCCGTAAAATTGTTGCAAGAGCTTAAAATTGCAAATAATTTAAGATTTCTTTACATAGTTAAACCCGGCGATGGCGGAATTGTCTATATTTTCGACATTCGCGAGGGGGAGAGCGTTTCAGATTCCGTTGCGCGTCTGGGCGTGTTTGCCGCCGTCGAAGACGATGTGGTGGTTTTTGACGATTTTATGGACGTTTATTTGACGGGACAAGAAACCCAAACCCCGATTATAGACGATTCCGAATGGGGCCATCTTGTTTCGGCCTATGTGCCCATATTTGCTTCAGATGGGCGGGTTGTGGCGGTGGCCTGTGCCGATGTGGACATGGCAACCGTAATTAATGCCGCCTTTAGGCAGTCAATCAGCCTGTCTGCAATTTCTTTTGCGGTCTATCTTTTGGTTTCGATAATAATAATTCGCGGCTATATTAAAAAGCGCGACGAAAACCAAGCCCTGGCCGTTGAGCGCGAGCGCGTTTTGACGGAGCTTAAAGTCGCAAGGAATATTCAAATGCGGCTGTTGCCCTCCTTTGCCCATCCCGATATTTCCGGAAGGAAGGATTTGGACATAGACGCTTTTATAGATTTTGGCAAAGAAGTTGGTGGCAATTTTTATGATACATTTTTTGTTGATGAGGATGTGATTGCCGTGGTTATCGGAAATGTTTCGGGCAATAGTATTTCCGCGGCATTGCTGATGAGTCGGGTTATGTTAACCATTAAAAACAGCGCGATTATCGCAGCCAAGGGCACAACCGAGGACATTCCGCACAAGGTCTTTGAAACAATTAATGACATTTTATATGATTCAAAAGAAGAAGATGTTGCCGTTACGGCCTTCATGGGCTATTTAAACCTTAAAACCGGTGAATTTTCGGCTGTTAATGCCGGGCACAATCCGCCGCTGATTAAAAAGGGTGGGGGAATGTTTGGTTTTATGGAAGTTGAGGCTTCTTTTCCGCTGGCAGGCGAAAAAGGGCGGCAATATGAGAAGAAAACCATTCGTCTGGACGGCGGCGATATGATTTGCCTATATACAGACAGTATTGTTTATGCAATAAACAATGAGGGAAAGCGTTTTGCAAATCAAGGCTTGCTGGCCGCCGCAAATGGTTATCAAGGCCTATCAGCCAAAGGCTTAATCAAGGTCATACAGGCCGATTTTGGGAAATTTACCGGTGAAACCGAGCAAAAAGACGGGATTGCAATGCTTGCTTTCCAAGGAAAGGTGGGGATTTAAATGGATTGGTGGCCGATACTTTTGGCATTGCCCGCAACTTTTTTCGGAAGTTTTTTGGGCTTCATTTCATCTTGGGTTTTGACAAAAAGGCAGGAAAAAGCCCGCTTAATCGAAGTTCGCAGCAGTTTGGACTATGAATTGGAAAAAATTCTTAGAATTTTTGACAATTTAAATCCCGACAACCAAAGAATCCAGAAGACATTTTTCGACACGCCTGTGTGGAATTCCCTGGTGTCTTCGGGCGGGTTGCTTGCGCTTTTAGAGGCGGACAGGGTCTATTTTACGCAGGCACTCATGATATATTCCAAAATCAAGGAAATTGAGCAGATGCCGGGCGAGGTTTCGCATGAAACAAAAAGATATGAAAAAATATCGGAAGTTATTGACGAAATTAAGCGATTTAAAGGTTGATGAGGTGATTTAAATGGAACCATTGAGAGCGGAAGGCTTTACGGAAGCCGAAGCCAGGCTGAATCTTCGGATGGTTTGGGAGGCGCGGGGATATAGGTATGGCGATTTTGACGAAAACAAAATAATTGTCGCAAAAGAGGGGAAGAAGACCTTGCGGAAAACGATCCCTTGGGTGCTGGAATATCCCATAGATTCCGAACCAAATCGGGGCGACTTTATTTTTTCGGATGGCGACGAAAAAACAATGCTGAGCGAATATAGAGGGCAGGAAACCGAAATTACAATTCCTGACAGCGTGAAAAAAATCCTTAGCGGCACTTTTGAGAATAAAAGTGTAACAACGGTAAATTTTAGCAATGTCGAAGAAATCGGCCCATATGCCTTTAAGGGCTGCACTTTGCTGGAAAAAGTTGTTTTTACGAATGTATTGCTTATTGGGGAATCCGCCTTTGAGGGCTGCGAACAGCTCAAGGAGATAACCTTCCAAAAGCCCGTAAAATTGTATAATAACGCTTTTAAATCCTGTACGTCCTTGGCGAATGTAAATTTTGTCGACGAGGGTTCCGTTGTGCGTGGCAAGCATGTTTTCCTCGGTTGCGACAATCCCATAATCGCCGGAAATGTGATTGAATTGTCCGACGAGGACGAAAATGCGGCTTTGGTCAGCTTCATAGGCTCCAGCCCCTATGGCTCCGCTTTTGATATAATTATTCCCGAAAATGTGATAAAAATCGAGGCCGAGGCCTTTATGGAAAGCGCCTGCGTTAAATCGGTCGATTTTTCAAATGTGCGGGTGATTGAGCACCATGCCTTTGAAGGTTGTAAAAAATTGGAAACGGTTAAGCTCAACGAGGTTATATATGTCGGAATTTCGGCCTTTGAAGATTGTGATTCGCTGGAGTCTGTCGAATTTATGCAAGCCGCAGAATTGGCAGAATCTGCATTTTATCAATGCACAAGGCTGCGCCGGGCAATTTTTGCCGAAGCGCCGCTAATAGGCGATGCCGTCTTTGAACGCTGTTATGACCTTGAAACCGTAATTTCGAAAAATGGATTCCAAGAAATTGGCGAATCCGCCTTTGATAAATGTAAAAGTTTGATTGAAATTGATAATTTAAGCATTGTTGAAACCATTGGCAGCTCGACTTTCCGCAGATGCTCAATGCTTAAGCGAATCGACCTGCCGCTGAATATCGAAACGGTCAAGGAATCCGTCTTTAGCGAATGTAAAAAGTTGACAATACATTGCGACCGAATAAGGCTGCAATTTTCCGCAAATTGGAATTGTGGCCGCCCCGTTCGTGTCGGCGGGGCGGAGCGCATAGGAGAAACCGAGGAAATTAGCCGCGAATATATCAATAATAATCCCTGCGGCAAAATGCTTATAGTTGAGAATGATTTTATTACAAATGAGTTTAAAGACGAATTAATAAGATATATCGGCAGCGAAAGCAGCGTTAGGATACCGCAGGGAATTTTTGTAATTCATCACGAGGCCTTTATAAATTGCAGAAATGTCGAAGAGGTCTTTTTTAACGATGTCGAAGAAATTGGAAATTATGCATTTGATAATTGCGAAAACCTGCGAACCGTGCATTTTGAGAAGGTATTTCGCGTTGGCAAATCTGCCTTTGAAGACTGCGAAAAGTTGACAAAAATTGTGTTTCCGGCGCAAGAAATCGACATTATAGTTGAAAGTTCGGCCTTTTTCTCTTGCAAGTCGCTGAGGGAGGTTGTTTTTGAGGGGAATGTTAAACGCATAGACTATGCCGCATTTGGCCGTTGCAGGGATTTGCGGGCGATTGTTTTCAAGGGAAATTGCAGAAAAATCGAAAATAACGCATTTGAAAAATGCGAGGCTCTGTCATCGATTGGCGAGCTTAAAGGCCTTATAAAAATTGGCAATTCGGCCTTCAGGAAATGCCGCAGACTTGGGGAAATTCGCCTGCCCGAAACCCTAAAAGACATGGGTGATGCCGTTTTTGCGGGCTGTGATGCGATAACCATTCACCATTATGTAAATGATTGGGCAGATGATTGGGCAGGCGGTCAAAGAACCCGAAAAATAGAAAGCTAAGAATCGGCGGTTCTAAAATTCCTCCATTTGTTCAACTTGCAAATGCAACGGCAGGACAAAGGACGCTTTATGAATTTCTTTCGAATAATATCTAAGCCCGCAAACAGGCTCACGAATGGGGATTGCGGGGTCATTTCCTTTAGAGCCCACGGGAAACAGCATCACTCCCGAAGGATAGCTCGGCACATTCGCCCAATATTGCTTGGAAATCGGGAAAATTTCGCCAAACCAGCCGCAAATGCGCTTAATCATGGGGCGATATTTATACCAAGGCGATTCGCCCTGAATCGTAACCATTCCGCCGGGGCGCAAGGCCTTGTGAACATTGCCGTAAAATTCGCGCGAAAAAAGGCCTTCGGCGAAGCCCACGGGGTCGCTGGAATCCACAATAATCACGTCAAATTCTTCATGCAGGTTCTTGACATATTCGATGGCGTCGCCAATGCGAATTTCCAGCTTCGGGTTGTCCTTTAGCGCGACGCTAAACGACGGAACATGGTTAATGCTGGCATTTACAACGGCCTCGTCAATTTCCGCCAGCACGACACGCTTAACAGAATCATGCTTAGAAACCTCGCGAACCATGCCGCCGTCGCCGCCGCCGACAACCAGCACGGATTCGGGGTTTGCGTGGGCGTGAAGCGGCACGTGGGAAAGCATTTCGTGATATGCAAATTCGTCCAGCTCCGTAACTTGAATAACGTCATCCAGCGCAAGCATACGCCCGAATTGAATGGTGTCAATAATTTTTATGTTCTGAAATTGCGACTGCTCCTCATGCAAGATTTTGCGTATTTCTACGGCGATTCGGGTGCTCGGTGTCTGCTCTTCATAAAACCATTCTCTCATTTTTTCCCTCTTTTCTTTATTGTGTATTTATTTGTTTGAGAATTTATCTAAACTTAGCTCGTACAAAATATAATCTCCCGGCAAACGCTTAATTTCCGCAAAGCCCAGTTTTTGGCACATATGCGCCCCTGCCGGGCTGACCGCCGCGGCCAAAGCCGTTGAAAATCCTATATTTTCGCCGTTTTTCTTTTGCAAAAACTCATGAAACCCCTCTAAAAGCCGCCTTGAAAGCCCTTTTCGTTGATATTCCGGATGAATTGCCGCGGAAATGAGAAATAGCTTGTAAGTTCTGCCGGATTTGTAGGATTCAATCATTTCGGCGGAAATATCCGAATCAAATAGCTTGTCTTCGGCCAAAATTCGCTCGTAAAGGTCATCTTTTACCGGGAAAAAGCATAGATAGCCGATAATTTTGCCCTTGTCGAACAGCAACACAAATATATCCCGATTGGCCGTAAATCTCCCATAAATCTCATCAAAAGAACCCCGCAAATGCGGCGGATAGACAAGCATATCCAACTCCATTATGTCCTGTATCAATTTGACATCCAAGTCAACTACACTTTTTGTATATATCATATTACATCCTCAATTGTAGGCATGGCCCCCGAAATCGAAAGCACTTTTTCGGTATATTCCCCGAACATTTCGCGCAATTTCGCTGCGCCCAGCTGGATATTCTTGCCATCAGGCGAGCGATAACAAATTGTATAGGGCGTGTTGGCAACATTGATGCCGTCCGTTTCGGGCAGGGTATAATTTACATTTTGCTTTATCAAGCCAATCTTGCCAAAGAATCTGTCCCGCGAATTCTTGGGGTTTCCGCCGGGCGGCTCCGGCTCATATTCCACCAGCACGCCCTTGGGATGCAAAAAGTCCAGCAATTGCCTTAAAAGCTCGCTGCCCAGCCCCTTCCCGCGAAATTCTTCGGAAATGCCGATATAGTCGAGCAAAACGGTGTTTTCGCCCGCATAGGCGCAAAAGGCATAGCCTATTCGATTTTTGTCGGAATCAAAAAAGTAAAACATTTGATAATGGCCATTTTTGCGGGCATTATCGAATTCTTCCAATTCAAAAACCTGCAACGGCTCAAAATCGTTGAAGAGTAAATCATATGCTTCTTTTGTCGGGCCAAAAAATTCTTGAAGCTTCATAAAAACACCCCTTTCTCTACAGTCTTGACTTAAAATCCTCATAACCAAATCGCTTAACCACTTCAATTTCGCCATTTTGCCGCGCGATAGCTATATCCGGCAGGCGCACGCCGTTGAAGGTGTTATTTTTTACCATTGTGTAAGTGGCCGAATCCGTAAAGATAATCCTATCGTTGATTTTTAGCGGCTCATCAAACGAATATTCGCCGAAAACATCCCCGGACAGGCAAGTCGGCGCGACTAAGGTGTAGTTATGCGCCTTTTCGCCGCCCACGCCCGCGCCAAGCGCATCCACTCTATAACGAAACGCCAGAATTTCGGGGATATGGCAGGCCGCCGAAGCGTCCAGAAAGGCATTTTTTGTTTTGCCGCTTTCCGCGATTTCAACCACGGACGCAACCAAAAAGCCCGCGTCCAGCGCAACGGCCTCGCCCGGCTCTAAATAGACCTCAAGCCCGTATTTCTGCTGAAAACGCGTTATACACGCAACCAAGGTATCAATATCATAGTCGTCCCTCGTGATATAATGCCCGCCGCCAAAATTTATCCATTCCATGCCATGCAAATATTGCCCGAATTTCGCCTCTACAGCCTCCAGCGTCGCGGCAAGTGCATCACTATTTTGTTCACAAAGAGTGTGAAAATGAATTCCGCTTATGCCGTCAAGCAGGTCGGGTCTGAAGTTCTTAAGCGTAGTTCCAAGCCGCGAACCTTGCGCGCAGGGGTCATATAGCGGATTGGTCTGTGTCGAAAATTCGGGATTAATCCTAATGCCGAATTTCAGCGGTCTATTGGCTACCATGGCCTTTTGGCGATATTTCTGCCATTCGTTAAATGAATTGAAGACAATATAGTCGCAAATGCCCAAAATCTCATCAAAATCGCCGCGACGATAGACGGGGGAATGAATATGGACTTCCCCGCCCATTTCCTCGCGGCCAAGCCGCGCCTCATGCAGGCCGCTGGCGGCCGTTCCGTGGAGATATTGCCCGATAAGCGGGTATAGAGAATACATCGAAAAGGCCTTTTGCGCCAAAAGGATTTTGCAGCCCGTCCGCTTAATCACGGACTTTAAAATCTCCAGATTTTTAATAAGCAAGGCCTCGTCAACGATATAGCAGGGCGTTTCAAGCTTATTTGGGTCAAAATTCATATCAATCCTCCTATAGCATTAGCAGCATTTCGCGCAACAATTTACACGCAACCGCCGTTGAAACCCCGCTTGGGTCATAAATCGGCGATAATTCTACCATATCACAGCCGACTATGTTTAGGCGTGAAAGCCCTAAAATGGCGTTTAGCAACTCTTGAAAGCTTACGCCGCCGGCCTCCGGCGTGCCTGTTCCCGGCAAAATTGAGGGGTCAAGCACATCAAGGTCGACGGTTAGATATACGGGCGTGTTGCCCAGCGCGTCTGCGGCGGCTTTAAGCCCGCCAAAGTTAAACTTTTGAATATGATTATGCTTTTTGGCGAATTCGAATTCAAATTTTTTGCCGCTACGGATTCCGAATTGGTATATTTTACCATCGCTAACCAGCTCCCAAATCCTGCGCATAACTGCGGCATGGGACAATTCCTCGCCCATATAGGCATCCATTAAGTCCGCATGGGCATCCAGCTGAATAACCGCCAAATCGGCGTATTTTCTGCGCAAAGCCCGCACAGCTCCAAGTGTAACAAGATGTTCGCCGCCAATCATAAAGGGCAATTTATCCTCGCCGCAAAGCTTTTCAACAAAATCCTCAATCATCTTAAGCGCGCGACCCGTATTGCCGAAGGGCAGGTCTAAATCGCCGCAATCGAATACCGAAACAGATTCCATATCCTTATCTTGATAGGGGGAATAAGGCTCAACCCCGTAAAATTCGCCCCTAATGGAATTCGGGCCAAAGCGCGCCCCGGGACGATAGCAGACCGTTCCGTCAAAGGGCGCGCCAAATAGGGCTATTCGGGATTTTGCGTAATTTTCCGCAAATGTTAATGGACTTTCGAGCATCATATGCAACACCACCTCTTTAGATTTTAGCGCAAATGCCCAAAAAAGTCAATAGGTCGATTTGAGGCGGCATCACCGATATTTGTAATTCTTCGCGATATGCGCTTTGAAGGCCTTGCTTGAGTAGGTTTTGATGCGCCCTCGCCTTTTTTTATTTTTTGCGAATTTTAAAAATTTGACCGTTACAAAAAGGATGATTAGGGCAAGAATCGCGGCGAGGGAATATGTGAAGGGGCCGGGGCTGTAAAGCCACGAGGGCAGGTAGAAATATTCGTGGAGATTGTCAAAAAGACCCGCGGGCTGCGGCGGCGGCTCGGGGATTAGGGCCTCCAAATCGGCCGCAGACAGGGGCAGTCCCGCCGCCGCCGTCCTCAAGCCGATTGTATCAAGAATTTGTTCATTATAAGTTAAGGCAACGCGCCCCACGTTGAAATTTGCGGGGCTTGGGGCGGAAATTCTGTCGGGCAGGACAATTTCAAGGTTCAAAGCCGCAAAATCAAGGCCAACAGGCAAATTCAGCGCAATATCACGTTCGGCCACCACGGGCAACGAATCTATCACGATTACGCCCTCGCGCCCGCGTTGAACAAGGTCAATATTCGCGCTAAAGTCCTCTGCCGCGAAAAATTCATGCTCCTCGAATTGCTCAAAGGCATAATTCATGAGATTCCGCGTGTCATTAAAAATCATGTCGCGGGCTGTGGCCGCCATAATCACCGAAATTAGGCCAATATCATCGCGCCGCCCATATGACACCAAAGTATGCCCTGACGGCGTTGTCCAGCCCGTTTTGCCGCCCATTATGTCCAGCGTGAAATGGGGGCTTGTCGGGCGCACCATGAGATTGGTATTGTCGATAATACGCGGCTCGTGCTGGAATTGCGTCGGCGGAATCACAAAGCGCGGGGTTGAAGCCACTTCCAAAAATTTCTCGTGTTTAATGGCCTCGCGCATTATTAAATACATATCAAATGGTGTAGTGTAATGGCCGGGATGGTTTAATCCATGGGCATTGGTAAAATTTGTATTGACCGCGCCAAGCTCATGCGCGCGCGTCGTCATCATCTCGGCAAAACTTTCCAAATCCCCCGCCACAAATTCCGCAATTCCATTGCTGACATCGTTGGCAGAACGCACCATAATCGCATAAAGCGCCTGCGACACGGTGAGCCCCTCTCCCGGCGACATGTAAATATGCGTGGAATTTCGGTTAAAACCAAAGATTGCGTCATGCGAATGGAAAATTATGTCATCCATGGCCGCGCCGCTCTCCAAAAGCAGCAGAGCGGTCATAACCTTGGTCATGCTCGCCGGATATGCGCGCTGATGGGGGTCGCCATGGGCGTGAATTATATGGCCGGACATTGCACAGGCAACCAAAGCCAAACCCGCGCCCAAAGCGGGCGGGGCGGGGTTTTCTTCGTCGGCGCGAAGGGCCAAATTCGGCCACGCCAACAGCAAAATAAGTAGAGCTGTCAAAAATTTCCTGATTTTATACATAATTTGTCCTTTTTTATTTTTCTTAGGTACTTGATTTTGTCCCCAAATTTGGTATAATAAAGGAAGTATGCACAAATTAAGCGGAATTTAAACGCAAGGAGGAAAATTATGCATGAAATTTTTGTAAATGGCAAAATTGGGCAAATTCGCGTTGCGGACGAGGTTTTGGCGATAATTTCGGGCACGGCGGCCATGGAGGTCGAAGGGGTCATTGCGGGCGCAAATCCGGGTCATTCGGGCGATATGTCGGCGCGTTTTGCCAGGCGAAATTTTGCCAAGGGCGTGAAAATCACTCTGGAGGAGGGCAAGGTCAGGGTTGATATTACAATTATGGTAAAATATGGGTATAAAATCCACGAGGCCGCCGCAGAGGTTCAAAGCCGCATTGCCACGGCCTTAGAAACCATGGTTGGAATGCAGACGAGCGAGATAAATGTGAATGTGGCGGGCTTGCGGCTGGAGCGGGCGCGGCCGGCCGCCGCCAAAAGGAGAGTCCAATGAGTCGTGGCGGCCGTAAAACTGACAGAAGGCATGTCCTATGCCTTGTTTTTGCGATGGAATTCCACTCGCCGCAGGATTATCGCGAGGCGGCGGAGCCGGAATACTACTTGGAGTATTTTGCTAATGAAACCGTGGGTAGCAAAATTAGCGAGAGTGATTATGTGTTCGGGCTGATTGGCGGCATTTTCAATCGTCGGCAAGAGCTGGATGAGCTGATTACTCAAACCGCAGAATCATGGGATATTTCGCGTATTTCCAAGATGGATTTGGCGATTTTGCGGCTGGGGCTGTATGAAATTTTGTATATGGAAGAAATTGCACATACAGTCGCAATTAATGAAGCGGTCGAAATTGCCAAAGAATTTTCCGACGAAGAGTCGAGTAAGTTTATTAACGGGATTTTGGGCAGGATTGTGCGAAAATTAAATGTGAATAAGGAAAATGAGTATGGAAATTAGAGCCTATAGGGTGTCAAGAATTGTCGAATATATGCGAGATTTGCTGGAAGAGGACATGTTGCTATGCAGTTTTTGGATTGAGGGAGAAATTTCCAATTTCAATCGGCATGGCAGCGGACATCTGTTTTTTAGCGTAAAAGACGACGATGCCACCCTTCGCGCGGTGATTTTTAAGAATGATGCCGATGAGCTGAAGTTTTCGCCGAAAAATGGGGATTTGGTGCGCATTTACGGGCGAATTTCGCTATATAAAAAAAGTGGCGATTTGCGGCTGATTGGCGAATTTATGGACTTGACTGGCACGGGTCGGGGCGATATTAAGCAAAATTTGGAAATGCTTAAGGAGAAATTGCTGGCAGAGGGAATTTTTAACAATCGCCGCCCGCTGCCGCCATATCCCGAAAAAATCGCCATTGTAACCTCGCCGACGGGGGCGGCAATTGCGGATATGCGCAAGGTAATTCATGGCCGAAACCCCTTGATTCGGGTGGTTTTGGTGCCTGTTTTGGTGCAGGGCGAGCGCGCGCCGCAGACTCTTGCCGAAGGGATTGCGCTTGCGAATGAAAAAAGCGGCGCGGATGTGATTATTGTGGGCAGGGGCGGCGGTTCGACCGAGGATTTGTGGGCTTTTAACAGCGAGGAAGTTGCGCGCGCTGTATTTAATTCAAGTATACCCGTTGTTTCGGCCGTGGGTCATGAAACCGACTTCAGCCTATGCGACTTTGCGGCGGATTTGCGTTGCGCCACGCCCACCGAGGCCGCGCAGGTTGTAACGCCCGATTATGCTGAAATTATGGGAATCTTTCGTGCTCGTGTTGGCAATTTGGGGCTTGCTTTGGAAAATCGTGTAAAATTTGCCGCAAGGCAGCTCGATATGCGGCAGAAACGGCTTTCGGACGGGATTTTTAGGCGTTTTGGCGATGCCAGGCGCGACTTGCTGAATAGGAGTAATATTCTAGAAAAAGTTTCGCCAATGGCGGTTTTGCGCCGTGGATTCGCGGTTGTTAGTGATGATGCGGGCAATATTATTGCAAAAGGGTCAACTCTAACTCATAGACAAAAAGTATTGTTACAATTCCAAGACATACTAAGGGAAGCGGAGATTTTATGAAAAATTTTGAGGAAAATATGCGGCGGCTTGATGCGATTATCGCCGAAATTGAGGGCGGAACGGGGCTTGAGGCGGCGTTTGCGCTGTATAAGGAAGGGGCGGCTTTGGCGGCGGAATGTGCCGCTGATTTGGTCGCAATTGAGGGGGAGCTGATTGTACTTTCAGCGGGTGAAAAAAATGAACTTTCGGAATGATTTGGCTACAAAAATTGCTTTGATTGACAACGAGTTACTAAAATATCTACAACAAATTCAGCAGGACTGCCCGCCGCAACTTTACGAATCGCTGGAATACAGCCTTTTCCCTGGAGGTAAACGGCTGCGCCCGGTAATTTTGCTTGCCGTTTGCGAAGCATTGGGCGGACGCACAGAAGATGCCCTGCCCTTCGCCTGCGCGCTGGAAATAATTCACAATTATTCGCTAACCCACGACGATTTGCCATGCATGGACGACGACGATATGCGGCGCGGGAAACCCAGCAATCATAAGGTTTTCGGCGAAGCAATGGCGATTTTGGCGGGGGATGGGCTGCTGAATTTGGCCTATGAAATTATGGCAGAATTTTGCAGTAATAACCCGAATCCGAATTTTCTGCGTGCCATGGCAAAAATCGCCAAAAACGCCGGAGTTACGGGCATGGTTGGTGGTCAAGCCTTGGATATTCAGCAGTCCGCCGATTTGCGCCTAATTCACGAGAATAAGACGGCAAAGCTCTTTATTTCGGCATTTGCGGCGGGTGCGCTATGCGCGAATAATACCGGCAGCATTGATTTTTTTGAGAACTTAGGCCTAAATTTCGGCCTGGCCTTCCAAATTATGGATGACATTGATGACGGACAGTCAAGTTCGGAAAGTGAACTTGCAGTACCTTTAGATGATGCCGCCAAAATGCTACAAACCTTGGAAAATTCGGAATTCCTGCAGGCTCTGCTCGAATATATTTTCAAGGGGAGGGAATAATAAATTACATTATTTGGAACTTAAGTTGAGCGGCGACAAAAGCCCGGAAAGTTAGGAGCATTAGATGAAATATTTGGAAAAAGTAAATTGCCCCGCAGATTTAAAGGGGCTGAAATTTGGGCAAATGAACGCATTGGCGGCGGAAATGCGGGATTTTTTGGTGCAGTCGGTGGCGCGAACGGGTGGGCATTTGGCGTCGAATTTGGGCGTGGTAGAGCTTTCAATTGCGCTGCATTATTGCCTGAATTCGCCCGTAGATAAGCTGATTTGGGACGTTGGGCATCAATGTTATCCGCATAAAATCTTGACAGGCCGTCGTGAACAATTTGATACTTTGCGTCAATTCGGCGGAATGTCGGGCTTTATAAAGTCCGCCGAAAGCCCTCATGACACCTTCGACGTCGGCCATAGCTCGACTTCGCTGTCGGTCGCTCATGGAATGGCGGTAAGTCGGGATTTGTTGGGGCAAAGTCATAAGGTTGCGGCGGTTATTGGCGACGGGGCGATGGGTAGCGGGCTGGCCTTGGAGGCGCTAAACAACATTGGGCGCAGTTCTTCGGATATACTCGTTGTGCTGAATGACAATCAAATGTCAATTTCTGAGAATGTTGGCGCACTGGCCGGCTATCTAAATGAAATGCGCACAAAGCCCGCATATATCAGCGTTAAGCGGGATGTTAAAAATATTTTGAAAAATATTCCAATTGTCGGAAAGTATACTGAAAGTTTCTTAAATCAGGCCAAGACCAAGTTAAAGTATTTATTGTTACCGGGAGTATGGTTTGAGGAGCTGGGATTTCGCTATTATGGCCCCGTGGATGGGCATAATTTGCGGCATTTGGTGGAGATTTTGACCTCTTTGCAGCGGGTAAGGGGGCCGGTTTTTTTGCATGTGCTGACGCAAAAGGGCAAGGGCTATGCGCCTGCCGAGCGCGAAAGTCTGAAATTCCACGGAATTTCGCCGTTTTGCGCCAAGACGGGCGAGGTTGCCGAGGCTCCCGAAAGCACATCTTATACCGACATTTTTGCCGAGAAAATCGTGGAAATTGGGCGCAAAAACGGGAAAGTTGCGGCAATTACGGCGGCCATGCCCACGGGCACGGGTCTTGCGAATTTTAAGGCGCATTTTCCGCGCCGATTTTTTGATGTGGGGATTGCGGAGAGCCATGCCGTTACTTTTGCGGCGGGAATGGCAAAATCTGGCTTGCGACCCGTGGTTGCGATATATTCAACCTTCTTGCAGCGCGCCTATGACCAAATAATACATGATGTATGTATTCAAAGTTTACCTGTAGTATTTATTTTGGACCGTGCGGGCCTCGTGGCGGCCGACGGTGAAACTCATCAGGGAGTTTTTGACTTAAGCTATTTGTTGCATATGCCGAATATGACGGTGATGTCGCCGCGTAGTGGTGCGGAACTTGCGCAAATGCTGGATTTTGCCCTTGAATTGGGCACTCCCGTGGCGATTCGTTATGCTAAGGAGGAGATTTCCAAAATTTACCTTGATGCCCATAAACCCCTTGAATTGGGCAAATGGGAGATTTTGGAGCAGGGTCAAAAAATTGCGATTTTGGCGCTTGGTTCAATGGTGGACAAGGCGGCGAATGTGTACAAAAAGTTGCGGTATTTTGGCCATGACCCGACTTTGATTAACGCGCGTTTTGCGAAGCCGCTAAACCCCGAAATTACGGCAGATTTGGCTGATTACGAGTATATTTTCACCATGGAGGAGAATGTTTTGGCGGGCGGATTTGGGCAGGCCGTGGCGGCCGCCCTGTCGCAAAGCCCGAAAATTCACCATTTTGCCCTGCCGGATGAATTTTTGCCGCAGGGAACGCGCGCCGAGATTTTTGCGCATTTGGGTCTGGATGCCGATGGAATGACCGAAAAAATTCTGGAGATTTTGGCGCATGGATAGGCGATTGGATTTGCTGGTCAGCGAGGCGGCGGGGGTTTCGCGGGAATTCGCGAAGGAACTAATTGTATCGGGGAAATGTAGCGTATTGGGCAGAGTTCGGCGAAAGCCGGGGGCAAAATTCCCTGAAAATACGGCAGTTTTTGTGGATGCTGTTCCGCCGCAATTTGTGTCGCGTGGTGGGTTAAAGTTAGCCAAAGCCCTGCGGGTCTTTAACTTAGAGTTACAAAATAAATATTGCCTGGATGTTGGAGCGGCGACAGGCGGCTTCACGGATTGTATGTTACAAAATGGTGCCAAAAGCGTGTTTGCGGTGGAGAATGGAATTGGGCAACTGCACCCGAAACTGGCCGCTGACCCACGGGTCATTTCCCGCGAAGGGCTGGATATTCGGGATTTATCCCCCGAAGAATTGCCCTTCGAACCCGAATTCATCGCCGTCGACCTGTCCTTCATCTCGCTGACTTTAGTCCTGCCGAAAATTTCCGAATTTTTGGCAAAAAGTGGACAAATAGTTTTGCTTGCTAAGCCGCAATTTGAAGTCGGGCCGGGGCGCGTGGACAAGCGCGGCGTGGCTCGTCGGCCAAACGACCATATCGCCGCAATAGAGCGGGTTTGCGAGGCTGTCAAAACTTGCGGATTGCGCCCTGCGGGACTGGATTTTTCACCTATTAAGGGGCAAAATGGCAACAGGGAGTATCTATTTTTTGCGGATAGGATTGGCGGGGTTGAGCTAAGTAAGAGTACTATACAAAAAGTTGTAAATCGAGCCTTTATGGAGTTGTAAAATGAAGAAGATTACATTTTTTACAAATAATGCTAGGGACTGCGGGCTGGCGTTCACGGAAAATTTGGCCGACTTCGTGCGCAAGTCGGGGCATGGGGTTTGTGACGGCGAAAACCCCGATTTTATGGTGGTTTTGGGCGGCGACGGCACTATGCTGGCCGCCGCGCGCCATGTGGCCGCGCGCGGCATACCGCTACTGGGCATAAACCTCGGAAAAATGGGCTATTTGACGGATGGGGACGCTTCGGACGCGCGGGAATCCCTGCAAAAATTACTTGCAGGGGATTTCAAAATTGAGCGGCGAATGATGCTTAAAGTTAGCATTAATGACAGTACTAAAAGTCATCTTGCTCTCAATGACCTATGCGTCCATCGCGGCCAAAATCCCCGCCCAATCGACATTCGCCTCGCTCTCAACGGCGAATTTATGGACGATTTTTGCGCCGACGGCGTAATCGTCGCCACGCCCACGGGCTCGACGGCCTATTCCCTTTCGGCGGGCGGCCCCCTGCTTAAGCCCGACGCGCAAATGATGGCAATTACTCCCATTTGCCCTCATTCGCTCAGCGTGCGGCCTGCGGTGGTTTCTTGCGACGATATTATTACTATTAGTATTGAAAACCTAGCGATGACTAGTATCACTTGCGACGGCGAACCGCTGGAAACGGCTGCGCCCGAAGATGCCCCAATTGAGCTAATTGTGCAGTCATCCGAATATACAACTAATATTATTCGTACCCATAATATGAGTTTTTATGAAACTTTCCGTATTAAAATGGGACTGGGGGTATAGTATGCTGGAGCTACTAAAAGTTAAGAATGTCGCGCTAATCGAGGAAGTTGAGCTGGAATTTTGCGGCGGGCTGAATATCCTCACGGGGGAAACGGGCGCGGGAAAGTCGATTTTAATTGATTCTCTAAGTTTTGTTTTGGGCGGCCGCGTGGGGCGCGAATTTGTGCGGGCAGGCGCGGAATTCGCCGAAGTTGAGGCCTTTTTCCGCAATGATGACGAGGAAATTTTGATTTATCGTCGGCACGATAATCAGGGACGTTCGGTCTGTAAAGTTAATGGAAAAACCATTACAATCAGTATGTTGCGCGAAATTTCTGCGCAACTTTTGGACGTGCATGGCCAGCATGAGCATCAGTCTTTGTTGGATTCGAATAGGCACTTAGAGTTGCTTGACCGCTTTTGTCAAGAGGAGTTGCATGAGCCAAAAGCCCGACTTTTAGGCAATATTGTGGATTACAAAAAATTACAGCAGTATATTTCCGAGTTGGAAAAAGTGGACGGAAATGAGGAGCAATTGGAATTTTATCGCTTCCAATTCAAGGAAATCGAGGAGGCCAAATTGTCGACGGATGAGGAGGCGGAGCTAAGTCATCGGAAGCTACTTTTAGTAAACTCGGAGCGAATTTCGCGCGCGGCGCATGGCCTTGTAGAGCTGAATATTGCGGGGATTTTGGCCAATGCCGCCGAATTTGCCGCCACAATCGCCGAACTCGACCCTTCACAGAACCAAGATGCCGAAAATTTGGCCGATTTACATGCTCAAATCGAAGATTTGTCGCTAAATTTCGCGCGTTATGCCGAAAATTTGGAGCATGACCCCGCGGAAATTGATGAAATCGAGGCTCGACTGGATATTTTGTATCGTTTAAAGCAAAAATACAAAAAAAATATTCCCGAAATTTTGGAATACTACATAGAGTTGCAGAAAAAATTTGAAGTTATAGAATCAAATCGTGAGGAGAAGGTGCGCCTGGCGGCGGAAAAGCGCGAGCTGGAGAAAGAAATAGGGCGCAATTGTCTTATTATGTCGAAAATTCGTAAGGAGGCGGCGGAGCGTCTATCGGCGCAAATCGCCGAAATTCTGCGGGATTTGGGCATGAGCGACGCGCGTTTTGCCATCGAGGTCAGCCGCCGCAAAGAATTCGGCACAAATGGCTTTGACCGCGCGCAATTCCTGATTTGCGCCAATAAAGGCGAGGAAATTGCGCCGCTTGACCGCATTGCCTCCGGCGGCGAAATGTCGCGGATTATGCTGGCTTTAAAGACCGCGCTGGCAAATTACGACAATATTCCCACCTTCATTTTTGACGAAATTGACGCGGGGATAAGCGGGCGCACGGCTCAGCAAGTTGCCCAGAAACTCGCAGTTTTAAGCATATCGCACCAAATTTTGTGCATAACCCATCTGCCACAAATTGCGGCCATGGGCGACGCGAATTTCATGATTGAAAAAAGCGCGCAGGGCGAACGCAGCCTAACCCATGTCCACCGCCTCACCGAAGACGGCGTAACCACCGAAATTGCGCGCTTAATCGGCGGCGCGCAAATCACAAATACCACGCGTTTGGCCGCGCAGGAGATGCGGCGGCAGGCTCAAAATATCAAGGAAATTTCGAGAATTTCCGGGAGGTAAAATATGAGAAAAGCTGTTATTCCGCTGATTTTAGCCGTTTTAATGCTAATTAGCGCAACAATACCCGCGAAGGCTGTCGAATTTGGCGATGTTGCCGCCGTTCCCGCTGGATTTTGGGCATTGAACACGCCCTACACAAATGCCCTAAATTCGGGAAATTCCGCCGCTGTGGTGCATTATGGCCGCGCAATTGTCGATTTTTGGCTGGCGGGTCAGAGCATGGAGGCGCGCGTGGCGCAATGGGGCGCGGATGTGCTTCGCTATGGTTTTATTGTTAACAATTTGTGGATAGTTTCCAATGCTGTTGCCCGCCATTACGGGCTTTTGGGCAATCGCGAAGGCGAACTTTGGGCACTTAGAATTGCCCTGCAATTCGTTGACCTCTATCAGGCCTTGATTCCGCATATTGGCGGTAATCCCGACGATATGGAATTTGCGCGCAGGCGAATTCAAGGCGAAATTGATACTTTGGATGTAGGAATTCAAGTGTATGCAGAGTTGTGGGACGGCAGCGGCGATGCCGTGTATTTTGGCGCGCCGCACGAGCCGCGCCGAGGCGTTTTCTTCGGCGAACCCGCATATATAGCGGCTTTTAAGGCCAATCCCACGCGCGCATCCGCCACCATGATTTATGTCGAATTTGAAGTCGATATTTTGGCACAAAGAGTATCGTTTGACCTCGCGCAAAACGAGAGAATGGGCTTTTCGCGCCATGATTATTCCATGATTCAAATTGCCTGGAATTTTTTGAATGAGGGCGCAACTCCCGCCCGCGTTCTGCAGGAAGGCCCGAAAATCACCGAAGCCGCGCGCTTTTTAAACGCCCAAGGCCTGCCTTTCTTGCTGCGAATTGGCGGCGAAATGAATATTTGGGAAACCCCCGCAAATCCGCAGGAATTCATTGCCGCATTCCGCTTTATTGCCGACATTATGCGCCGCGAAGCCCCAAATGTCGCCATGGCGTGGGTGCCGAATTTCATTTCGGGCGCAGGGCTGGACTTTCATATGTTTTATCCCGGCGACGATTATGTCGATTGGGTCGGAATTTCGCTGTACACAAACCGCTATTTTATGGGCAATCCCGACACTTCGGCCGTGGACGCCGCAATTTTTCGCACGGGCGAATTTGCCAATCCCGTGGCTTTTGTGCGCTATGTGGTGGAAAATTTTGGCGACCGCAAGCCCATTTTCATTTCCGAGGGCGGCGTTCAGCTTCACAATCGCCCAAATAGTGAGGATTTGACGGACTGGGCCCTGCCGCGAATTCGCCAGACATATGCCTATATTCCCATGCTTTTCCCGCAGGTTAAGGCCATGTTTTGGTTCAACACATATATTCACAGTTCCCATTTTCGTTATGATTTTAACGCAAGCCCTGCGGCGCGCGCACTTTATGTCGAAATGACGGCTTTGCCGCATTTTATCCGGCAGGGACAGACCGAGGCGCAGATTAGTTATGGGCGACTAGGTTCTGCCACAATGCCCGCAAATGCCGTAACTTTGCTGACTTATGCGCCGTTTTTTAATCTTGATGGCGTGATTGTGCAATATTGGCTGAACAATGAGTGGCTGGGCGAGGCGCATAATGTGCCATATCGCGCGGTTTTTGACCTTTCGGGGCGCGCCGACGGCGATTATGCGCTAAGCGTTCGCGCGCTTCACGAGGGGCGAATTTTGCAGGAGGTCAACTTCACCCTTACAAAAATTGGGAATTTTGTGAGCATCACCGACGGCGGCATAAATGTAACGATTGACGGAATTCGACAAAATTTTGAGGTGCCGCCGCAGCTGATTGACGACCGAACTAAAGTTCCCCTGCGCGCAATTGCCGAGGCGCTGGGCATGGCCGTTGGGCATGACCCCGCCGCCAATGCCGCGATTTTGACGCTTGGGAATGTGGTGGTGAATCATGTCATTGGTACTAATACTTTAAGCATTAATGGTACAATAAGTAGTTTTGAAGACCAACGCTCGCTGATTGTGGACGGCCGAACGCTGATGCCCGTGCGAATGTTGGCCGAGGCCGTCGGGGCGCAGGTTGAGTGGAATTCGGCAAGGCGGACGGTTGAGATTACGACTGCGCCCTAAATTCGAGTATGTTCCAAAGAATATTGATGCTCTGATTTGAATCGCCGGAAAGTATTATATTTACGGCCTTTTCATACATTCCTTCCATTAATTGGAGCGGAATCCCCAGCCCTGCCGCATTTTCAAAGCTCTCCTGCAGGCGTTGCTCGAAAGCTTCTTTTTGGCTTGCGCCGAATTTCGTAAGAGCATCGGTTTTGGCTTCAGACGCCATTAAAGGGCCCAAATCCTCAAACATATTCCGCGCAATATGGTCTTTTGCGGCTTGAGGAATTTCGCCGCCGGGCGGCGCGCTTATAGTCCCCCTAAAGAATCATATTTTAAGTAGCTAAGTTGAACTGCCCCCTAGCATGAACCCGCTTTACCCTTGCGCTTTGAAGCGTTACTTTAGCCGACTTTAGTCGGCACTAACGGCTAGGCAAGATTTAATAAGCTATCCAAAATCTCATTTTGCTGCGCGGTGGCGAAGATGGCGACAAAGCCAAATTTTGTAAAGGCATTGCCTTCCAAAGTTTCTTGCTCAAATAGCGCGCGCGCCGCCGCCCGCGTCGTTTCTGCGGGCTTTCCATGCGCCGCAAGAAAGCCGTCCAGCGCAAACATTTCGATAAAAGAGGCATTATTCGGGTCTATGTCGTTAATATTAACCTCGACTTCAAAGCGCGCGCCGCAAACATCACGCCCCTTCACAAGCATAATCGGATAGCCGCTCGAAAAACTTTCGGCCTTATAAACCGAAGCCGACATCATGCCGCCGGGCAGGCGCACGCCCGCCGTGAAAACGGCCTCAAAACTAAGCTCAACAATTGTGCCGGAATTTGGCGAAAAATTGATATTTATGTCCTGCGGCTTGCCGACCTGCCGCGCAAGATGCCGCTCCAATGCGGCGTTTGTGCCTATGCTGTTAATCATAATTTCCCTCCTATTCGCCGCCTTAGGGCGTACTCCTTTTGCGCCATCCTTGCCCAACGGAATCCCATACCCACGAATTTGGCTCACAGCACCCACATTGACCGCTTTGGTGAAATTCGTGAATCAAATCGTGCATAAATGTGCTCTTGGAATTCATTCCTGCCGTATTGCCCGCAAGGTTGCTTGGGTCATCATTCCGAATAATACCAACATTCGTACCCTGCCCCCATTCGACTTGAATGCCGAATTTCGCGTAAATATTGCCGTGTTGTCGCTGAATATTGCGGTGAATATCCGGCCGATTCTCGGCAAGCCACTTTTGGCTTTGATTCAGGGTAATATGATAATCCGCGCCAATCCTATTAGCCACGCCGCCGCGCGCGCTTAGTTCGGCATAAATTTCCTGCGCGGTTTTGCCCCTTAAATCCAGAGGTCTGACATATTTGCTCCGCATCCTCCTAAACTCTTGGGCACTAAGCTCCTCCATCGCCCTTGCAACATCAAAATCGGGATTATGGTTAACCATCCAACCGCTGTTATAAATCGTATTTGCAACTCTTTTCGCCACAGAACATACCATTTTAATTCCTCCTCACATTACGAATTTCGCCATTAACGAAGCGCATTTCAACGCCGTTTACGCTGAAATTTTGCGCCGTGTCAATGCCCATTGCGTCAAGATGCCGCCCGGCATTAGGGAAGGCGAAGCCATTGTCGAAAGCTCCCCCGCCACTCGGCAACGTTCCATTCGCGAAATGCCGCAACATATTGGCGAATTGGGCGGTTTCGCGAATTCCGCTTATATCGGGATTGCCATAGACGCGGTCTTGCAGCCCAAGCCCCGCGCCGCCGCGCAGCATAAACACCTGCTGCCCGTCAAACATCAGCGAATGGCCGTTATTCAGCGTAATTCTTGTGCCATTGCCAATCCAAAGCTCGTTTGCGCCCGTCAAGGCCTGCGGCGCGCGGGAATAGCCGGTTGTAAGCGCGGCATTGTTCATCCCGACGCTATTAACATGAAATTGCAATTTCTCCTGCCATTCCTCAAGCGTAAAAATCGTAAAGTCGGCAGACGCGGCCGCCCAATGATTTTCCCTCATATAATTAATCCTGTCCCGCTCGGTGGCGTTTGGATTTCGCGCCGTGAAGTTTCGCGAAGCCTCTGATATTGCGGCATGATTGACTATTTTCATATTTAGCTCCCCCTCACACTATTGTAAATTTTTAACAATTCGCCCAGCTGTGCCATGTCGATTTTTTCGCCCGTTTCACAATTGCAGAGGCGGTCAATTTCGCCCATGATTTCGCCCGAACTTAAGTCCAGCGAATCCTTGATTAAGCCCTTAACGCCGCCATTTGCAGAGCTTTGAAATTGCTCAAACAGGCTGGAAAAATCCGCGCCCCCTGCGGGGCGATAACGCCCGGCCGCCTGGTTTTTTATCTCGTTAAAACTATTAATTTTCATGCCGACCACCTCCTTATAATCTCGCAAAAATTTCCGTAACCTGCTTGCGAACCTTCGCCCTAAGCCTAAAAAGCCGCACCTTTACATTCGACTCCGAAATTTTAAGCCTGCCCGCTATTTCCGAAATTTTCAGACCGTCCTCGTAAAACAGCTGATAAAGCTCCATTTCCTTAAAATCCAGCTTATTCAAAATCTCACGCTTAAATTTCTCGATATTCACCGGCCTATCGAAAATGGCATCAAAATCCACTTCATAGGCGGCTTTAACGGTGGTTTCGTCGAAGGGCAGGTTTCGCTGAATTTCGCGCCGCCGCAAAGCCCTGTATTTATGAATATAATTCTTCGCGGTTACAATAAAAAACCCGCCCGGATTTGGATGCTTTGCCACCACATCCATTTTCGTCAAAACAAGGGCCACAATATCCTGCATACAATCGTCCGCAAGCTCGCTATCATGGTTCAGCGAAGCCAGGACATATGCAAACACGGTGTCATGATGCCTTGCCCAAATATTTTGAAAAATTTCGGTTTTTCGCGCGCACCGACTTTTGTCCACCTTTTCACCCCTTCACTAATATTATCCGCAAAATCCCCCAAGGTTACAAAAAAGCCGCCCCTATTTTAGCAACCCCGACCCATATCCACAGAAGCGAGTTATGTAATTGAATATATTATAGCACATTTTGTCGAGCGGAGTAAGACCTCTTCATACGCCTTTAGGGTTCCTATGTCGAAGCATTCTCCTTTGAATTTAAAGCAAAAGATGGGTTTGCGTTTGTGGAGCCATTGCGGGAAATTGCCGGGCGCGTCGGGATTGCCGCCTTCGGCTATATATTGTTTTAGCATGGCCATGCTGTCTTTTTTGTAGATATATAGGCCAAAAACCGCCAAATTTGACTTGGGCGACTCCGGCTTTTCGACAAAATCGGTTATAATTCCGTTTTCGTCCGTAGTCGCAACGGCGAAGCTTTTTAGCTTTTCAATATCGTCCACTTCCTTGGCGCAAACGCAATCGCCCCCGGTCTTTTTGTGAAAAGCCACGAATTCGGCCAAATCAAAGGTGAAAAGATTGTCGCCGCAAATAATCAGCACATCGTCATCAAGGCCAATTTTCTCCATTGCAAAAATAATGTCGCCAATTGCGCCAAGTCTGGTTTCCGGGGTTTTTGTGCCATTGTTTAAAATAGTGATATTCGCGGCATATTCATGAGATTCCAGCCATTTCTCAAAATGCCCCGCAAATTTGCCATTGGAAACAAGATAGACTTCGTCAACCCCGTCAACCCCGTCTATCTGCTCCATTATATGGCTAATAACAGGCTTGCCCCAAACGGGCAAAAGCGGCTTTGGAATACCGCTTGCGATGGGAAGCCTGGTCGCATAACCCGCCGCCAAAATTATCGCTTTCATTGCTTGACCTCCTTTAGGGCATGTCCTCAACAATAACAAATGCGCGCACAACCAGCCCATATTCAAGATTTTCGGGCGCGTGCAAGCCCATTTCCCGCGGCGAAATAAAGCTTGTAAACCTAAATTTAATCTCCAATTTTTCATCCGGATGAAACTCTTTGGGGATTCTTATCGAGTTTACGCCGATTTGGAAATCGGCCCTTCCAAGCCAAGCGTCGTTTATGTAAATTTCAACCGGCGCGTCGGTTAGCATGGCAAATATATCCATGAACAATATCAAGTCATTTTCACTATCAATATTCATTGCCAAAACGGCCTCTCGCCTGTCCGTAAAAGTCCCAATAGAATCCGGCGGACTCCAGCCCTGAAACTGAAATGGGCTTCTTCGCGTCAACGCTATTTCGTCGCCCAATGAATAAGTCCGCAATAAATCTTGAAAATCCATTGCCGTTAAAGATTCAATCGGATTTTTTGTCCCAACGACAAAATGGTCTATTTCGTAAAGATACAGCACATTCGACATAGCCCTCTCAAAATCCCTAAAAAGATACACCATGTCGCCCCGCGCCTCTCCGCGCAGAATACGCGCCCTCTCGGCCCTTCTATGCTCAATTATCGCCAATTCATCCCTTCTCGCCATATAAAAATCGCTGGTTGTCATGCCGTTTCGCAGGGCTATGATGCCGATTTCATAATATGAGGCCCTGTCTTCTCGATTGTCGGTAATCCAATTGTCGAAAAAGAAAAAATGGTGGAGATTTTCGTCCTGTGCAAGATATTCCCAACCGCTTGATGCAAGCGGAACTCGTTGCTCGGAATTTTCAATAATTCCGTGCCTTAAATTTAAATAATGCCCGCCCAAATCCGCAATTTGCACCACAAGTAATACAGCCAAAACGGCAATTGCATGATTGATTTTGAGTTCGCTTTTTATTTTCCAAATGACGGCGAGAATGAGGAGATATGCAGGTATCCAAATAAATCTCCCCGTTGCTCTAAATATCCCCCAAGCATCTTCGATGAAACGCGGAAGAGAATATTCAAAAAGAACCGTGTCCGCGAACCTCACAACCGGGGATATGGCAAGAATCGTAAATATTGCAACAAAGACCGAAATCAAAACGCGTCTTCTGAAAATGAGTTTGCCGAATTTTTTCTTCTTTTTTTGCTTTTTGGTTTGAAAACGCCTCTTGATGAAAAGGGCAAGCATAACAAGCAAGCCGATAATTATGCCCAAGCCAAGATATGCGCTCCCCTCAAATTGCGCTTGATGCACCATCGGAATTTCACCAAGAAATGCCGAAGCTCCTCTGATTGGATGGAAAAAGGTAAGTAGGTTCGCACCAAAAATTCTTAGCCCTATAATTGTGGGGTCTGCGCTATTATAGAATGCCCCCAAGACAGTTAGAACCAAAAGCGGCACAATTATTGAGCAAGCGGTGATAATTAGCGGTCTTACAATATTTTTGTCGTTTAGATAGTCGTCCAAGAGATAAAAGGCCATAAAGCCGAGAACCATGGGCACAAAGTATATATGAATAACACAAGCAAGCACCGCAAGCCCGCCCCATATGAAAATATTTGTTTTAAGGCTTCTCGGCGAATCGTCCTTTGTTACGCAAAAATATATGCAGAGCAAAATTATGAAATGCGCGGCGAGGGCGGTATGTAAATACATGCGAAATATCATTGTGGTGGACAGGATAAAGAATATCGAGCCTATAATTGAATAGGCCGTGTTATCGCATAATCTTTTCAAAAGCAGGCCTGCGACCGCGCCTTGCAGGAAAAAGCATATAATTCCAAATAGGCCGAAATATTGAAAATTTTCGGGCAATATTGGCGATAAAAGCTTGAAAATTACGGCGAATAGCGGTATTGAATCGGTAAACAGCACCGATTCTCTAAATGGATAGGTGATATTGTCCATTAGGCCAATCGGAAAATGCCAATCCGAATTTCGGAAAAAATTCCAGCCCAAATAATGCTGTGTTAGGTCGCTCCAAGTGTGAATCAGCCACTCCGTATTCGTGAAATTCAAGAAAGCGACGCCATATATCGCTATATAAGCAAGCGCGCCCAAAATTCCGCAAAAGATAAAAATAAACCGCTTTGTTGAGGTTATTTCTTTAAATTTTTCCATATTCATGTTATTTAACCCCTCTCCTTAATAATATAGACAGGCCGCCCTTTTGTTTCAAGATAGGACCGCGCCAAATATTGCCCTAAAATTCCCATTGTAAGCAGCTGTATTCCGCCAACAAAAAGTATGATGAATAGGGTGGAAGCCCAGCCCTGCACGGGGTCGCCAAAAATTAACCATCGCACCGCGATGAAAATTCCGCCTAAAATTGCCGCCACGAAAAAGAGTATGCCAAAAAGCGAAGATATGGCCAGCGGCTTTACGGAAAACGAAACAATGCCCTCTATTGAGTATACAAAAAGTTTCCAAAAGCTCCATTTGGTTTCGCCCGCCGCGCGCTCAACATTCGTATATTCAAGCCATTTTGTGTTAAAGCCAACCCAGCTGAACAAACCCTTGGAAAAGCGATTGTATTCTTTTAAAGTCAGCACGGCATCCGCCATTTGCCGCGTCATCATCCTAAAATCCCTTGCGCCGTCAACCATTTTTGTGTCGGAAATTTTGTTTATCAAGCGATAAAACATGCGGGCGAAAAAGGAGCGAATTGGCGGTTCGCCCTCCCTTGTAACCCTTCTTGTGGCCACGCAGTCAAAGCCCCCTTCGGTGATAAGCGAATACATCTGCGGGATGAGCGACGGCGGGTCTTGCAAATCGGCGTCCATAACGGCGACATAATCCCCCGTTGAGGCCTCAAGACCCGCCAATAATGCCGCTTCTTTGCCGAAATTGCGGGACAGCGCCACATAGCGCGCCTGTGCGTGGTTTTTTGCCAGGGCGCGCAAAATATTCAAAGTGTCGTCTTTAGAGCCGTCGTCAACGAAGATTATTTCGAAATCCGCTGGCATGTCGGCGGCCACTTGCAAGACCTCTTTTAGGAATATGGGCGCACATTCTTCCTCGTTGTAACATGGAACAACCACGCTTATTTTCTTGCAATCATTGCTATCAGCCATTTTAGCACCTCTAAACCCTTCGGGCGATTTTGCGCGTACTTTTTCGGAAAGGTGTACTTTTCCGAAAAAGTCATTTTTAGGCTGAATTAGCAATAATTTACTTTTTTGCAGGGAAATTGTGTCCAAAAAGTACCGAAAAAACATTTGACATTGCCCAAATGGTGTGGTATTATTGATTTATTACGCCTTTCGGAAAAGTACACTTTTCTGTAAAGTTACCACACACCCTATACCTAAGGGAATATTGCCGTTGCAAAAAAATTATCAAAAAATACCTTGCAATTGCAACTCATAGATGTTATAATTGACAAAATAATTGCTCTGTCAAAATATAGTGGATTTGATGGGATAGGAGTTGCTAATGAACAAGATGTCAAAATTAACTATTAAAAAGTGGATCTATTCCATATGTCTTGCTCTTTGTTGCTTAATAAAATCCTCTTGTGCTGTTGACCAAACTACTTCTTTAGAGGCATCGACTTTAACTTATTCGCCCCATCAAGAATCCGAACCCCTTTCCATTGAAGAAACTCTTGAAACAGCTTCTTTCGCCGATTTAGAAGGCGATGACAAATGCGAGTATTACATAAATTCTGCGCAAAACAACGATATGCCGAAACACTCTACGGGGCTGGCTTTGGTTGCTCATGCAGCTGCCGCAATAGAGGGTTATGAAAATTCCAACTCCTTGGAAGCATTGGCCAATGCCGCATCTTTACAATTTAGGTATATAGAGCTTGATATGATAACTTCCGGCGACGGAAAAATTGTTCTTAACCATAGCTGGAATACTATATCTAATCGCATACCGGGAATAAGAGATGGCATTATGACCTACGAGGAATTCATGGGTCATAGGATATTTAATCGCTTTACCCCTATGAATCTTGATATGCTTATGTGTTTTTTGCGGGAAAACCCCGGGCCGCGCATAATCACCGACACTAAAGCAACAAATTATGCCGCTTTATATGCAATAGCCGAATATTTCCCGGAACTTCGCTATCGCTTTATCCCTCAAGTCTACAGCTTTGAGAGTGTAGCGCGCATACGCGCCCTGGGCTTTGAAGACATAATATTGACCGTGTATATGATGGGGCCGGCCAATCGGAATCCACAAGAAATACATCGCTTTGCCGTAGCGAATGAACTTTATGCAGTAACTATTCCTGACTCATTGGCTGTGCCATCTTTCGTTTCTCAATTAGGAATGTATGAAATGCGATATATGGTTCATACAATAGATTGCGTAAATCGAGCTGCGCAACTATATGAAATGGGCTTTTACGCCATCTATACAGGATTTCTGATATATTCCGACAATTTATCGAATATTAGACCCGCCGCATGGCCCACTGTTCACTATTTACAGAGGCTTTTAGGAAATTTGGAAAATCTGACTTCAGAGCAAGTGGACATGCTGTCCGTTGCATTGATTTACAAAATTGATGTGCCGGCATATATACATAGAGGGCAGGCTTCTCCGGTTTGGGCTAATTATCTGGTATCGGCACCTTTTATAAGCCCAATCAATGGGCAAGTATATTTTGTCGACAGGCATTTTACAGAGTTCTATGCCCAAGGTCGCGAATTTATATCTCACTATCGTGTTTTGAACATTGAAAAGTCAGGTAGAATATATGCCATTGGCAGCACTTGCTTTTATGAACTCTTCCTGTATCGCAACATGGTCTTTATTTCGGAATCTGTAGTGGAAGAAATATTTGATTTCAATGTGTTGCATCAAGATGACTATATTTTAGTAATCCAAGCCGGTTACAACCATTTGGCAGAAGAGCTTTTCAAAATTGCAAAGGAGCTGTTTGAGAATGATTGACCAAAAACGCATTCGCCCGGTATTATGGGGATATGCAGCCATTTTCCCGTTTTTATTATTTATGGCGCTTGAAATGCTCAATCCGGCATCCTCCGCAGGTTTATTTGTTAATGCGTGGGAAAGTGTTGGCTCTCTGCTGCTTTCGGTGCTTGTTATAATGCTTATGGCTCTTGTTGCGTATTGCTTTGTAGGTTCTATACTCATTGCCTATGGAATCGTTTCTTTTGTTTTGCTGTTGGGCTATATTGTGAATTATTTTAAGCTAATGATAGCGGGCGGCGTTTTTGTGCCTTCGGATATTTTTTTGGCGGGCGCGGCTTTTCAAGTTATGGAGGCCGGGGCTGTTGTAATATCCCCTTTGTTAATCTTTGGTGTCTTGCTCGTAATATCGCTTCATTTGCCGCTTTATTTTGCCAAGCTTAGTATAAATTTTTTGAGAAGATTGGCTATACTGCCTGTTGCTGTGGTTTTTTTGCTTGTGTTTTCCACAAGTAATTTTATTACAAATCATATTCATAATGCCCTTGGATTGCAATATGGAACTGTTACTGACAGGTATAGGAATCACGGAATGTTGCTGGGGTTTTTCTCTGAACTTTCAGGGCAAAACGGCAGAAGTGATGCCGATATTTCTGAAATTGTAGACGGGTTATTGGTCATCCCTGAAAACCCCGGTGTTTATAACGCAAGTGGCATATTATATTACATAGGCTATGCGCCGGATTACTACAAAAATGAATACATAGAATATGCCGAAGAAGAAGCCGAACCCATTATACCAAATGTTATAGTTATTATGTCAGAAG
Organism: Clostridiales bacterium; assembly: GCA_031277225.1. GTDB lineage: Bacteria > Bacillota > Clostridia > Lachnospirales > WRAX01 > JAITMQ01. Next base: position 3,904 of record JAITMQ010000074.1, on the reverse strand, counting down.
CCTTTATAGACCCGACAATTCTGTACAATGTAACGTTTTCTCAATATCCCATTCCAAATTTTCGCCGCCTTTCTTATGGCAATTTAAGCGGCAATGTATTAGTGCCCGTTTTTGGAGGTGGCACTGCTAGCACAGAATTTGAATTTCTAAGCGGTATGCCCCATGTGTTTTTTGGCTCTCGCTTTTATGTTCCTCATGAAAATCCAAACCGCTATTTTTCTCGCAAGATTCCGACAACTATGCCGCATTTATTTCGTGAAAACGGATACAGAACCGTGGGAGTTCATCCATTTGACGGCGGTTTTTTTAATCGCAATATAATCTATCCATTGATTGGTTTTGATGAATTTATTGCTCGCGAACAAATGCCAAATGCAATATATAGAGGGCAATTTATATCCGATGAATATTTCACGGACAGAATTATAGAGCAGATAGTTCTGGCAGAACAAGATGACATTCCACTATTTCTTTTTGGCGTATCCATGCAAAACCATTGGGGATTTGAGCCGATGAAATATGGTCGATTAAATTTGGACATTATGTCCGAAAGTGCATACTTAGATGATAATGAAACCGCCCGCCTTAATTCATTTTTGCAAGGCATATTTGATGCTGACAAACAACTTGGCAGACTGGCCGATTTTGTTGAAAGTCGAGATACTCCAACCATCATTGTCTTTTTTGGCGACCATATGCCCATACTTGGTCGCCATGCTGACCGAATTTTTGAACGAATTGGATTTATAAGCCAACAAGAGGACTTTAATTGGACCTTGGAAGACCGCATTAAAATGTTCCAAACTCAATATTTAGTTTGGGCCAACTATGAAATTGGTTTGGATGATTGGGGCACAGTTTCTTCGTTTATGCTTGGAGCATTGACGGCAGAGGCCTCGGGCATTACCCTTAACCGCCATTTTTACAATGTTCTGCAAGGGCTTGAATATTTTCGCGGCATTACTAATGAACTGTATATTGATATTGACGGAACTTTTCACCCGGGTTGGCAACATCGCAACGATCCGCATATACAAACCCTGGAAGCGATTTGGAATATAAGCATGTTTGGCGAAGATGAGCTTCTTCAAACCTTTGCGGAACTTATCGGCAATCCGATTTTGCAATATTAAGCTTTGTCTACAGTCGAAGGGCGGCCTTAAGGCCGCCCTAAAATGTAGGCAAATCCCGAAGCCGGTGCGCGGTGCTACGCACTAGCTCCTAAGGCGTATCCGGGCCGAAGCTCTGCGGCAGCCTTAAGGGCTCGCGCCGAGTGGGGTGGGCGGGTGGGAACTCGGGCGCGCGCCCGCACAGGGCGGCCTTTAGGCCGCCCTGTGCTCCCCGCGAAGCGGAAATCTCCCGCAAAACCACCAGCTCCGCCCTTCTTGAAAGATAGGCGAATTCGGCATTATTTTCCCAAAAACCTCTTTATCCGCAAGTTGCTCGCCTTGCGCCGCAGACGCCGCTATGCGGCGGGGCGCAGAGCTTCGCTCTGGCTACGCCTCAGAGTGCGCAGACAAGCTGCCGACACATATCTTTTTGGCCAAAATTTCGCAGCTTGTTGCCACTTTTTTCCTTATGCGCCACGCGCATATCGGAATCATCTTCTCATCACTCCTCGGCAACCTAAGGGCGCGCGCCGAGTGGGGTGGGCGGGCGGGAACGCTGGCGCGCGCCCGCGCAGGGCGGCCTTTAGGCCGCCCCCCGGCTTGGCGCGCGAAGCGCGCCCTATAACCATAGCTCAATTTAAGCGGGTATAGACCCATTCGTCGCCGAATCGATTAATTCGCCTGCTTCGTTGAACAGCCCGAATCTGAATCTCGCGCAGGGCAGCGGCGCGCCGACTGCCGTTTTTCTTGCGCTTGGAACAAAGCACACCGTCGTCGGGGTATAGGTATTCGTGAAGGTCGGGAAGCCGTCGGGATAGCTTATTGTGGCGATAAGATTGCCATGTTCGTCTTCTACGACTTCGACAATTACCGGAATTTCGCTGTCGTCCGTCGTCCAGCCGCCGCCCGAGGGGGTTAATTCCCTAAGCGTGAATTCATAAATGCCGGGCGCGTCAAAATTTATGCACGGAAACTCAATCAGGCCGCATTGTTCGCCCTGATAGTTATTCACAAAGCCGGGAATTCCTTCGGGATAGGAAACTATAGCCTGCAGTTCGCCTTGAGCGTAAATAATCTCGATTATTATCGGCCATTCACGCTCATCCCGCACCCAGCCCGGCGGCGCAAAGGTTTCTCTTACCGTGAATTCATAGAAGCCCGGCTCGGAAAATTCCATACCGGGGAATGTAATCAGCCCGACTTGATTATTCGTCGCAAAATTCACCTGAATACCGTCCTCATCAAAAATCGCGAAATTAAACTCGCCGCCCACCATGGGTCCACCTATGGCGTTTTTGTTCATCAAAAGGTCGACAAAAATCGGCTCAAAATCGGCTCTCGTGTTCGAGATGGTAATATTATCCGAAATCTGGAGCAGCTCGCTGCCCTTTTCGCCAAGGTCTTCCAGCTGTTGCGGGGTTGGCGGCGTATAGGCGAAGAGCGTTATCGGGTCATCGGGCAACTCATAGCCCTCCGGCGGCTCAAGCTCCACAACGGCGTAAATAAAGCCATGAGTGGGCGTTCGCCAGGCATTATCAAATACCGCGCCGTCTGCCACCGAGGTTTCCATCGCCAAAAAGTAGAATGTCGTCTGCCCGACTAAAAAGCTGCGTTCAACCCCCGGCGGCAATGGAATATCTTCCCAACCCGCAAAGGGATAGCCGACATATAGGGCAAAAACCGAACCGAACAGGAATATCATCGGGTCGTCCGCGTCATTCTTCAAGACGGCCACATATCTACGTTCGCCGCCGGAGCTGCCGTGGGTGTCCTCAATATAGAAGCTTTCCTCGATATAGTCGGTATATTCTTCGGCAACCCTAATGGAGTTGAAAATATCCACGGTCTGCCCCGCTTCGCCCCTGATAAGGGCTGTATAGGTCAGCAGCAGGCGCGTTTCGTCCGGCACAACTATATGCAATTCATTCGAGCCGATAAGCATCCATGTCCACAATTCGCCCGAGTCCGAATTTGTCAAAGGCATTGGAATCCACGCGAAGCCATTCCATGCGCTAAGCATAACAGTTCCCAAATAAAAGGCGAGATTGTCGTTTTGTGTGTCGATTATGGTGTATTTGCCGTCTTCGGCCAATTGCGCCTCGTCGGGATTAATTACAATTGTAACAGCCGCCAAATTGCTGGCTGTAACCATGGACTTATCCACAACTTTATTGCCATAGACCGCCTCGGCCGAATGGTCGAAGCCGTTTACTTCGGCGGTATTTTCCAGAATATGCTGGTCAATCAGCCCTTCGCGCACGCTCATTTGATATTCGACAATATAATAAGTGTTTTGCGCGACAAGCTCATATAGCATTTCGGTGGAAGCAAAGCCGGTTGCAAGCCCGTCAACAATATTAATATGGCGCATGACCGTAAAATCGGTCTGGAATTCATTGCCTACTATGGATTCTGCAAGCATATCCACAAAGTCGCCAAGCGGCGATTGATAGGGGCCATAACGCTTGCCGCCGCCGCCATCGGGCATGACATTGAAGGAATACGGCACATATTCCACATTTTCGTCAAAGCTGTCCCGCAGAATATTCGAATAGAGAAAGAGCATATCTGCGGAATTTATATACACGCGGTATTTAACAATTCCGTCCGCTTCTGTGGCAATTTTGTGAACAGGCCAGCGAATATCCGTGAAAACAACAAGCGCGCCGCCCGCAACCCCCACAAAAAGCGACATGGGATTGTAGAGATAGAACCAGTTTTGGCTATTCGATTGATAGTCAATTTCGGCCCTCTCAAAGCTTTGCAAGGCCTCTTTCATGGTCATTTGCAGCCCG
>JAITMQ010000059.1 GCA_031277225.1 Clostridiales bacterium | reverse complement strand
CCCACGCCCCCCTTGTTGCGCGCGAAGCGCGCAACAATCATCCTAGCTTGGGTGGATTACGGCTAAGCAAAAACCACCTCGGCCATATGCCCGCAATGCACCATAACGCACCGCCGACTAATCTTTTTTCCGCCTAAAGGTAAGTAAAGAAGCTCCGGATTTAGACACCGTTGGGACAAAAAAGGAATTTGACACGAGTTCCCAACCATCTTTTGCCCACTCGTTAATCAATTTGTCGAGTTCGGCTAAATCCTTCTCATTAGGCTTATCGCTCAACAATTTAGCAGAAGCGTTCCAAACCTCACTTTTATACTCATACATATAGACGCACCCCCTTTCCCATAAAATGCCAAAAGCCATTATCTACAGGAGAGTTTCGATAAAACGAACGCTTGAATTATCCCAATATTTTCTATAAACACGGTCGTTTTGCCCGTCAAAATTCAGCTGATACATTCGGAAGGTAACGAGTATATTTTTGGGTTGCCATTGCTCCTCATATGAATAACGGTAAGTCATGCCGATATTTTTCATTACATTACCGCTTCTCGGATTATTTACGTCATGTGTTGCCGTAATATACGGAATACCTGATTTTTCCAACTGTTTGACCGCCGCTTTACAGGCTTCCGTAACTATTCCTTTATGCCAATACTCTTTTCTCAAGCCATATCCAAAGTCATAACTATCGCCGCCGCCGATATGTATATAGCCAATGGGAATATTATCGGATTTCAAACAAATGGCATATTCATATCCGCTTGGCTGTCTGTATCTTTCTTCTAAAAATATCTTTGCGTCCTCTAACGATTTCAAAGGAAACCACGGCAAATAAGCATTTACCTCTATATCGCCGAAAATATCAAACAAAGCTGCAATATCATTTTCATCGAACTTTCTTAATATCAATCTTTCCGTTTCAACAGCGGGGAGGAGATTCATTAAATCCATATTATTTCCCTTTCTGCCGGTTCACATAATTCAAATGGCTTAAATCCTCACAAAACTAGGCTTGCGCTTGTCAAAGCGGGTTATATATTTTATGCCAGCTTCTTTTAGTGTTTCCTTCGCCAAATCAAAACTTGCGGCGATTGCGCCGGGGCGATGCGCGTCCGAACCCACGGTAACAATTTCGCCGCCAAGGGCCCTATAACGCCGCAAAACCTCCATTTGCGGATGCGCGCGCCCAATTCCATAGGCATAACCCGATGTATTAATTTCAATTCCGATTTCTTTATCGATTAGCGTCTTTAAAATTTCATCGATAATTTCCTTAAAATCCGCATATTCCAAGGTCTTGTCCTTATATCTGCCATATCTTTCCACATAGCCCATATGCCCCAAAATATCGAAACAATCGCAGGTGCGCACGGTTTTTAAAATGCTCTCGAAATAGATGCCATAAGCCTGCTTTTTGCTTCGCCCCTCAAAAAAATGCGCAAAACCAAAATCCACCCCTTCCAAATCCTCATGCATAGAGCCGATAATTATGTCAAAATCGAAAGAACCCGCAATTTGCGCGCCTATGGCGGCGCAATCGGGCCGCAGACCAAGTTCTGCCCCAAGCAATATCTTAATTCGCCCCGCAAATTTCTCCCTTGCCGCCAAAACCGCATTAACATAGGAATTAAGTTCTCTTGTGTTCAAAAATTCCGCGGCCGGATAGGAGAAGTCCATATGGTCTGTAATGGCATATTCTGTCAGCCCAAGCTCAATTGCCCGCTCGGCCATATCGTCAATTAAAGCCACGGAATCGGGGCTGTACAGCGTGTGAGTGTGATAATCAAATTTTAGCATTTTCTACCTCAATTTTTCGGCTTGCCTTAATTGGCTTTATATGCTAGAATTATACAATAGATTGCGCGATTGCGCAAGACAAAATTTAAACTAAGAGGAGAGAGAAAAATGTTGAATAAAAAATCTGTCAAAGATTTACAGGTGAGAGGCAAGAGGGTTTTGGTGCGTTGCGACTTTAATGTGCCCATGATTGAAGGCGAAATTACAAGCGATGTGCGGATTGCGGCGGCAATCCCGACGATTAAGAAACTTGTTGAGGGCGGCGCGCGGGTGATTTTATGCTCGCATATGGGCAAGCCAAAGGGGCCGGATGCCAAATTTAGCCTTGCGCCCGTGGCTGTGCGCCTTGCAGAGCTTTTGGGGCAAGAGGTCTATTTTGCGGCGGATGACGAGGTTGTTGGCGGAAATGCCTTTACCGCCGTGAATAATATGAAGGACGGCGAGGTTATTTTGTTGCAAAACACGCGCTTTCATCCCGAAGAAACGAAGAATGACCGCGAATATGCCAAGGATTTGGCGACACTTGCCGAGGTTTTTGTCAACGATGCCTTTGGAACGGCGCATAGGGCGCATAGCTCCACCGTGGGCGTTGCCGAATTTGTGAAAGAATCGGCTGTTGGCTTTTTAATGGAGCGTGAAATTGAATTTTTGGGCAATGCCGTAAACAGCCCCGTGCGGCCATTTGTCGCCATTTTGGGCGGCGCGAAAGTAAGCGATAAAATTGCCGTAATAAATAATTTGTTAAATAAAGTCGACACGCTGATAATCGGCGGCGGCATGGCCTATACCTTCCTCGCGGCAAAAGGCTATGAAGTCGGGCAATCTTTGCTTGAGGCCGATAAAATCGAATATGCGAAGGAAATGATGGAAAAGGCCGCTGACAAGGGCGTGAGCCTGCTTTTGCCCGTGGATACGGTAATTGCCGATAAATTCAGCAATGATGCCGCGCGCGAAGTGGTCGATTCCGACAAGATTCCCGCCGATTGGCAGGGGCTGGACATTGGCACAAAGACGCGCGAAATCTTCGCCGAAGCCATAAAGGGCGCAAAAACCGTTATTTGGAACGGGCCCATGGGCGTTTTTGAATTCGAGAATTTTGCGGGCGGAACAATTGCCGTGGCCAAAGCGCTGGGCGAAGTTGACGGAACAACGATTATAGGCGGCGGCGACTCGGCGGCGGCCGTAATCCAATTGGGATTTGCCGAACAAATGACACATATTTCCACGGGCGGCGGCGCAAGTCTGGAGTTTTTGGAAGGCAAAGAATTGCCCGGAGTTGCGGCGATTCAGGACAAATAGGAGGGGGAGAGATTATGCGTAGAAAGATTATTGCAGCAAATTGGAAGATGAATTTTGTGCCGCTGGAGGCCAAGGCTTTTGCGGCGGAATTGGTGCCTTTGGTGGATGTGGACGATGTGGATGTGGTGATTTGCGCGCCGCATGTCATGCTTTGTCCCGTTCGCACGGCGACGAAAGACACGCGCGTGGCTGTTGGTGTGCAAAATATGCATTTTGAGGACAAGGGTGCTTACACGGGCGAAATTTCTGCGCCTATGCTTGCGCATTTTGATGTGGAATATGTGATTTTGGGGCATAGCGAGCGGCGGGCATATTTTGCCGAAACGGATGCGCTGGTTAACAAAAAGGCTAAAAAAGCTCTGGCGGCGGGGCTTATTCCGATTATTTGCGTTGGCGAAACTTTGGAGCAGCGCGAGCAAAATATTACCATTGAATTCATCCGAATTCAAACCAAGCTTGCGCTGGCGGGCATAGATTCCGCCGATGCCGCCAAGGTTGTAATCGCCTATGAGCCGATTTGGGCCATCGGCACGGGCGTAACCGCCACGGCAGAGCAGGCCGAGGAAGCCTGCGCCGCCCTGCGTCAAGTTCTCGCGGAAATTTACGACAAAGACACGGCCGAAAAAATTCGCATACAATATGGCGGCAGCGTAACCCCCGGAAACGCCGCAGAACTTTTCGCGCAGCCAAATATAGACGGCGCGCTGGTTGGCGGCGCGTCGCTTAGTTTGGATTTTGAGAAGATTGTGAAGTATGGCGGAGGTTGAAATTATGACACAAAATTTCACGGTTTTAATTGAACAAGGGGAAGACGGTGCTTATATAGCCACTATTCCGGCCTTAAAAAACTGCTATACCCAAGCTGACACCATCCCTGTTCTGCTCGAAAAAATTCGGGAAGTGGTGCTGCTGTGCTTGGAGGCGGAGTCCGATATTCCGCCGCCCAGCAAATTTGTAGGTGTGCAGCAAATGGAGATTGCTTATGGCTAAACTTAAAATTGTAACAAGCGTCGCAATGTGTAGGCTTATTGAAAATATTGGTTTTGTGGCGATTCGGCAGAGAGGGAGCCACAAATTTTACAGGCATAATGATGGGCGAACGACTGTCATCCCCATGCACGCTAAAGACCTGGATAGAAGTCTGATTCGCAAGATATTGAGGGATATTGAAATTTCGATTGAAGAATTTAACAATTTATTGAGCTAGCTAAGGAGGAGGATGAGCATGTTAAAAATCGGCGATAGGGCTTTGGAGTTTCGGCTTCGGGGCGGGGATGGTCGGGACGTGAGCTTGGCGGATTTTGTGGGTAAAAAGGTGGTTTTGTATTTTTATCCAAAGGCCAACACGCCCGGCTGAAACAATCAAGCGCGGGGCTTTGCCCTGGCTTGGCCGCAGTTTGCGGCTAAAAATATTGCGATAATCGGAATCAGCAAGGACAGCGAGGCGGCCCTCAAAAAATTCATCGAAAAATTCGAGCTACCCTTTGACATGCTTAGCGACCCCGAACTTGAGGTCGTCAAAGCCTATGGCGTTTTAGGCAAAACAGGCCTAAGCGCCGCGCGCGTAACCTTCGTAATAGACGAGGGCGGCATAATCGAAAAAGTGTTTGAGAAGGTGAAGGCAGCCACAAATGCGCAGGATGTTTTAGATTACTTAGGAGGATGAGGAATGGAGGCTAATACTATGACTGATTTTCAATTTAGAGCTGTTATTAGAATGGTTTTAGACCAATTTGAAAATGCTACCACCTTGAATGATTATGAGAAGGTTTTGGAAAATTTGGAAGGCCTGACTGAGGGTGAAACTTCTAAAAAGTTAAAAAAGCCCAGGAATCAAGAGGGGGAGTAGAATGGACTTTGTTACCACAATGTTGCTAACCGGCACATTAGAGGATAAGGAGGAGAGGCACGGCATGACCGACATACAATTTAAGGCCATGGTTAAAATGTGTTTAACCATTGCCGAAAACACCAAGGACATCAAGGAATTCAAAAAGTTGCTTGTTTTCCCCGACCAAGGGTATGGGGCGGCTTTTGTTGCCATGCTTTCGCGCATGGCCGACACTATAGTCAGCATGGAAAAAGTGCGCGGGGTTTTGCGCGACATTATGATGATGGAAGGAGAAAATTAAAATGTTAAAAGCTTGTGTTGAAATTATTGACGTTTTGGCGCGGGAGATTATGGATTCGCGCGGAAATCCCACCGTGGAGGTGGAGGTGGTTGTGCAAGACGGCGGAATGGACTATATCGGGCGCGCGGCCGTGCCATCGGGCGCGTCTACGGGAATGCACGAGGCGGCGGAGCTTCGCGACGGTGGCGAGCGTTACAAGGGCCTCGGCGTGCTTAATGCCGTAAATAATGTGAACGACATCATTGCCGACAAGGTAATCGGCATGAATGCCTTAGACCAAGTTGCGTTGGATATGACCATGATTGCTCTGGACGGCACGCCGAATAAGACGAAACTTGGCGCAAACGCCATTTTAGGCGTTTCTTTAGCCACGGCGCGCGCCGCCGCCGCCGCCCTCGGACTGCCGTTATATCAATATTTGGGCGGTTTTAACGCCAAAGTTTTGCCCATTCCGCAAATGAATATTTTAAATGGCGGCAAACATGCCGATAATACCGTTGATTTCCAAGAATTCATGATTATGCCCGTTGGGGCCGAAAATTTCAGCGAGGGTCTTCGTGTCTGCGCCGAAATTTATCATGTGCTGAAAAAGGTGCTTAAAGAGCGCGGCCTTGCCACAGCCGTGGGCGATGAGGGCGGCTTTGCTCCCGATTTGGCTACGCCTGATGAAGTGCTTGACCTGATTCTTGAGGCGGTTAGTCTTGCGGGCTATAAGCCCGGCGAGGATATTAAAATCGCCTTCGATGCCGCCGCGACGGAACTCTATCATGATGCCAAAAAGAACGGGAAAGAGGGTATGTATTATTTCGCAGGCGAAAGCAAGATGACGGGGCAAGAAATTTATCGCACATCTGAAGAAATGGTTGATATTTGGGAGCGGCTTTGCGACAAATATCCGATAATCAGCATTGAAGACGGCCTTGACGAAAACGATTGGGACGGTTGGAAACTTTTGACAGACCGCCTTGGCCATCGCGTTCAGCTCGTCGGCGACGACCTTTTTGTAACCAATACACAATTTTTGCAAAAGGGCATAGACATGGGCGTTGCGAACTCCATTCTCGTCAAAGTCAATCAAATTGGAACGCTGACCGAAACTTTTGACACAATTCAGCTGGCGCAACGGCATAATATGACCTGCGTAATCTCGCATCGTTCGGGCGAAACCGAGGACAATATCATAGCCGACATAGCCGTGGCCACAAATGCCGGGCAAATCAAGACGGGCGCGCCCGCGCGAAGCGACCGCGTGGCGAAATATAACCAACTGCTGAGAATCGAAGAAGAGCTGGAAGATGTGGCGCAATATCGGATGAAGTAGGGGGGTGTCTTATGCATACCGCAGAAGGATTGCTTGCGAGTATTGAGTCCTGTTGCGATTGGGTTAATCCCCCGAAATGCCGACATCGCATAGCGAATCTTTATCAAAATTGAATATGGCCGCACCAAGGGCAGAATGTTGATTCATAATCGGCAGTCTGCCTTTTTGTTTCTCAAGATTTTGGGCAAGGAGCGCGGGGACATTCGCCGGCACCAAGCCGAGGGCATTGCTTCGGCTAAATCAAGGGGCGTAAAGCTTGACCCTACTGTCAAAAAGTCTACTTTTTGACAGCTCACTTATTGTTTCAATATTACCACAAGCAAATATAAATTGCAACACATTTTTGGGAAATTTTCGCAAAAGTTTTCCTGCCAATTGACAATATTTGCCTAAATAGACTACTGTCAAAAAGTAGAGGTTTTGACAGTAAGCAAAATTTATTTTAGGAGGAAAACTACTGATGAAACGTAAAATTTTAGCGGGCTTTTTAGCCCTCGTAATGGCCTTCAGCTCACTCACAACCTTCAGTTTGGCGGCTGATACGCCCTCTGTCGTTCCTATGAATGATAACGGGTATACCGTTGCTACAACTCAATTAACTGCAGCCTACACAGCCCTTAATGCGGTTCGTAGTGCATTGAATCCGCTTGTTACAGGAACCGGCATATTTGCTAGTGAGGCTACAGAAGCCAGACCTGTAGCAGGTTATGCCGGAGTGCGCACGCAATTAGAAAATGCGGATGTTGCCGTTACCGAATTAATCGGATATGCGTCTACGGCGGGTCTTTCTGCGATTCAGGCCAGCTTGACGACTTTCCGCACGTCAATTAGGGCAATTTGGAATTACAATTCCGGAACTCCTGCCGAGTCAACCGGGCATCTTGCGGGCCCTGCGGGGGTCGATACTCCTACAATCGCAAATGCCAACTTGGGCCGCACGGCTCTTGGTTTGCTGCAAAACGCTTGGAATACATTGGCGCCCACAGTATCCGGTGCTAATTGGGGTATCTTGGCCTCCAATGTTTTGGTACCATTCCAACTTGTCAATCCTGCCGTTAACCATGCGAACGTCGACAGCTTCATCGGCGACGCTCCTTTCGTTGCGGATGCGACCGGCAATGTGGATGAAGGACCGCCTTTGGTTGCCGCCAGAGCTGCCGTTGTTACTGCCAGAACCCAGCTTGGAAATGCCAATACGGCTCTCTCTAATGTAACTATAGGCAATGGGGCTATTCCCGAAGAGCTTATGGTTGCAGCTTATGCTGTCGCGCGCATTGCGAACTATACAGTCGAGCTGGATGCTCTGTATGTTTCCCCCGGTGCGGCTGGCGTTATGGTTGGCGCTATGTCTGCTGCAGACGTTAATGCCGCCAGAGGCTATTTGACAACTTTGCTTGATGACAAAGTTCCCCCAACTCTTATCCAAATAATTGCAGAGGTTCTTGACCAAGGCATTGTTTGGCCCCCTCCCGATCTTGTAACCATCAATCCCGCAACTTTCATACCCGGATTAGCCATTCCCGCTCGCGGACATCTTTCAACAAGTGCAACGGCTCTTAACCTTGTGCCTAATCCGCTTCCTCCCGCTGTTGAAGGTGTGCGCAATATTCCTATTGCTCTCTACATACCCCATAACTTGCTTCCACTTCAAGCAATACAACTTGCAAACATAAACTTGTTTGTGAATATAGTATCGGGCAATGCGGAATTCAATTTGGCCAGCTATACGGCTGGCAGAGGTCCAACAATCGTGCTACCTGTTTATTCGCCCGGCTCGCCTGTAACTGCTACACCCGGATTTAATGTTTACGCGCATAACTATGGTCAAATTCAGGTTAGCGAAATAAGTGGTTTTGCCGGTAATGGAAGCATGGCCAACATAACTGGCCTTGTTGTTCCATTATTCCTTGACATTGAGGATTTGAATACGTATATCGTCGTTGAAGTTATGGGGTTGCCCGGCGGGTCTGTTACTGTTTTCATCGGCGGCGCTGATGCTATTGAGGGCATCACTTTAAGCGGGCTTATCCCAAGCATGGGAGAGGACTTCCCTGCAGTCGTCCCCTCGCCCACGTCTGTCGATAATATCGAGAGAGTTAGCGTAGCGACCACGCCTGTAACGCAAGCTCATCGTGTTACCATCCAGTCTATTACTTGGCAGGACGACACCGGCGCGGCTTTGCCTGTCGGCAGCGACTTCCCGACTTCAGGTATTGTTAGAGCGTCGATTGTTATGGAAATTGACTCTGCCGGTGTTTACAAGAATTTGGGTGTTCCCGAGAATTTGGCGGGCATTACGCTTGACGGAATTAACCCCCGAGCAGGCTTCACAAATCCACCAAATGCAGCCACTTTAACCAGAGTTTACGATATAGACCTTGATGAGATTATTATTTCGCCACATCCTGTTCACATCAGCCCACCTGTGGCCGCCGCTAACACGGTTCCCGCTCGCGGGCATACGAATGTTGTCGCAGCACTTAATTTAATACCAAACCCACTTCCTGCGCCTGTTGACGGGCATCGCAATGTGCGTGTTGATTTGTTTATCCCGCATAGTTTGCTTCCATTACAGGAAGTACAATTGCGCAATTTGAACCTGTTTGTAAACATAGTTGCAGGAAATACCGATTACAGAATGACCAGCTATGCCGCTAACAGAGGACCTACAACCGTAGCTCCAAGAAATTTGGCAGATACTCCTTCAACTCGTTTACCTGGGTTTATTATCACGGCGCATAACTATGCCCAAATTCAGGTGAGTGAAATCGCTCTTTCCGGCGATATGACCATGGGGAATATTGCAGGTGTTTCCGTGCCATTATTCCTTGATATTGCAAACTTGAACGACCCCATTGCCGTTAAAATCAGCGGTTTGCCCGGCGGGAATATTACTGTTCCTTTGACTGATGTTGCCGGCGTAGAGCGAGTTACTACTTGGGCGCAACTTCAAGCGGCGATTAACAATCCCAATATATCAACAATTGTGTTGGGGGCGGATATTACGGCACCCGCTGTTGTCGGCACCGGAACGCTGTGGATTAATAGGGCTGTAAGAATTGAAGGGGAGCGAAATTTAACGGGCGCATCATTCCGAATCTACGACGGCGGACTTTTAACGCTTGCCGGACCCATCTTGAGTGCTCCGGTATGGAATTCAGGTATTCACATAATGCCGGGGGGCACTTTTACGCTGGAAAGCGGTACAATATCTACGACGTATGCACCGTGCGTATATGCTGACGGCGGTACTTTCAACATGGTTGGGGGTAACCTTATAGGTGATCCGGTCGAAAATTTTGGCTCTGCACGATCACGTGCAGGTGTACTGTTGTCAGGTAATGGTATCTTTAATATGTCCGGCGGGAATATTAGTGGATTTATATACGCTGTTGATACGGCCAACAGATCATTAGGAGGCGGCAGTACCGTAAACATGACAGGTGGCACAATTACGGATAGTGATCGGGTTCTTGTTCGTAATGACACCAGCTTCAATATGCAAGGGGGCTCTATCTCGAATCTTACCGCTATCTTTGCTGTAAATTTTGGCGGTAAACTTACGATGAGCGGTGATGCTGTAATTTCCAATGTTCCCGCAATAGGTGTCGGTGGCGAATTCACTATGGATGGCGGCACTATAACGGGTGGTACAATTTTCGTTGGTGAAGGTGCTAGCTTTACTATGGGCAATAATGCCTTAATTTCCGATTCCGCTACTCGCGCAGTTCAGGTTTCAGGCGAATTCACAATGAACGGCGGTATTATTCGGAACAACGCTTGGCACGGCGTGTGGGTAGGGTCTGACGCTATATTCACAATGAACGATGGTAGTATCCGGAATAATGATCTTGAAGGGGTGTTCATTTGGGGAGAATTCACAATGAACGGCGGCAATATTAGTTACAACAATAATTCCGGTGTGATTATCGCGTCCGCCGGCGACGGCAGATTCACAATGAATGGCGGAAGCGTCACGAACAATAGCAGAACATTGGGCGGTGGTGGCGGTATAATTATAGATTGGGAGAATGTACATAATCTTACCATCAATCCCGCGGCGGTTATTGAGAATAATGTTGCTAACCGGACTTTTACCATCACACCTGAAGACCGCCAACACCTGCGCAATCTCGGCTTTGCCGAAAGTGTTATAGATTTATTTGATAATAACAATATTTCCTACACAAGAGGTCAATACATCAATGTCTGGCAACAAATTATGTTCAGCTTTGGCGAGCCTCGGGAGTTTTGGATTCCTGTTACTGTGGGGAATTTGCCTGATGGCACTTATGATGTGCGCTGGAATCTGGACGAATCGCCGGTCGAGTGGCAACAATCGCATACGCCCGTGTCCCTTGTTGGCGACAGCATAACTATTGTTGATGGCCGGGGATGGCTTGTGTTAGCCTATGACGGCACAACCGATATACCCGCCGACCAGACATGGGATTGGGATTTTACATTGTCGCTTTGGACGGGCTCGCAATGGATTGAAGACAGCGCCACCGTGGGAATCACCAGCCGCCCGACCATGAGGCTGGGAGAGCAAATCGGCAATGTGGCGCAGGGCAATTCCGGCACTATTTCATTCCCGATTGAAACAAGAAGAATGCCCGATGGGCGACATGATATTTGGGTGCATGAATGGGATGTGGATTTGGGTATGGTAGATTCGCAAATTCCGGGAGTGCGCTGGCCTGCATATGTTGATATAACGGACAACAGAGGCATGCTTCATATTCAAGTCGATTCAACGGCCCAAGCCGGGGAATGGTTTTTCTGTGTCGACATCTACTTGGATATTGGCGGCTTTCGTTGGCTGGTCTTCGCTCCTTCTACTTTAACAATAGATAATCCACCGCCGCCACCCCCAACCCCCACAATCCAAATAGGCACGCAACGTGGGCAAATGCACGCGGGGGCGCAGGGCAATACGACGGTGAATTTCACGGTTACGACAACGAATGTGCTGCCTTTGCGGGAACTTAGTGTTACGGTTGACAATCTTCCGCCCGGCGTGTCGGCAAGAGCAAATGTAAGCCTTAATGCCAATGGCGTGGGTGATTTGCAATTAGTTGGCGGTTCGAATACCGTTGCGGGAGTATGGCATAATTTAAGAATGAGAACGGTTGTAAACGGTGTTTCACTTGTTTCGAATCCCTTTACATTGACCATTTTTGACCCTCATATCGACAATTTGCCGGAGCATGGTCAGGATTACAGCTATACCTACACCCCAACTCCGCCCCCAACTACTCCGCCCAGCCCTCCCACCCCAACATACAATCCATGGGCAGGTGGAAATGTCAGCAATGAGGTTGAAAGGCAAATAGCCGCCGGTTATGAAACAATTACACTTGCTGTTAGCCATGATGCTCCCGCTGAAAGCAATAGATATATTTTGGCATTGCAAAGAGATGCGATTCATTCAATACTCGATGCAGAAAATGAGCCGGACTTAATCGTTTACAGCGGCGATTCAAGGGTTATACTATCAAGAGAATTTCTTCAAGAACTTTATGAAGGGAGCGAAGCCGATAATGCAGATTTTGTGGTAAGAATTGAACCCCAAGAAACCGATTACGGATTCGGCGGTATTGATATTAGTATCACGCAGGGTCAAGGCGGCAATGCAGTAAATATCACCAATCCACAAAATCCCATCACTATAGAAGTTAATATCGGTGATGTTGATGTCGGTAATATCCACAGAATTACCGCCATAACGGAAGATGGCGCAAGGATTGGCGGCAGGCTTGACCCCGAAACAGGGCTGTTTATGCTTGAAAGCCAAGCCATAGGAACCTTCACAATCGCCTATGTCGAGGATTTAACAAGGCTTTCTTTAAGCCTGGATTCGCCAATTATTTATGACCTTGCCGACAATGCTCCAACTCAAGTTATGGATGTGCTTCCGGTTATAGAAAATGACCGAACCCTGTTGCCCGTGCGCTTCATGGCCTATGCCCTCGGCGCGGATATTGACTGGACGCCCGCCACAGAAACCGACCCTCTTACCGTATTTTTGACGCTGGACGGACAGACGCTCGTTATCCCAATTGGGCAACTTAGCGAGGAGCTGGCAGAACTGGGCATGGACGTGCCGGCCCAAATAATAGACGACAGAACAATGGTCCCCCTAAGATTCATAAGCGAATCCTTCGGAGCGCAGGTGAATTGGGATGGGGATGCGAGGAGTATTGAGATTATTAAGTAAACGCAGCAATAATACAAAAACACCTTCGAGTAATTCGGGGTGTTTTTGTATTATCGATCTTTCGGCTATTGACGGCGGAGTTTACGATACAGAAACAAGGATATGCCCGCCAAACGCCAAAAGGAGGCCGCAAGGCCTCATTTTATTTGATTGGACAAGTAGTATATTTACTATTTACTATTATCAATTATTATGCTACTATAGAAGATGCCGTAACACATTAAAAAGGGGGTTTATGAATGTTAATAAGACTAATAGCACTCTTAACAGGCGCGGCAATCGCCATTGGCGGCCTTTTTGCGCCGTCTTTAAAGCCCGATGAAAAGCCCGAAGCACCCGAAGTCGTTACATTAACAATTTCTGCCGTAGGGGATGTGGTTTTGGGCGGCGACAGGCGCTGGGCGGGCTATCACGCTTTTATGCGAGAATATCGCAACAATGGACTTGAATGGTTTTTTCACAATGTTCGGCATGTGTTTGAAGAAAGCGATTTATCCATTGCGAATCTTGAGGGGGTTTTGACCAATATAACCTATCCGCATATGGACAAACAATTTGTATTTAGAGGGCCGCCACATTTTGCCCGCATATTGACCTATGGCAATATTGGCGTAGTTTCAATTGCCAACAATCATACCATTGACTTTTTCGACAGGGGATACCAAGATACCAAAGAGGCATTGCGCGCCGAGAGCATTAAGTATTTTGGCAACAATATCAATACAATAATGGGAGTTAATGGCATTAAGGTGGGTCTTTTTGGGTTTAGAATTTGGGCGGACAACCAAAGCAACCGCAATCTAATCGCAAACGCCATTTACGATTTACAATACAGGGGTGCACAGCTTATAATCGCCTTTCATCATTGGGGAGTCGAGCGGGCAACCGCACCAAGCCAATATCAAATCAATATCGGACGATTTACCATAGAACAAGGAGCGCATCTTGTTCTTGGGGCTCATCCTCATGTTCTTCAAGGCATTGAAGAGTTTCGGGGGCGCAATATTGTATACAGCCTCGGCGACTTTTCCTTTGGCGGCAATGCAAGCCGTGTAAGTGAAACCATGATTTTTCAACAGACATTCACTTTTGTTGACGGGGAATTGGTAAATGACAATGAAACCAATATCATACCCGCTTTTATGTCGTCTGTGCCCCATCGTAACAATATGCAGCCAACAATAGCAAAAGAAAACGAAGCCGAGCGGATTTTGGGAATGATGAGGGAATATAGCAATGCGTTAAACAGCCGCTAAATCCGGCCCTAGAGCATGCAATCTTGCGTCGACACGTTCTAAAGTTTTGGATGAATTCATTATTTCTCGCCGGATTGAATATCTTGATTTATGGTATTTTATTGCGAGGTGCAATATGGAAAATAATGTGAAATTGCCCGATATACCCGAACCTTTTCGGGGGTTTTTGGCGCAGGGGCGGATTGAGGCGATGTCTGCTCCCCCGGCCGCTGTCCAAATGGACGAAGGCGAGGCAAATCACGGCGATTTGCTGTTTTTGGCCGCCATTTTAATGCTATGCGATGACTAAAACAACTTGACCGGATATGTACCATTGTCGATTAGCCCGCGCACGAAGCGGCGCGCGGGCTCTAAATCGTTTTGGTAAGTAATTCCAACCCAGCGGTCGGCGCTATCTACGGGCAACATTTTTAATGTCGCCTTGCCTTTTTGTATTAAATTTTTAACAACAGAATTCAAATAGTATTCCGCTTCGGGGTCATTGCCAAATTTTTCAAAAAATTCCGCAAAGCCCTTTTCGATTTCGTCAAAAATTGCGGGCGTGAAGGCAAAGGCCAGCATATTCACAATTGCATCGCCCGGCAAAATTTTAAACTCTTCGTTAAAACAATAGCCAATGTCGCCATTGCGCTTTTTAATTTCGCGAATCTCCCGAATATCGGTTACAAAGCCCGCCGCGTCCACATCACAAATTGCGCGGGAAACCGAACCATGCTCGGAAACCGTTTCACCAAGCCTATGTCCGGGCATGGCAAAAGTGCATAATCCCGGGGTTTTCGCCTCATTGGTCAAGAAGTTGAACATTTCGCGAAAAATTCCGCGGCCGTAAAAATCGTCGGCGGAAATTACCATAAATGGCTCATTAACCTTGTGGCGCGCCGCCCAAAGCGCGTGCGAAGTGCCCCAGGGCTTGTTGCGCTTGTCGCACACGGAAAATCCGGGCGGCAAATCTTCCAATTCTTGGTAAACAAGCTCCACCTGCGCGTCCCTAATTTTCGAGCTGACCTTATCGACAAATTCCGTTTCTTTGTCTTTTTTGATGACATAAACAATTTTATTAAAGCCCGCACAAATCGCATCATACACGGAAAAATCGCAAATAACCTCGCCGCTGTGTCCCACATTTTCCACGATTTTGCCGCCATTTTCGCCGCCAAAGCGAGAACTTAAGCCCGCCGCCAAAACTACCAGGGTTGTATTCATAGCGCCCCCCTAATTTTCATTACTTCATCTTTATTTAATGCTTTAAGAATCTCGACCGCCAGCTTTGTGCCGTTTTCATAGTCTTCCAAGGCCGCAATCGAATTGGGGCTATGGATATATCTGACAGGATGGCCAATAACAATGGTAGGAATTCCCAAATGCGACAAATGGATTGCCGCGCCATTTGTATAGCCGCCCGAACGCACCGCTTGTTGCGCGGGAATACCCCGTTTGGCCGCCACATCCAGCGCAAAGCGCATAAAATCGGGATGCGTAATCATGCCGGGGTCATAATGCCGAAGCATTGGGCCTTTTTTCAGCATGGTCTGCGAAAGGTCCGGCTTGGTTACGGTATCGTCGGCGGGCGTTCCCTCGAAACATATTGCAAGGTCGGGCTTAATCACATTTGTAACGACTTTCGCGCCGCGCATACCCACTTCCTCCTGCGCAGACAGAACGCCGACAACATTTACATTTAAATCCATATCTTGAATTTTATTCATAATTTGCAGCACGGAAGCGCAGCCAAGGCGGCAATCAAAGGCTTTACAGCCTATGACGGCATTTTTTTCGTCATGCTTAAAAGACGAAAAAGGCACGGCAGGCAGGGCGGGCGCCATTCCAAAATTTTCAATTGCGTCTTGTTTGCAAGTCGCGCCCACATCAATTACCATTTCTTCGAATTTTAGCGCGGCATCTTGATTTGCGGCGAAATGCGGCGGTTTTGACGCAATTACCCCATGAACAATTTCGCCATGAATGTTTTTAATGCGCACTTTTTGTGCGGCCAAAGTGGCAGGAACCCACATTCCAAGGGTAACAAAGGTCATTGTTCCATTGTCGCGAATGGCCTGAATCATAAGGCCAACCTCGTCTGAATGGGCATCCACCAAAACCGTGGGCAAGTCGGGATTTTGCTCGTTTTTCGGGCAAATATAGAGGTTTTTTATGCTGTCTTGCACAATACGCGCGCCGGCGGGGATATATTTGCGGGCAATTTCAATCACATCGCCCTCAAAGCCGGGCGGCCCAAAGGCCTCGGCCAATTCTTTAATCATGTCTATAGTCTTCATAATTCCTCCAAGCTTTTTGATTTTATAATATCGCAAAATCTTTTGGTTGTCAATGACTTGTTTAAATTGTCCGTCTGTGTTATAATCTGCATTATAATATGAACCGGAGGCGGAATATGAGCAAATACAATTTTAAGCAAATAGAAGCCAAGTGGCGGGAAAATTGGGAAAAAATGGACATTAATCCTCGGGATGAAAGCAAGCCTAAGATGTATTGTCTGGATATGTTTCCATATCCTTCCGGCGACGGCCTGCATATGGGGCATTGGCGCGGATATGTGCTAAGCGATGTTTTGGCGCGCCGCGCCCTTATGGATGGGCATTTTGTCATACATCCCATGGGTTGGGATGCTTTTGGGCTGCCCGCAGAAAATTTTGCCATTGAAAATGAAATTCATCCCGAAAAGGCCGTGCGCGACAGCATAGAGTTTTTTAAACGCCAGCTAAAAGAGATTGGCGCGATGTATAATTGGGATATGGAATTAAATACCACAGACCCCGAATTTTACAAATGGACGCAATGGATTTTTGTGGAAATGTTTAAGAGGGGGCTGGCCTATGAGAAGGAAATGCCGCTAAATTGGTGCGAGGCCTGCAAGGTTGTTTTGGCGAATGAGGAGGCGGCGGGCGGCGAATGTGAGCGTTGCGGCGGAATTACAACCAAGCGCAATTTGCGGCAATGGATGCTGAAAATTACGGATTATGCGCAGAGGCTGTTGGACGACCTTGAGGGGCTTAATTGGCCCGAAAAAGTCAAGAAAATGCAGGCGGAATGGATTGGGCGTTCGCATGGCGCGCGAATTCATTTCCCTGTTCAGGGCCGCGACGAAAAAATCGAGGTGTTCACAACCCGCCCCGACACTCTTTTTGGCGCGACTTTCATGGTTTTAGCACCCGAACATCCTTTGACGGCGAAAATTGTTGCGACAAGCCATGCCGCCGAAGTGGAAGAATATGTGAAAAATTCCGCCACAATCTCCAATGTAGACAGAATGGCCAAAAAGGACAAAACGGGCGTTTTTACGGGGGCCTATGCCACAAATCCGCTTAGCGGCGCGGATATGGAAATTTGGGTTTCGGACTATGTTTTGGCGGATTATGGCACGGGGGCGATTATGTGTGTGCCCGGTCATGATGAGCGGGATTTTGAATTTGCAAAAAAGTTCGGCCTGCCGATTTTGCAGGTAATTTCGCCCGATGGTTCGCTGTATGAACTTGAGGAAGCCTATTTGGGCGAGGGCGTAATGGTAAATTCCGGCGATTTTAACGGCACAGGTTCGGAGGCGGGGCGCGAGGCCGTGGCAAATCACCTAGCCGAGCGCGACCTAGGCTGCGCAACAATAAATTACCGCCTACGCGACTGGGTTTTCAGCCGCCAACGCTATTGGGGCGAGCCTATTCCGCTGATTCATTGCGGAAATTGCGGCGTTGTTCCCGTGCCTTATGACGACCTGCCCGTAACCCTGCCCCATGTGGCCTCTTATAAGCCCACGGACACGGGCGAATCGCCGCTTGCGCTTATTGACGAGTGGGTCAACACGCCCTGCCCCGACTGTGGCGGCGCGGCGAAGCGTGAAACTAATACTATGCCGCAATGGGCGGGGTCTTCTTGGTATTTTTTGCGGTATCTTGATGTGGGGAATAGAGGTCAGATAATTAGTGGTCAGAAGGCGGAGAAGTATCTTCCGGTGGACTATTATGTGGGCGGGGTTGAGCACGCGGTTTTGCATTTGCTTTACGCGCGATTCTATACTAAATTCCTGTATGATATTGGTGTGGTGGGCTTTGAGGAGCCGTTTACGCGGCTTTTTAATCAGGGCATGATAAACCGCTTCGGCAAGAAAATGTCGAAATCGGCGGGCAATGGCGTGTCTCCGGACGAGATTTTGCCGAAATATGGCTGTGATACTTTGCGTATGTATATTTTATTCATTGGCCCGCCAGAGCTGGACGCGGAATGGACGGATACGGGCATTGAAGGGGTCTATCGCTTCCTTAACAAGCTTTGGAGGCTTGTCGCCGAAAATGCCCCAAAAGTCGCGCCCGCGACTGCCGAACATGAGAAAATTCGGCATAAGATGATTCGCGACATCACTTGGCGAATTGACAATTTGTCGCTGAATACCGCCGTTTCGGGCTTTATGGAGTATACGAATAAGCTGTCCGAGCTGGCGCGCGGCGCGGCACTTGACCAAGAAACGCTGGAAACCCTTGTAATCATGCTCGCGCCCTTTGCGCCGCATATCGCCGAGGAGTTATGGGAAATTTTAGGACATAATGAAAGCGTGTTTAGGCAGCCATGGCCCGTCTATGATGCCGCCAAGGCCGCGGACGATATGATTACCATGGTTGTGCAAATTAACGGCAAATTGCGCGCGAATACGCAGGTTTCCGCCGACATAGACAAGGATGCGGCCATCGCCGCCGCGCGCGAGGCAGTCGCGGCGCGGCTTGAAGGACAGACCATAGTAAAAGAAATCTTCGTGCCTAAGAAGCTGGTGAATTTTGTCGTAAAATAAAGCTTGACTGAATTTTCGTGCTTTTCGTGCCTTTCGTGGTTAAAAAATTAAACCACGAAAGGCACGAAAATGCACGAAAATGGGGGATTCCCGCTTTCGCGGGAATGACGTTCGCGTGAAATGGGAGGTGGATATGAAAAGAGCCCTTTTTATCGCAATAGCCCTGTTTTTGCTGACCGCCTGTCTGCAAGCTCCGCAAATTCATGCGGAAAAGGGCGGTGATATGGTAATTGAAGCTTATAGCCCGCCTTATGAGCAATTGACCGGCCTATATATTTATGTCGAGGCCGAAAGCGTAACCCCCACCGGTTTGCGCCTGTCCATGGTCAATAATTCCCCGCAAGAAGCCACCCATGGCGCGATGTTTCGCATTGAACAATATTTGGACGGCATTTGGCAGTCGCCGCCTTTCATAAATCCCGATGGTTGGATTTTAGCCTTGTTTAGCATTTGGCCCGGCTTCGCCATGGAAGAAGAAATAAATTGGGAATGGATGCATGGCGAATTGCCGCCCGGGCAATATCGAATTCTTCGGGAATTTAATTTTGATACCTATTTTTATGCGCCCTTCACAATTGCGCAAGATTGGCAGGCCGCACACGCCGCCTGGCAGGCCGAACAGGCCGCCCTTGTTGCGGCGGCCTATGCCCGTTTTGATGGGCTTGACTTGGAAATTTTGGAGCATAGCTCGCGCGGCCTAAGCTTCACCATCACCAACAATAATCCCGATTATACCTATATTTTCGACTTAATTTTCGTAGGCTGGACGGACGAATTTGGAGGCGGCCATTCTAGCGGCATGGAATACAGCTTTTATAGGCGACCTGCGTCTTTTATTTGGCCAAATCCTAATTTTGCCGGACCGCAGGATAAGGTGATAAGGCCAACGGAAAGCCTGTCTTTTGCCATGGATTGGTATTATCAAAGAGGCGAGCTGTCGCCGCGCCTCTTTGACTTGGTTATTAGAGTGGTTTTGAATGTAGACCAAGAGTATTTCAGCGAGAATTTTAGCCGCCGCATCCCGGGCGTGCCGGGCATTGGGCATGAAATTACAGCACAATTTGAAATCAATTAAATATTATGTTGTGAGGTGATTCTATGGATAACGAAAAAATTGTAAGTTTGATTGAAGTGGCGATTGGGGCGCGCGAAATGGCCTATGTGCCTTATTCCGGCTTTAGGGTTGGCGCGGCCTTGATGACTAAGGACGGGCAGGTTTTTCCCGGCTGCAATATTGAAAATGCGGCGTTTTCGCCAACGAATTGTGCCGAGCGCACGGCGTTTTTCAGCGCAATCGCCGCAGGCAATAGGGATTTTGCGGTCATTGTCGTGGTTGGCGGCCCGGGCGATTTGCTTATCAAAAATTGCTTTCCCTGCGGGGTTTGTTTGCAGGTTATGGCGGAATTTTGCCGTGAAGATTTTAGAATCATCATAGCCGAAAGCCCCAAACATTGGCGCAAATTCGCGTTGAGCGACCTACTTCCCTTTAGCTTTAAACTCTAACTATTTGTATTTTGCCCGCTCGCCACCAATCAATTTAGGCCGCGAAGTCAAGGCCGCCACATGCGCCTCTCCAACCCGCTTTATGCCGGGCCTAAAAGGCACTTGCACAAATTTCACATGCATACCGACATGGGTGTCGCCAATGTCCACGGCAGCACCCGCTTTAATATGCTCAATCACAACAGGATTTTCAAAAATTTCATAGGCGGCGGCCGCACAAGAACCGCCCGCAGCGGGGATTGGGCGCACGGAAACCCGCTCTAAGCCGTACGCGGCGGCACATTCCGCCTCCACAACCAAGGCTCGATTTATATGCTCGCAGGCCTGAACCGCCAAAAACAGGCCATTTCCGCGAGCAATTTCCAAGGCCGCCAAAACCACGGCGCGCCCGACTTCCTCGCTGCCGCCCTTGCCAATTTTCGCGCCCAAAATCTCGCTGGTAGAGCAGCCCAAGACGATAATTTCGCCGCGACCAAGCCCCGCCGCTTCAATAACTTCCCGAAAAATCCCGCTTACTTGTTCTTTAATCTCTTGCATAAAAACACTCCTTATGATATAATCTACGTTACAACTACAATGAATTATAGGAGGTATTTTATGTTTTGTCAAGTATTGCCCGACGCGCCGCCGCCCGCGCCCGAAAGAAATGAGAGCAAAAACAGAATGTACACCATTTTAGGAACGGCAATCGCGCTATTTGTGCTTGCCGTGGTTGTGCTGTTCTTCATCTTCACGAGGCTTGGCGGGACGGACTTTGTAGGCACGGTTCAAAATTTCGCGCCTTGGTCTGAAATTGGCATGAACCCTACATATGAGCAGGTTTTTAACAGGTTCATAGTAGCGCCCGAATGGAGCGAGCGCGAAATTGGCGAAGGGGCCGCCACGGTTCAAATGGTTGGAAATTTGCGGGAAACGGGCGAACGCCTGGCCGTGATTTGGAATGTAAGCCCGCATCCGACTCAAAGAAACTATTATTATGTAAACCCGCAGTCCATCACCTTTGCCGGGGCTTTAACCGCCGATACTTTCGAGATGGACGACTTTTTGTTCTTCATCTTTGATGCCTATATGCGCGGGCATTTGGTTTTTCCCATGGATGAGTGGATTGAGGCTCTTGACGAGCTGATTGACCCCGATTTAATCGGCATTTGGGCCATAGTGGATGCAACCGCCGCAGGCTGGTTTGTTGGCGGTGAAACTTTGGAATTTTTCGAAGATGGCTTTGGAATTGAGCGGTTGGGCGAACAATTTTGGGAATTTGAATGGTTTGCCGATGGCGAATTTCTGCTGATGGATTATTTTGAGATGGCGCTTGAATATTTCTACGATGTGGCGGGCGGAGAGTTGCGGCTGACCGATGCCGAAGGAAATATTATTGTATTTACGCGAAGATAAATTTTAAGAATAAAGGAGATGTTAAAATGGATTCAAGAATTGTAAAATTGGCGAAGAATATCGTGCATTATTCCTGCGAGCTTAAGGCCGGGGAAAAGGTTTTGGTGCAGGCTTTTGGCACGGAGTCCCTGCCTTTGTTGCGCCAAATTGTGAAGGAAGTCCATGCCGTGGGCGCGATTCCCTTTGTGGAAACCCATCTCAATACCATTCGGCGCGAGCTTTTCCTTGGCGCAAACGAGGAATATTTCAACACAGCCGCCGAGGTTGACGCTCTTATGATGAGCAAAATGGACGCCTATGTCGGAATTCGCGGCGACCAAAACCCGTCAGAGCTGTCCGACGTGCCGCCCGAAAAAATGGGACTTTACCAAAAATTGTATTTCCAGCCCGTTCACACAAATGTGCGCCTGCACAAAAAATGGGTTGTGATGAATTATCCGAGCTATTCAATGGCGCAGGCCATGGACACGAGCTTCGAGGCCTTTGAGGACTTTTTCTTCCAAGTCTGCAATTTGGACTATGCAAAAATGTCGGCGGCCATGGATAAGCTTACAGACCTGCTTACGCGCACCGACAAAGTGCGAATCACCGGCCCCGGCACGGATATAAGCTTTTCCGTGAAGGGCATCCCGCCGATTAAATGCGACGGCAAATTTAATATTCCCGATGGCGAGGTTTTTACGGCGCCCGTGCGCGATTCCGTCAACGGCATAATCAGCTATAACACGCCCAGCCGCTATCAGGGCTTTGTTTTTGACAATGTTGTGCTAAAGTTCGAGAATGGCAAAATTATTGAGGCAACGGCGAATAATACCGAGCTTATTAACAAGATTTTGAATGCAGACGAGGGCGCGCGCTATGTCGGCGAATTTGCCATTGGCGTAAATCCATATATCAACAAGCCCATGCTAAACACGCTTTTTGACGAAAAAATTGCGGGTTCGATTCATTTTACGCCCGGAAATGCCTATGATTGGGCGTTTAACGGCAATCGTTCGGCCATTCATTGGGATTTGGTGCTAATCCAAACGCCGGAATTCGGCGGCGGGGAAATCTATTTCGACGACGTGCTAATCCGCAAAGACGGCCTATTCGTAACCGACGAGCTGAAGGGCCTAAATCCCGATAATTATTAGAATCAGGAGGTTGGATATGCTTAAAACCGCAAATAATGTCCATGGAGGTGTAGCCATGGAAGAATTAACGACCCACGAAGATTGGGGGGGCTTGATGATAAGCCCGACCTATGGAATTCCATACAATGCAGAAACCCAG
>JAITMQ010000008.1 GCA_031277225.1 Clostridiales bacterium | reverse complement strand
CTCGAACCGACATGGAGTGCCGACTGAAGTCGGCTAAAGTAACGCTTGGAAAGCATAGCCGACTTCCAGTCGGAATCTTCAGCCGGTTTCAACCGGCATTACTTGCTAGCCTATTCTCTAACCTGCAGCAGTTCCAACGGCGTTTTCGCGCTTATTAAAACCGCGCCAACCGCCGAACCGACAACAACTCCCACAAAATACATCACCGTCAGCGCAATCGGCGCGGCCTCAAAGGCCGCCACCCCAATGGCCAGCAATGCCACCAATCCCAAAACCACCCCAAAAATCGAGGTAAGCACCTGCTCGCCACAAAGGGCAATTTGCGAATTGGTCTTAGGTTTGCCCAAAATCCGCATAATCGCGGCATTTTTGGCGTTTTGCAACATTATCAAAAGCGACAACCCAATAGAAAGCACGGCCGCAACCCCAATTGCAATGGGATATAAAACCCGCATAAGGCTGAGGTTTTGCTCCATGGGTTCAATTATGTCGCGCAATTCTTGGTCATTCATAACAAGTTCTAAAGGCACGGTGCCGATAAATGCGCCGATATGGTTCATGGTCAATGCGCCCTCAACCAGGGGCGACAACTCCTCAAGCTCTCTATTGCGCGCCGTATTCATGTCAATGCGCACGGTTTTATAGGTCAGACCGCCCAAATCCCAGCCCGCGTCATTATATTCGGGATTCTCGAAAAACGGGGAGTCTATGGTGTGGAATTCCAAGGCGTCAAGTGGCATAATTACCATTCCACGCTCAATACCAAATATATTCACCGCACGACTAAGGCCGTATTCGAAGCTGGCGATAACCTGCACTTGCGCAAATGGCTCGCTGAGATACAAAATATCGCCGAGGCTATAACCGAGTTCCGCTAGCAAAGCGGCTCGAACGATTATGGGCGTAACCCCTTCGCCAAAGGCGAAGTCAGCCGCGCTAAAGCCGGGCGCATATGTAATTTCGATAGACTCGCCAATAATCCCCAAAGCGTCATCCATAGCCGTGCGCGTATTTTCGTTGATAAAACCATCCAAATGGCTTACACCAAGCACCAAATCCGTTTCATTAAAGAATTGCTCCGTGATGACAATATCGCCCAAATGCGCCTCGGAGCGCAGGAAACCAAACATCCACAAGGCCTCCAAATATATTTCGCCAACAAAGCCCGAAGCCATAAAGCTGTCAACAACGGCCTGCGTTACGGGCGCATGACCATGATTGTAGGCAAAGCCCATGAGGGCGCGTTCGTCCTCTAAATCCCTGATAATCTCGGCTTCCACAACGGTCGTATCCCATAGACGATTGATTTCGACTTCGGTTGTTTCAATTGTGTTATTCAGCCAGCCCAACGACACCACGAAAAATGCCGCAACCACGGCCACCAAGGCCGATTTCACAGGCGAGCGGAAAATATGCCTGCGGATATGCTTAAACACGGCGGCTCTTTGCGCGCCTTTAGAGCTTGTTGCGGGCTTTGGCGGAATATTAATTTGCCCCATTTTAAAGCCCTCGGGCACAATGCCGGGGTCAACGGCCTTAACTTTAATGCCGCGTTTTGGCGCGCCCGCGCCCGATGCGCCTTGAAGCTGCTCTAAAACGGGCTTGCGCGCAAGCAGAGTTCCGGCAATAACCAGCCCGCCAAAGGCAATCAAGGCCATAATTCCCGCAAAGGCGAACATTTCAACGGGATTGCGGCTGACCACTTCGTCAGTCAGCCCGCCCAGCGTTCCCTGCGCTTGATTTATGGCGAAAAACCACGCAATTACGGAACCCAGCAGGATTGCCGGCGTCCAAATCAAAAATACGGGCGAAAATAGCTGGCGAAGGGTTAGCCCCGCAGGAGTGCCGAGCGCGCGGGAGATGGCCACGCAACGCCGCCATTGGCGCAAATATAGGGTTATGACCAAGGCGAGAATTAGCAGAGAAACTATGGAGAAGATGATTAGATTTACGGTCAGCGATGTACGAATGGGGTCAACGGCCGCGGCAAATGCATGATAGCCGCTTGGCAGAAAGCGCGGCAAAAAGCCCATATGCTGCAATTGCGCCCTATTCGCGTCCATGAAAGCCTGCTCATAGCGCGGCGAATTCAGCACAAAGCTGTACATTGTGGACAAAAGCGGCGCATTTTCCCAACCAAAGCCCGCAGGAATCAAAGAGGCGGGAATGAATACCTCGGAATTTAAGAAATTGTGCTGACGGCCGCCAACGGGCGGCAAATTCGCATAAACACCGACAACTTCGACGGTAATTTCATGCGAGGCTCTTTCCGCTCCGGCAAGGCCTTCATTTAAAACCCACCAACCCTGCGGCGCGGCCTGCCACCAGCCTTCAATGCCCACAGACCACCAGGTATTGTCATTTTCTTGGTCAATCCAATTCGGGCGGGAATTGTCCATAAGGGTAACCGTGAAGGTTTCACCAACTCCAAGGCCGCCGCGCGCCGCCATTCCCGCAGGCACAACAGCCACGGCATTGCCGCTTAAATTGTCTTCATATGTAAGCCAACGTCCGTCAACAAGCCGCCCCGTAAAGGGATTTTGAAAGCGGGGAATGGCCGACATATCCGTTGTTCCAACCATCATAAGCGAACTCATATTTTCGGCGGCAATGTCAAATTGCGGCTGAATTTGCGCCATAGTCGCCGCATGGGCCTCTATATCATGCGGATTTGAAGTCCAAAGCATATCAAGCGCGGAAGCCCTTTCCGCATATGGGTCTAAAATCGGCATAGACCAGCCTATTGGCAAATTCTCATTCCTTATGCCGTCGGGCGAGCCGCAAAGCGGCCTTATTATCCATTGGGTTGTCGGAATAAAATTAAAAGGAATCACGCGCAGGGGGCTTGCCCTAAACATCAATTCGCGGCTGTCCTCAATTCCTGCCAGCGGGTTAAAAAGCCCGGCCTCAAACAGGTCTGCCTCCTCGTCTGTCAAAATTAGCCACATATCCCGCCGCGACATGATGGGCGCTCTCTGACCCAGCGCATTCACAAAATATGTATCTTCTGTGCGAAGCTTCACGGGGTCGCCAATCAGCAGTTCGCGCGGCTCTATTGTCAAATTTATGTAATTTATTGACCCGCGAACAAGCCTTGGGCTAACCCAGCCAATTCTCACCATGCCTATGAAATAATAGTCCATGGCATCCATGTCAATGCCCTCGAAGGACGGGTTTAAAAAGTCGGTCATGGGAAATTGCGAAGCAAGGCTAACCCCCTCGCTAAGCACCCCTTGAACGAAGACGCGCTCGTCCGACGCGGCCACATATGGGCTTTGCGCCACAAATTCGGCGGCGGCGGAAACGTCGTGAGAGGTGGTTATGTCTGTAGGGCGAATTGGCGAAAGTACGCCAATGGAGCGATAAAGCCCCTCTATACGGTCAATTTCGTCATTAACAACCAAAAATTCCGTAACCCGCGCAACGAATGCGAAGGCGGCGACAACTATCAAAACCGCCAACAAAACCGTGCGGGCGGGCTGGCGCATAACCGATTTAATAAAAACATTATTTCTCATCTAGCCCTCCTTAGTGCTTTTTGTAATTATACATGAAAAAATTGTTAAATGCAATTAAAAAAGTATTAAATATTGTTACAGAAAAAAGATGAAATTGCATAAATGTTAAATTTTTCGTAAAAAACTTGCAATTTGTTTCTTCTTGTGTTAGAATAGATTGTTGCACAAAAATTCGTGGAGGTGAACCCATGGCGAAAGAAACTGAAGCAATTTTGCGCTCGATATTGTTTACAACCTTAAGGACTGACAATGTGAAGGAAATAAGGTATGCAGTGATGGCGATGTGCAGCGACGACGATATAGCCGCCGTTAAAGGTCATATCGCGGAAATGAAAGAGGAAATTGAAGAAAAGTAAATGCCAAACTACCAAGGCTAGGAAGATGGTATTCCGTTCACTTCTTGGCTTTAGGTGAAAATTTAAGGAGGAGATTTCCAATGATTAACAAAAAAGCAATTATCGAAAAATTCGGCAGAAACGCCGAAGACACAGGCTCGCCCGAGGTGCAAATTGCCCTGCTTACAGCCCGAATCAATTCATTGACAGAACATCTGAAAACCCACAAAAAAGACCACCACTCAAGGCGCGGCCTTCTAATGATGGTTGGCCAACGCCGCGGGCTTTTAGACTATCTCATCAAAACCGACATAGGCAAATATCGCGAACTAATCGCCGAGCTTGGAATTAGAAAATAAAGCCGGGAGGTAATGATATGGCTCATGTTACGGCAAATGTGGCGCAAAGGGATTTTACTTCACTTCTTGATTCCGTCATTAGTTATGGCAATACGGTTTCTATTGCCACCGATGATGGTGCGGCCATATTGGTTAATAAAGACGACTGGCATGGTATGCTCGAAACGCTGTATTTAAAGTCCATACCGGGCATGGAAGAATCTATATTGGAAGGTAAGGCGACACCTTTAAGTGAATGCCTTGATAGTGTAGGATGGAGTATAAGCTAAAATACACGCGCCAAGCAGAGAAGGACGCACGCTTGCTGGAACAAGCCAAATTGGATAGGAAAGCCAAAAAAATCTTGAGCATAATAGCGGCAAATCCATACCAATATCCGCCCGAATTTGAAAAACTTCAAGGCAATCTAAAAGGCTCTTTTTCACGGCGCGTAAATAAGAAACATCGTATTATTTACGATATTTTGCCCAATGACAAGGGTTTAACAGACGAAAATGGAGTCCTATACAAGGGTATAATCAAGATTATACGAATGTGGACACATTATGAATGAGGAGAATTAAATGTTTAGAACTTACGAGATGAATCTCGCAGGCAGCCCCTTTCGTGTTGAAATTGGGCGCGTGGCAGAGCAGGCCGGCGGCGCCGCCATAATTCATTATGGCGACACTGTTGTGCTAGCTACTGCCACGGCTTCTGAAAAGCCTCGGGCGGGAATTGATTTTTTCCCGCTTTCCTGCGATTATGAAGAGAGGCTCTATGCCGTGGGCAAGATTCCCGGCGGCTTTATTAAGCGCGAAGGGCGGCCGACAGAAAAGGCCGTGCTTGCTTCGCGGCTGATTGACAGGCCTATAAGGCCGCTTTTCCCCGACGATTTGCGCAATGACGTGGCTGTTGTGGCCACGGTTTGGGCCTGCGACCAACAACATGCCCCCGAAATTGCCGCAATGATTGGCGCAAATATCGCGCTTTGCATCTCCGACATTCCTTTTAACGGGCCGACTGCGGCGGTTAATGTGGGTTTGGTTGATGGAGAATTGGTTATTAATCCGAATCGCGAACAGCGCGAAGTCAGCAAAATGTTGCTGACTGTTTCGTCAACCCGCGAAAAAGTTATGATGATTGAGGCCGGCGGCGATGAAATTCCCGAAGACATCATGTTTAACGCCATTTGCATGGCGCATGACGAAAATGTTAGAATTTGCGAATTCATCGACAAAATTGCCGCCGCAGAAGGCAAGCCTAAGCGCGAATTTCCGGATTCTTCTACCCCTACTGAAATTATCGCGGCGGTTAGAGATTTTGTGGGAAGCGCGCGTATGGAAAAAGCCGTATTTTTTGACCAAAAACAGCTGCGCGAGGAGGCATTGGCGGCAATTAAAGCCGATGTCTTTGAAGAACTTGTGCCAAAATTAGAAGATTTTGACCAAAGCAAGCTGGAAGATTGGCTTAATGACGCTATTTATCAGCTGGAAAAAAAGACAGTCCGTAAAATGATTTTGGAGGAAGGCAAACGGCCCGATGGGCGCGCGGTTGACCAATTGCGCTCTCTAACCTCGCAGGTGGACATTCTGAAGCGCGTTCACGGTTCCGCGCTGTTTAGCCGCGGCCAAACGCAGGTCATGACCGTAACCACTCTGGCCTCCATGAGCGAGGTTCAGCGTCTGGACGGCCTGGATTTGGCCGAGGAACAAAAACGCTATATGCATCATTACAATTTCCCCAGCTTTAGCGTCGGCGAAACCCGCCCCAGCCGCGGGCCCGGCCGCCGCGAAATCGGTCATGGCGCGCTGGCTGAAAAGGCTTTGTTGCCCGTGCTTCCCTGTGTTGAAGATTTTCCCTATGCAATCCGTACGGTTTCCGAGGTTGTAAGCTCTAATGGCTCGACTTCGCAGGCGGCGGTTTGCGGTTCGTCGCTGTCGCTTATGGCGGCGGGCGTGCCAATTCGCAAGGCCGTTGCGGGAATTTCCGTCGGGCTTGTAACCTGCGACAAAACCGATAATTACGTGCTTTTGGACGATATTCAAGGCATTGAGGACTTTTTTGGCGATATGGACTTTAAAGTGGCGGGCACGGATGTGGGAATTACCGCAATTCAGCTCGACATGAAAATTCCGGGCCTAACGCCCGAAATTATCAAGGCCTCTTTAGACCATTGCCGCAAAACTCGCTTGCAAATTCTGGAAGATTCCATGAATGTCGCAATTTCCGAGCCGCGTCCCGAAATTTCCGAATATGCGCCGAAAATTGTCATGGTTCAAATTGACCCCGACCGTATGGGCGAGGTTATTGGGCCGCGCGGCAAGGTTATTCACCGCATTATTGACGAATGTGGCGGCGATAAGCTTGACCAAGGCGGCATTACAATTGACACCATGGACGACGGCAAAATCTATGTCGTGGGCAAAAATATGGACAATATTCGCGCCGCTGTGGCCATGATTAATCTTATTTTGGAAGAGCCGGAGCTTAATAAAGTCTATAATTCCAAGGTTGTTCGCCTTATGTCCTTTGGCGCTTTTGTTGAAATTGCGCCGGAGAAGGAGGGCATGGTGCATATTTCACAGCTGGCCGAAGGGCGCGTTAACAAAGTGGAAGATGTTGTAAAAATCGGCGATTCCCTGCCCGTTCGCCTTATCGAAATTGACGACCAAGGCCGCCTGAATTTCTCGCATAGAGCGACTTTGCCGGGCCTTGAAGACTCTAAGCCGCCGCCGAAAAAGCCCGCGCCCGGTAGGGGCGACCGCCCTCGGTCGCCCGGTGGTCGCCCAGATAGAAGATAATGGACTTTTTGATTCAACAATTGGAATATGCCAAGGACATCCCCCTGCCCGCCTATCAAACGGCGGGCGCGGCCGGGATGGATTTGTGCGCCGCCACGCCGGATGCGCCCATTGTGCTTAAGCCCATGGAGCGTAAAATTGTGCCCTGTGGCTTTAAAATGGCCTTGCCGCCCGGTTTTGAGGCGCAAATTCGCCCGCGCAGCGGCCTGGCCCTAAAACACGGAATTTCCATGCCAAACGCCCCCGGCACAATTGACGCCGATTATAGGGGCGAAGTTGGCGTTGTGCTAATAAATCTCGGCAATGAAGACTTCACCATCCGCCACGGCGACAGAATCGCGCAAATGATTATCAGCCGGGTGGAAAGGATTGAGTTTACGCCCGCCAAAAGCCTGCCCGACAGCGGGCGGGGGGAGGGTGGATATGGCTCGACGGGGGTCTAAAACGTCATTGCGGGCTTGACCCGCAATCCCCTGCGTTTAGCCGTCATTCCGCGCTTGACGCGGAATCCCCTGCGTGAAGGTAGGGGATTCCCGTTTTCGCGGGAATGACGCGTTAAGCTCAGCCGACGAAACCGAGCAGGCCGCAGGCCTCTTTAGGCTTTTGCGCAAAACCACAGTCTGCGCGGCAATAATATTTTTTATAATCCAAGCCGTGCCACCCATGCAATATGCCGGAAATATCGAATTTTTGGCGGCCAATATCTCGCTTGCGCTGCTAAGCGTCTTTTACGCCGCCCTGCTGATTCTGATTTTTATAAACCCCGCGATTGCGGTGTTAAACCGTAATCAAGCGAATTAGGAGGAAGATTATGAGAATTGCTGAAAATGTTGAAATGTTGCGGGTTGGGGGCTTGAATTTGACTTTGGTTTGGGATGATGAGAGCTTGGTTTTGGCGGACGCGGCACGGCCGGGGCAGGCCGACGAGATTGCCGAAGCCATTGCCGCGGCGGGTTTTGCCGCCGAAAATCTGACCCATATTGTGCTGACCCATCAGGACATGGACCATATCGGCTCTGTTCGCGATTTGCTTAAAATTGCGCCAAATGCCCAAATTCTGGCGCATGTGGACGAGGCGCCCTTCATGGACGGGCGCGCGGCTATGACGAAATCGGGCGAA
This sequence comes from Clostridiales bacterium, assembly GCA_031277225.1. GTDB lineage: Bacteria > Bacillota > Clostridia > Lachnospirales > WRAX01 > JAITMQ01. The sequence continues at coordinate 526 of JAITMQ010000008.1, read as the reverse complement.
ATTCTCGCCGAGGAGCTTCGCTTTAGCGTAAACCACGAGCTTACAGACGGCGAAATTCTGCCCATTGCCGGCGGAATCAAAATTATCCACACGCCCGGCCACACGCCGGGGCATATTTGTCTATTGCTGCAAAAGAGCGGAATCATGGTCTTAGGCGACTCGGCAAGTGTGGAAAATGGGGAGCTGGTGGGATTTAATCCCATTTATATCCAGGATATGGAATTGAGCAAGCAGTCCATAGAAAAAATCCGCCCAATCAAAGTGGCCGGATATGTCGGTTATCATAGCGGATTTTTTGGCTAGGCAATTCTACCGAGGCCGTTTGGCACGAACATAGAGGTGGCAGCCCCAAAGCGCGGGCGCGAAGCGCCGCGCATACCCGTGGCGCGCGAAGCGCGCAACAATCCCCCGAGCTTGGGTGGATTGCGACTAAGCAAAAACCACCTCAACCACCAGCCCATCATTCCGCGCTCGACCCCACATCAAGTGCGGAGCAGACTTTTTCGCAGAAATGGCGGCGGCGGGG
>JAITMQ010000135.1 GCA_031277225.1 Clostridiales bacterium | reverse complement strand
GGCGGCCTTAAGGCCGCCCTTTAATTGCGTTGCAAGGAACTTTTCTAGTTTATTCCAAGTTCTAAATGAAAATTGTGAAGAGTTGAGAATTTGTATAGTCTGTCAATTTTTTCGCGCCCTTTTAAAGCCGCTTGCACATATCCCAAAACGTAGCGTGAAAATTGCTTTTCTATAGCACCGATGTCGTTGCTTATTTTCTTCATTTGGCTGGACGATATAGACACTTGATTTAGGTTTTGTATGTACATTGGGTCGTTGACAATTAAAGCTTTGCGAAAATCTAGCCCCGCATTGGGTCTGGTTGAACTCGGTATTGGATACCCAATATTGCCAATACTAAAATTTATATTCTCCCTTAATGGAATATAGAAATTATTGCCATTGTGTTTTATTGCAACAAAAAGATAACACCTCGAAGATTGTTTTGCTTGGTCTTGCGGGTCAAGCATTTCAATAAAGTGCTTATTTTTGTCAAAATAGCCTTGCTTTATAAACACAATGTTACAATTCACTTTCAGACTCCTCTACAGTAAAGTAGGAACACCAACAGATGTCCCTACTTAGTATTCAAGTGCATTTTTCGGTTTTTTATTAGCCAGGTGTACCGACAAACCCCTCAACGATATTCGGTTTTTTATTAGCCAGGTGCACCGACAAACCCCTCAACAGTCTTTCGCAATTCTATTATACAACACTCTCTCTTAGTTGTCAAGAGAAAAGTAAGAATTGTTTGATTATTATATGCAGAGGTGGGTAAAGAATTGTTGGGATTGGCGCGCGAAGCGCGCAACAATACTAAAACCGCCATTGGCTAAAAATCAGCGCAACAAAAACCGCCCTGCATCCGCCAACGTCATTCCGCGCTTGACGCGGAATCCCCTGCCATTGGCGGGGGATTCCTGCTTGCGCGGGAATGACGGGCTGGGCGCGGCCGTTTCGTGGCTTTCGTGGCTTTCGTGGTTAAAAGAATTGAACCACGAAAGCCACGAAAATGCACGAAAATTTTGCGGGAATGACGATTTATATTCATCATTTTTTAATTTCTTGTAAGGTCGAATATTCGCAGGATGGTTATTATGCTTTGCTCTCTTGTGTATATTCCTTGTGGTGAGAATTGATTGTTGCCTGTGTCGCCCATTATTCCCCCCGACTGCACCTGCCCCACGGCCTCGACAGCCCATGACGATATGGCGGCATTGTCTGCAAAAGTGGGCGGCTGCATTGCCAGCGGCTGGAAAATGGCATTGGCAAGGCGGGAAAGCATAACCGCCGCTTGCTCGCGGGTTAGCGGCGCGTCGGGGTCAAATCTGCCGCCGCCCACTCCTGTTACAATGCCCAAATATGCCGCCTTTTGCACATTTTCATCAAGTGTATCCGTAAATGCCACGCGCCCGCCAATTTCCCACATAACCCTTTCATACAGGGAAACGGCAAGGGCGGCAAATTCGGCGCGGGTTATGGCTTGGGTATAGTCCGATTGCAATGACTGCGGCACAAGCCATAAAGAAATTGCACGACCCACACCCTCTTGCGCCCATGCGCTGGGCGGGGCGGAAATTGGGGGTCTTGGTGTTGTTGGCGGAGTTGTTGGCGGCGTTGGAGTTGGCGTAGGTGGCGGTGTAGGCGTAGGCGTTGGTGGTGGAGTAGGTGTTGGTGTTGGCGGAACTACGGGCGGCGCTGTACCTAAAACGCTGCCCGGCCCCCAAATCATGACGGGCAGGGGCGCGTCATTCATTGTTCCGTCGCCAATTCGTGGCCATAATGAATCACTCCACCCAAATCCCCATAGACTGCCGTCATTTCTGACGACGTGAGTGTGAGTGCGCCCGGCGGACACCAATGAAACGGAATCCATGATTCTTACGGGAGTGGTCTGGACGTTAACCCTTCCTTCGCCAACGCCAAGTCCGGTGTCGTGGACAACACCCCACCCCCACAGCGTTCCGTCCGATTGAACCGCAAAGGCGGATGACCAGCTCATATCGCCGCCCATCGAAGCTGTGATAACATTGTCCATAATCTTGACAGGGCGCAAGCGGTCGGCCACAGAACCGTCCCCCGTTAACCCAACATCAGTCCCCCATGTGCCGCCATTGCCTCCAAGACCCCAAGTCCAAAGACTGCCATCGGACTGTAATGCCATGGTATTTTGACCATTTGTGTGAACTTCTACTACATTATCCATCACTCTTACCGGGGCATCCCGTCGGTTGGTTCTGGTTCCGTCGCCAAGTTGTCCGTATTCATTATCCCCAAAGGTATACAATGCTCCGTCGGAACGGATTATCGCCGTAACATTACCGCCTCGAGCCACCGTCAACACATTGTCCATTAAGTGATGCGGACTCAACCATTGGGGGTCATATGTTAAGTCGCGCCGATCGGCAAACTGCGGCAGCATGGCGGCACTAACAAAAGAAAACCAAGTCCATAGCGAGCCGTCTGTGCGAATCACATAACCAAGAGCGGGCATTGACGCAACATTATCCAATATTCTAATCGGGGTCGGATGACCCCTCCTTGCTCCGTCCCCAAGCGGCATAGCTCCATCTCGGCCACCCCAAGCCCATAGGGTATTATCTTCCATTATGGCCCAATGTTCGTTAACACCGGCAAAAACCGATTGCACTCCGTAAATGCCTTCAAGAATCCGTATTGGTTCGGCACTTCTTATTGTGCCCGTCGGGCTTCGTCCGTCTTGAACATTTCCCCAAGCCCATAGGCTGCCGTCATTTCTTATTACTATAGTTCCGCTATTATGTGCGTCAAGCACATTGTGCCCCGGCCGCACATTCACATTCGCCGAAACAGGTATGACAGGCATTGCGCTGAAAATCAGCAGAAATGCCAGGATTATAGCGAAAAAGCGTTTTGTTATACCGGTAACAAATTTTTTCATAATATCCTCCTCAAAATTTTTAATATTCTACCCTCGCAAAAGGTATACTTTTTGATAATGGCGTTCTTAGGGAAATATTGGAAAATATTTGAGGGATTTTTGCAAAAGTTTCTCAAAAAACCGTTGCACACAATTTAGAGTTATGCTACAATCAAAAAGTATACCTTTTGACAGTTTTTTATTTCACAACACAAAAAAAGGCGACAGGCCCAGTTCTCGGATGGTGAAGATATGGATTCCTATTTGGCGTATTGCAAATGGGGGGAAGTTTACAAGCCCGCCCGCGTCATTTGTGGCCGTGCCGATGAGATTGTCGTTTTCGTCATATAGGCCAAATTCAAACAGCCCGGCCTCAAGCGGCGCGCCCACAGCCGTTTTATTCGCCTCAAAAACCACCTCTACAGGCAGGGGTTCGTCGGCGCAAAGGGGCGCTTCGGGATATTCCGAGGGAAAGCCGTCCGGGGTTAGTTTCCAAATGCGCGCGCCTTCCGTGTCGCTGGCGAAAGCCTCGCCCGCCCAATTTAAAGTTATGCCGCGCGGCTTCGCAATCGTAGAGGTATAGCCATCTCCATAAATCGTCCGAATTTCGCCCAAATCTGCCCTGATTTTGCGTATGCGATTATGTTCATAATCCGCCACATAAAGATTTCCATTTGCGTCTATGGCGACGTCGCTCGGATATTTAAACAGCGCGACTGCATTCAAAGACGCGCC
>JAITMQ010000115.1 GCA_031277225.1 Clostridiales bacterium | reverse complement strand
TAATTGGAACAACGTACACAACCTCACAATTAGTCCCACAGCCACAATCGCAAACAATTCCGCCAACCAGACTTTTGCCGTTACAGCCGCCGACCGGCAGCATTTGCGCGGTCTTGGTTTTGTTGACAGCGTTATAGACCTATTCGACAATAATAATATCTCCTACACAAGAGGCACGGTAGTTACGCCCGATGCAAGGAATGTAACTATTAATATAGCAGGGATTGGCCAAGTTAATTTTGCGGATGACGGATGGTGGATTCCGGCTGTAGATGGAGAAACTTTCCAAGCCGTGCCGGGTGATTGGGTACTTATACGTACACTACCGTGGAATATGTTTGCTTTTGACGGCTTTATAACCAATCCACCGAATCTACAAATTGATACGTGGTACACAGATGAATTTGGTTGGACATGGTGGGAATTCCAAATGCCAAACCAAGACGTGGAAATTACCGTCAACTTTGTATCCAACCATCCCGACGGCCATTCTTTCCTTAGGGTTTACGGCGTTGGGCCTTCGGGGACTATTTTTTGGAGTCATGGGCAGTTTCTCCCCGCAGGGGAAAGGGTAATTCTGCTTAATAACCCCGTATCCGGCCATAGATTTGACCGCTGGGAAGTGGCTAGTGGCGGCGGTATCCTCGAAGTTGTAGATTCGCAAACGCAATTTATAATGCCCGCCACAGATGCCGTAATTCGAGGCGTATATGTAGCAGACCCAAACGCCCCAGCAATAAATATTACGTCAAATGATGAGCAATTGGGTTGGGTTAGTTATTCCCTCTTTTTTGATGAGGATGGATTGCTTTGGGCAAGAATTAATGCAGATGTTGCCTGGGATGTAGAAGGAATAATGTTCGACCGATGGGAGATTATTTCGGGCAATATCACCATTGACGACCTTAATCGTCCCTCGACTTCTTTCCCAATGCCCGAAACAGGCCATGTCGAAATTCGAGCCATTTTTAGAGAGATGGTTAACCCACAAACGGTTACGGTATCGACAAATAATGTTGTATGGGGTCAAGCCATCCTAGACGGATATTGGGCAGGGGCAGCAGGCCTAAGCAGGCAGTTTGAGCCCGGCCGCACAATTAGGCTGGACGCTTGGGCCAGTTCGGGGCAGCTTGTCAGATGGGAAACCCTGCCGGATATTGAGCTTACCTATGTGGAAACCGTGGATTCACTTTCGCATTTCACCTTCGTAATGCCCGCCCATGATGTCAATATCGCAGGAATTTTCGGCCCTCTTTTTGAAATTGAATACGAAGACATAGTAACCGACGCCATTGAAGACGCCTTGCCGCCGGGGGATTCTGCAAATTTGACCTTTGTCGACGACATGATAAAGGGCATTCCGCCGGGCATTGCAACAAGCATACTGGCAGAACTTCCCGAAGTGGCGGCAGTCCTTAATGCAGACGGAAGTCCGCGCCCCGCCAATGCCCCGCTGGGCTCCGGCACAAGAATTCGCTTCACAAACTACGCAGAGCTGGAAGTTGTGGTCTTTGGTGATGTTTTGGGCACGGGTGTCATAGATGTTTGGGGTATTGTGCAAATTATGGCATATCTTGAAAGGCTTGTCGGCGAAGGCGATTTGCATAGGATAGCTGCCGATGTTAACGATACCGGCGGCATAGATGTTTGGGATATTGTGCAAATTAGGATGTTTCTTGAGGGAATGATTGACAGCTTAGGAAATTAGCAAACAAATAAAATTTGAAAGGAAGAAACCGAATGAAAAAATTAAAGAAACGAATTGCGATTGTGCTGGTGATGCTTATGGCATTTACTTCTCTAAGCACAATTACGGCATTAGCAGACCCCATTACGGCGGGCACCGTTGAATTTAGCCTTTCAAGCGCCCAAGTCGGTGGCGCGCCTGCGGGCTTCACTTTTGTGGATGTGTCCATTCAGCTGGATTCAAATCCGGGAATAGTTGCGGGGGCTCTTCGTTTAGAGGCTTCGGAGGCTTCTGTAATCGCCACAACGTGGACGGGAGGCCCTGTTATAGGGCAGTTTGACCCCGTTACGCCCCCCATGGGAGGCAATTTCACCGAATTGCATTTGGTTAGACCGCTTGCTCCGCCGGCAAATACTTTTGCTACGGGGCTTATGGGAACGGTTCGCTTTTCTGTGCCAAATGCGGTAGATAGCGTAACATTCACATTAACAGCAATTGCGCCTTTTGGCGGGTTTCATAATAATTTGCCGCCGCCGGTTTTTCACGCTTTTAGCGCAACGCCAATCACATGGCCGGATATAACCCCAACCTACGGCATCTCCTTAGCACCAACAACCGGGGCGAATTTTGGTTCGGTGGTGCGTTCTTCTTCGGTTAATCCGATAACGATTACCGTTACAAATGCCGGCAATCAGGCGACGGGTGCGCTTAGTATGAGATTAAGCGGGGCGGATGCCGCGCGATTCAATTTAAGCGCGACAACGATTAGCAATATCGCAAATCCCGGAGGCACGGCGACATTCACGATTGGTTTGGTAAGCTCCGACATTGAATTTGGTACATATAACGCCGTTGTTCATGTAGAATCAACCAATCCGCAATTGCAAAATCGCGAGCTTCCCGTAACCATCACCATCACCAGAAGGCAATTTACGGTCAATTTCTCCACAACCCCGGCTGCGGGCGGCGGAACTTTGACGGCGGCGATTGGTGCTACGCCATTCACCGGAGGGTCTGTTGAGGAGAATAGCACGATAACTTTTACGGCAACGCCAAATGCGGCGGCGGGATGGGTTATCCAAAGCTGGAGCGGAGCTGGTCTTGCCCCCGGCGGCACGGCAGCTGTGCAGACCTTGTCTGTTGGTGGAAATGTTAATGTTGGCGTAAACTTTACGCGCGTGGCGCAAAATATAAGCTTTACACCCGCTTCCGGTTCGACCGGGCATAGCGTTCCCGCAACGGCTTATCCAACGGATACGGTCAATATTAATGCCGGAACCCGTCCGGGTTATGTTTTTGACGGCTGGACTTCAACCACAACAGGGGTTACCTTTGCCAATGCCAACAACGCCCAAACCACCTTCGTTATGCCAACAACGGCAGTAACCCTTACAGCCAATTGGCATCCCGTTTTTGAAGTGGCATTTAGCGCAACCGGCAATGGAACCATTACGGCCACACCTGCCGGCGGAGTTGCCACATCCACAAGCCCGATAAGCGTAAGAGGCGGTACCGTTGTAACTTTTACGGCAACCCCCGCAATAAACCCCATTCACCGAGTGGCGAGCTGGACAGGCGTTACGGGCGGAACGGGCGTTGGCACTCAAACGGCCACTTTGACCGTAAATGCTGCCGCAGCCGTAGTCGCGGCTTTTGAACCCGTTCCTGTTGTGAATCCGATTTTAAGCCCTGTTACGCATGGCGGAACACTTACATTTGACCCTCGTACTTTGAATTCGGGCGGGGAATATACGCCTCCCGCCGCCCAAACTATTACATTAAGCAATTCCCTCCCGGCAAATGCGCCGATTACCATAACCAATATAAGCGAACCGACCGGATTTACCGTTATCAGCGCAATTACCGAAATTGCCGCCAATGCTTCGGGAACTTTTACAATACAGCCCAATGCCGGGCTTGCGGTCGGCACTCATAGCGAAATTGTTACAATTTCAATCGCGGAAGCGGCCGACATTAGCTTCAATGTCAGCTTTACCGTACTCGCAGCCCCTCCCGAGCCGCCATCGGCGGATGTTTGGACGACAAGCTTTACCGGCTTTGAAAATCGCCTGGTTGAAGTTGGCGCAACAGGAGCTTTTATTGATTTGAATATTGCGCAAAATTTTGCTCCACCTATTGAGGCGGAGCTTACGGGCTATACAATTACGGGTCAAACACCCGGCAATTTGTCCGGAACTTCCGGAACAATTGCCCTGCCCCTTGACGGACTGACGGCCACGGCCGGCACATTCTCATTTGCCGTCGAAATTCAATACAATCACAGTCCCGACGGCGTAATTCCCGCCGCGCCCGCAACCCTCAATATAGGGAATGTAACACTTATCGTCAATCCTGCTCCGCCTGTCATTCCCGGCGGGATAACTCTTTCTCCAGGCACAGCAACCATAGGACAGGCATTTAGCGGAACTTTGGCCGCCGCAACAGGCGGGCCGATAACCACTTGGGCAATTGTGGGCGGAAATGATGTTTTGCCGCCGGGATTAACCCTAAGCGGCAATACAATCAGCGGTACTCCAACACAAGCGGGCGTTTTTAATTTTCATGTCAATGCAACGGGCGCAGGTGGTACAGCCCAACAGGCGGTTAGCATAAACGTAACCACAGTCCCGGGCGAAGTTGGGCATAGAATAACTTTTGATGCCCAAGGCGGCTCGGCTGTGGGTTCAAGGCAAACCGGCGCGGATGGCAGGCTGGCTTCCTTGCCCACGTCAAGCAGAGCGAATCATACATTTAACGGATGGTTTACGGCGGCTACGGGCGGGACGCGGATTACTACGGCGACTGTTTTTGCTCGGAATACTACGGTCTTTGCGCAGTGGACATCTACTGCCCCCGGCGGCGGTTTGCCCGGCGGTGGTGGTGGTGGTGCAGCTCCGCCTGCGGCGGGAACAACGGTTTCCATTCCCGGTGGCCGGAGTATAGCCGGCACGGTATTGACTTGGAATAATGTCGCAAATGCTGCGGGTTTTGTGGTTTATGTTGATGGTGTTGCGGTTACGGACATAATCACGGACAGGAGTTTTGATTTGGCAAGTTTAAATCTTCCTGCCGGAACTTATGAAATAAGAATCAGAACAATAGCCACAACAGGGCGCACTAATTCGGGCTTAAGCCCCGTGTTAACCTTTGTTGCAACGGAACAGCCCGCGCAGCCGTCCGTAGACCCGCCTGCAGGCGATGGTTGGACACCTCCGCCGCAACAAGACACTACAACAGCCGCCGCAACATTCACCGATGTGAATGCCGACGCTTGGTATCACGACTATGTAACAGCGGTTATCCAACATGGCCTTTTCCAAGGCATGGGCGACGGCATTTTTGCGCCGCAGGAAAGTATGACACGCGCCATGTTTACCCAAGTTCTGGCGAATCTTGACAGGGCCGACCTTTCGGCCTTTGTAAATCAAAGGAATTTTGGTGATGTGGCTATGGATGCTTGGTATGGCCCTGCTGTGGAATGGGCGGCTTATCATGATATTGTAACGGGTGTTGGCGGCGGTAATTTTGACCCCGGTGCATCTATCACAAGGGAGCAAATGGCCGTTATGCTGTTCCGCTTCATCCAAGCAATGGAAATCGACCTTGTGCCGATGTTTACAGCAACCAACTTTACAGACCAAGCAAGCATTTCCGATTGGGCTGTTGAACCTATCAGGCTTATCCAAAGCCTGGGCATAGTTACAGGCCGCCCCGACGGAAGCTTTGACCCACAGGCCACGGCAACAAGAGCAGAGGTCGGTACAATCTTCGCGAGATTCCTTGCTCTGTTCGACAATTAATTTAATCAACAAGCCAAAATCACCTACATCCGCTTAGGATATAGGTGATTTTTTATTGCAAAAAACCGTAGTTTTCTAATATTTAAGATTCCGCACCTGCACTTCGGCTTTTTGGGGTGCATTGACAAAATAGCTCAAGCATGATATAATCTTCCAAAGCGGGAATATCATAATATGCCTGCAAAAATAGCCAACTATGAAGGCCGAACCTTGCAAGCAGGTTTTGGCGTTGTATAGCAATGTTTAAATCATTGCACTAACTAAGGAGGAATATCGTGAAAAAAGAAATGGCTGCAAAATATAATCCCAAGCTTGTGGAGGACAGGCTTTATGCGAAATGGCTTGAGCGCGGGTATTTCCGCGCCACGGCGGACGAGGCGCGCGCGCCCTATACCATAATGATTCCGCCGCCAAATATTACCAGTCAGCTGCATATAGGCCATGCCTTCGAGGCCACTTTAATCGACGTTTTGATTCGATTTAAGCGTATGCAGGGCTATAGCGCGCTTTGGATGCCCGGCACGGACCACGCCGCCATCGCCACCGAGGTTAAAATTGTGGAGAGCATGGCCGCCGAGGGGCTGAATAAGGCGGATTTGGGGCGCGAGGGCTTTATGGCGCGCGCGTGGGATTGGTATGGCAAATATGGCTCTGCCATAATTAACCAATTGCATAAACTCGGCGCGTCCTGCGATTGGGAGCGCACGCGCTTCACCATGGACGAGGGCCTCACCGACGCTGTTTTAGAGGTTTTTGTGCGGCTTTATGACAAAGGGTTAATTTATAAAGGCGAACGTTTAGTTAATTGGTGCACCCGTTGTAAGACTTCGATTTCTGACGCAGAAGTTGAGCATGAGGAGAAAAATGGCGGTTTTTGGCATTTTAAATATCCGATTAAGGACAGCGACGATTTTGCAATTTTCGCCACAACCCGCCCCGAAACCATGCTGGGCGACGTTGCCATAGCCGTAAATCCCGACGACGAGCGTTATACCCATCTTGTCGGAAAAACCGCCATAATGCCCATTTTAGGCCGCGAAATGCCAATTGTCGCCGACAGCTATGTTAAGCCCGATTTTGGCACGGGCATGGTGAAGGTTACTCCTGCGCATGATTTTAACGATTTTGACATTGGGACAAGGCATGATTTGCCGCGCGTGAATGTTATGAATGACGACGGCACAATCAACGAAAACGGCGGAAATTACGCGGGTTTGGACCGTTATGCGGCGCGCAAGCGTATTATCCAAGAAATGGATGAATTGGGGCTTTTTGTCAAGAAAGAGGACATAATTCACGCAATTGGCGGCCACGACCGCTGCGGCAGCGTCGTCGAGCCGCTGATAAAACTGCAATGGTTTGTGAAAATGGCGGATTTGGCCGCGCCCGCGCTCGCCGCCTATCAAAATGGCGACCTGCGAATCGTGCCGCCGCGCTTTGGCAAGGTTTATGCCCATTGGCTGACCAATATCAAGGATTGGTGCATTTCGCGGCAATTGTGGTGGGGGCATCGGATTCCAGCGTATTATTGCGATTGCGGGCATATGGCCGTCGCGAAGGTTGCGCCCGCAGCCTGCCCAAAATGTGGCAATGTCGCGCTTAAGCAAGACGAGGACAGTCTCGACACGTGGTTTTCCTCGGCATTATGGCCTTTTTCCACCCTCGGCTGGCCACAGGACAATAAGGATTTGCGATATTTTTACCCGACAAATGTCCTCTGTTGCGGCTATGACATCCTGTTTTTCTGGGTAATTCGCATGGTTTTTTCGGGGCTGGAATTCATGGGCGAACTGCCTTTTAGGGATGTTTTGTTGCATGGCATTGTGCGCGACGAATTGGGTCGAAAAATATCGAAATCGCTGGGCAATGGCATTGACCCGCTGATTCTAATTGATGAATTTGGCGCGGATTCCCTGCGTTTTGCGCTGATAACGGGCAATACTCCCGGTAATGATTTGCGGCTGTACAATGAAAAAGTCGAATCCGCCCGAAATTTCACCAATAAAATCTGGAATGCCGCGCGCTTCATCGCCATGCAAGAAGGCTGTCATCCCCGCGAAAACGGGAATTCCCCCGACAATTTGCAGCCCGCCGACAAATGGATTCTCTCTAAGTTGAACAGCCTAATTCGCGAGGCAACCCAGAATTTGGATGCCTATGATTTGGGGCTGGCCGCCGACAAAGTGTATAGTTTTATGTGGGACGAATTTTGTGATTGGTATATTGAAATGGCGAAGCCAAGGCTTTACAATCCCGATGATTCGGGGCGTTCTGCGGCCTTGTGGACGCTTAACTTTGTGCTGAGAACGGGCTTGCAACTGCTGCATCCGATCATACCCTTTGTAACCGAAGAAATATATACAAATTTTGAATTCGGCGAATCGATAACCATTTCCGACTGGCCGACTTTTGCGCCCGAAATGCATTTCCCCGCCGAAGAAGCCCAAATTGAGCGGATTAAAGAGGCCGTGCGCGCCCTGCGAAATTTGCGCAATCAAATGAATGTGCCGCCCTCGCGCAAGGCGAAGACATTCGTTGTCGCTTCCGATTGCGCTACTCGTAGTATATTCGAGGACGGCGCAACCTATATTCGCGCCCTTGCGGGAGCGTCAGAAGTGGCGGTTTTATCGCAAAAAGTCGGCATTGACGACAATGCGGTTTCCGTGGTATTGCCCGGCGCAGAAATTTTCATGCCGCTGGAAGATTTGGTAGATTTAGCCAAAGAGCGTGAACGCCTCAACAAAGAATTCGCCAAAATTCGAGCCGAGGTTGACCGAGTGGTCGCAAAGCTGAATAATCCGGGCTTTGTCAGCAAGGCCCCCGCCAACCTCGTCGAAGAGGAACGCGCAAAAGAGGCGAAATTTCGGGAAATGCTTAATGCCATAAAATCCCAATTGGAGGGGATTTCATGAATTTGAAGCAGGCGCAGGACTATCTTAACGCAAGCATTGGCCGCAAAAAGGGGCTGGCCGCCGTTTCTGCGGCTTTGGCCGCCCTTGACAACCCGCAGGAGCAACTTAAAGTTATACATGTTGCAGGCACAAATGGTAAAGGCAGCTTTTGCGCCATGCTGGGGAATGTGCTGAAAACAGCGGGTTTCCGCGCGGGAGTCTTCACCTCGCCGCATCTTGAAAGGCTGAATGAGCGTTTCGTTATAAATGGCGAGCAAATTACCGATGGGGATTTTTTGCGTATTTTGGCGCAAATTATCGAAATTAGCGATAAAATGTATGGGGAGGATGACGGCTTCGCATTTTTCGAGATTTTTGTACTCATAGCCTTTACATATTTTGCAGAAAAGTCTGTAGACTTTTTGCTACTCGAAGTTGGCATAGGCGGCCGCCTCGACGCAACCAATGTCATCAAAACCCCGATTTTATCGGCAATTATGGCCATAGGTTATGACCATATGGAAATGCTCGGAGACACCCTTCCCGAAATCGCCCGCGAAAAAGGCGGAATTATAAAAGAAAATTGCCATTTGGTCTTGTATGATGATACTCACTTGGTGTATAATATTTTTAGGGAGATGGCGGCGGCAAAAAATGCCAAAATTTACCATGCGCGCGACCACAGCGTAAATGCCCTAAAAATCGGGCTTTTGGGCGAACATCAGCGCGAAAATGCCCGCGCGGTGCTGGCCGCCTGCGCCGCCCTGCGCGATTTGGGCGTAACACTCGCCGATTCCCATATAATGGAAGGGCTGGCCACCGCACGGCATCCCGGCCGAATGGAGATTATTGCCGAAAATCCAATGATTCTGCTGGATGGCGCGCATAATCTTCAGGGCGCAATGGCTCTCGCCCATAATATGGAAACCCTTTTTGCGGGCGGCGACTTTACCGTAATTTTAGGGATTTTGCGGGACAAGGACTATCAAAAAATTGTGAACATTTTGACCGCCCCCGCCAAGCGGATAATCTTCACCAAGCCAAGTTATGACCTAAAGGCGGTCGCTCCCGAAAATTTGGCGAAGCTGCTAAAATCCGATAATCAAGAGGTTTTCGCGGTGCAGAGCTATGCGGAGGCATTACAATTAGCATATAGGATTACACCGACTGACGGTATCATTCTCGTTACAGGCTCGCTATATCTGGTCGGAGATATAAGACCTCTTGCATAACTTCATTCCGCCATCTTTTCGGCTTATTTCCCGCCATGCGCCGCCGTGAAAAATCTTGCGTGCCTTTGGGCACGCGGCGATTTTCCCCGACGGCACCTGACGGAAAAACGCTCGAAAAGCTGACGAAAGCAAGCTATGCAAGAGGCCTATTAGGAGGGAATTATGATTGAATTCGCAAAAGAATTAAAAAAATTTGAACCCGTGCTCGAAATCGAAAATTTTGACGAAGACATCGCTGAAAGCGACGCCAGGGATGTAATGGAGCTTTTACAGTATTTGTTCGCGTCTTATGATACAGATGGTGGTGTAAAAAATGATGCATATTGATTGTCCACGCTGCGGCAATATCGCCGCCAACAATCTTTGCGGGCGGCGCTGCGACAAATGCGGCCTTGATATTGCCCTGCACAAAATGGCGCACGACATGTCCGCCAGATACTATAATATCGGGCTTTTGCGCGCCCGCGAGGGTAATTTGTCCGCCGCAAAAAAAGCTCTCGGTATATCTTTGCAAATTAACAAAAAGAATCGAGATGCCCGCAATCTTTTGGGTCTGTGTTTTTATAATACAGGCCGTATTGGCGAGGCCCTTCGCGAATGGGCCATAAGCGCGCGTTTTAGCCCCGGCGACAATCTTGCGCAGGACTATTTGGACGCTCTTGACGGCAATATTCCCCTGCTCGAAAAATACTCCGAGTCTATGATTAAATACAACGAAGCGTTAATTTACGCAGAAAGATATAGCGAAGATTTGGCGAAAATTCGCCTTAGGCGCGCTGTGGAAGCTGTGCCGAATTTTGTCGATGCCATGAATTTGCTGGCCTTGCATTATTTAAACGAAGGCGACAAAACCCGCGCCGCCGCCCTTGTTGAGCGGGTTTTAGCGATTGATAGCGGCAATGCCCTTGCAAAAAAGTATTATTTCGAGATATTTCAAAAACATCCGGGCGCAACGATTCGGCGCGAAGCCGCTTCACGCAACGAAGCCCCCAAAACCCGCGCTCCAGGCCGCCCCGAACCCAAACAAAGCCCCAATCCCTTCGCCGCCCGCACAAAAAAGGCAATTCCAAAGGTTTCGCCGCTTTCCGGCATAATTTCGGCGCTTTTGGGCATGGCCGCAATGTTTTTATTCATGCATCTGCTGATTTTCCCGGGCCGCCTTGCCGAGCGCGACGACGCTCTCGAGGCTCTGCAACAACATATGGACAATGCCCACAGAATACTACAAGAATCAATCAGCGAGCGCGACGACACTATAGACCGCCTAAATTCCGAGCTTACAGAGGCCACAGCGCAATCTCACGCTCAAAGCGACACAATCACAAATTTTATGAATCAACTACAAGTTTACAACGCTTTGAATTATTTGAATGATAATGAACCGTCGCAGGCCCTGTCCCTGCTGGATGAGGTGAACACGGCCAATTTGCCCGATGCCGCGCTGGAAGTTTATAACAATATTCGCCACACCGCAACGCCGCTTGTAGAACAAATTTACTATACTCAAGGTCAAGCCCTCTTTAATGCCGGCAATTATACCGAGGCCAGAATTGCCCTTGAAGCCGCCGCTTTACACGCCACGCCCGGCTCTGCAATAACCGACGACATTCTTTATTTCCTCGGCCGAATTGCCGAAATTGACGGCGACATTCAGCTGGCAATTTTATACTATCAGTCCATAATCGACAATCATGCGCAGTCAAATCGCCGCTGGCCCGCGCAAAATCGGTTAAATGCAATTCAGTAGCAATTAATAATTTTATTAGCAGACAAAAATCAAAACGCCACGTATATATAGTTAAACATGAATTTGGAGGTAATGAGATGAATAAGTCAGTATTCGGTTTAAGCGAAAATTTGGCCGCCGCCCTGGCCTATGTGGGCATTTTCTTCAGCGGAATTGTGGTTTTGGTGATGGAGCGGGAAAATAAATTTGTGCGCTTCGCCGCCCTGCAATCAACCATTTTTTTCCTGGTAATGTCGATTTTAATGTCGATTCTTGGCTTTTTTGGAGGTTTTTTCCTGGTCGGCTGGATATTCCGCCTATTGGGCTTCGTACTCGGAATTACAACCTTCGCCGCCTGGGCATATCTAACTTTCATGGCCTTCCGCGGCCAAAGCGTAAAACTCCCAATTTTAGGCGAAATCTGTTGGGAGCAGGTGCACAAATAGAAGTCAGAAATCAGAAATCAGAGGTCAGAAACCCCCGAATATTCGGGGGTTTTCATTATTAATTATTAATTATTAATTGCAGCGCAGCTGCCAGCGCGTCGCCTTGCGCCCAAATGTCGGGGGCTAGGCCTATGCCTTCGGCGAAGTGGTTTTCGGGCCAGAGGGTCATGGAGCGGCCAAAGCCGAAGTAAATGCCGCTTCGGGGCAGGGTGCGCCCCTGCGGATATGAGCGATTAAAGGCATGTGCGCCACTTGTGTTTTGCCCGATAACAAGCGTGTTTTCCATGTTAAACGCAAGGTCGACCATGCCTTCCCCCGCAGAGGCCGCACCCCTGTCGGCAAGGATGATTATAAGCCGCTCATTCGGCACAATCCTGTCCTTTGGGCCTTCAATGAGGGCATGTCCGTAAAAATCCCTTTCATGGGTGAATTGCTCAATGTCCTCGCGGCGGTCGTGATGGGTGTTTTCGGGCGGCACAATCCGCGGCCCCGCATATTGTTCCGCCGTCAAACGCACAAAATTTGCGGGTACATTTTCGCCTAAAAGCGCGTAAAACCACCTTTGCCCCATAAAGCCGTTGCCGCCGCCATTTCCCCGCAAATCCAGAATAATCACAGGCTCGTCCCGCAATTCCTCCGCAAAAGAAAGGAAAGCGCGCCCTTCCGCCACGCCCTAAGAATTATCATGCGCCGTAAAGCCCATTTGCATAACGGAAACCACAGGTATGCCGTCAATAAATTCCATTTGTGCGGTTCTGAACGAGCGGCGCGGGCTGCCGGCATGACTAAGATTATGTTGAATTTCCGACCCGTCGTCATATGTAATAAACAGCCGATAAGTGGGATTCATGGCAAATGTCATAACAACGGGTGTATAATATAATTCGCCCTGATTGTTAATGGACAGCCTAAAAACTTGCGCCTTGTCATGATTCCTAAGCTCGCTAACATAGAGGCCACTTTCACGATTGCGAAAGCCCTCGGGCGTTTTGTCGAATTTTAGATTTGCATTGTCATAAAAATGGGCATTTCGATTAAACGAGCGGCCGCCTATAACAAAATGATTGTCCACAATTACTTCAAAAATGCGGTTTCGAAGAATCAGCTCCATGTCGGAAGCCCGAATTTCAATCCCGCGCGCCGCAATTTCCTCCAAAATCGCCTCCATCACAGGCACAAAAACCGCATCCCCGCCAAAATACAAATATCCCCCGTAGGCATGGCGCAAAACCGTGAAAAAGTCCCGAATATCGGCCTTTGCGTCCTCTATGGGAATTAGCGCATACAATGCCGCATTTGCCCAATTTCCGTCCATTATATGGCCATATTCCGCCATTTGCTCAAATGTCAGCGGTCGCCGCCCCTGCGCCAGCTCTAAAAGCGTTTCATGACT
Organism: Clostridiales bacterium; assembly: GCA_031277225.1. Classification (GTDB taxonomy): domain Bacteria; phylum Bacillota; class Clostridia; order Lachnospirales; family WRAX01; genus JAITMQ01. The sequence continues at coordinate 2,095 of JAITMQ010000115.1, read as the reverse complement.
CGGTCGCTCTACGCCCAAACGCCGCTCAAACGCCGCATCCAGCGCGTAATTTACATCAAGAGGCAAAATTTCTGCCCTTTCCGGCTCTCGTCCGCCACAGGCCACTAAAATCACAAACATTAGAATTATCATTACAAATTTTGGGATATTTCGGCGTTTGTGGTGGGAAGATTTATGGAGCTTTTGGATTCGCTCGAAATTTTCGCCCTCTTTGTTTTGTAGCAAAAATTCATCCAACTCTTTGTAGGTGAAACCAAATTCCGCCTCATCGGTCTGGCCTTCGTAAAGCCCCGCCGACGGCGGCTTTGTGTAGAAAATTTCGGGCGCGCCAAGAAATTCCAGAAATTCCAGCACTTCGGTGGCGGTTAGGTCGGCGATTGGGTTAAGGTCGCTGCCGCCGTCGCCCCATTTGGTAAAATATCCCAGGTAAATTTCGCTACGATTGCTCGTTCCGACAACAAGCGCGCCGCGTTCGGCGGCGGCGGCGTAAAGCGCGGTCATGCGTAGGCGTGGGGCCACATTCACCCGCGCCGAATGGCTTAAATCCCCGCCAAACGCGTCAAGCATACTACTCTTAGTCGCCGTTAAATCCACAACAACGCTCTCGATGTCGAAATGCCCGCAGGCGATTTTGGCGTGTTCAACGTCGGTCGACTGCGCGCCAATGGGCAGAATTAAGCCCACGGTATTTTCACAGGCCATTTTGCACAGCGCGCCGACAAGCACGGAATCTTTCCCGCCCGAAGCCCCGAAAACAAAGCCTTTTGCGCCCGATTGCGCCAAAATTTCCGCCAGCCAGCCCGCGCGCGCGGCGGCCTCGCGCCCATAATCCCTTCTCATACACAAGCCCTCAAAATCGCCTCTAAGTCGCCCTTGCTAAACTTATAGTCCCTATTACAAAAATGACAATTAATCTCTATATCCTCTTCGGTTGAAAGCTGTGCAATTTCCTCCGCGCCAAGCGAAATAAGCACGCGCTCAACCCTTTTCCGGTTGCAATTACAATAAAATCCAATTGGCGATTTTTCCGTAATTTCATAGCCGAAGGGCGCAAGCAACAGCTCCAAGACCTGTTCCGGCGTTTTGCCCTGCTCTAAAAGTTGCGAAATCGGCGGAAAATCGGCAATTTGCGCCTCAAGGCGGTCTATAATTTCCGGGCTGTGTCCCGGCAAAAGTTGTAGGAAAAAGCCGCCTGCTTGTTTAACGCTTAAGTCCGTGTCAACCAGCACACCCAGCGAGATTATACTCGGCGTTTGTTCGGAAGCTAGGTAATAATGCGCCAAATCCTCGGCAATTTCGCCGCTTATGAGTTCAACCGCGCCAACATATGCTTCTTTCAGTCCCAAATCCATTGCAACAGTCAGTTGCCCCGCGCCAACGGCCGCGCCCACGTCCAGCTTGCCATCGGGCCGCGCGGCAACCTCCGCGCCCGGATTGTTCACATAGCCCTTAACCCGCCCCAGCCCGTCGCCCACGGCCAAAATGCCGCCAAGCGGCCCGTCGCCCTTAATGCTCAAAGTCATGGAATTTTCGTCATTTCCCAGCGTCAAGCCCATTATGGCCGCCGCCGTCAGCGCGCGCCCCAAGGCCGCCGCCGCCACGGCAGAAGTGCCGTGAATCCGCGCGGCTTCGTTTGCAAGTTCGCGCGAAGTCGCCACAAATGCCCGAATTTGGCCGTCCGCGCCCATGGCGCGCAAGCAATAATCCTTCAAAAAATCACCCTTTCAATCTCACGACTTTTTTAATGCCGCCCCGCGCAAAATTTTCCAAAATTTGCAATTCATTCCCGCTAAAGCAGCGTTTCGGCAGGAAATGTACCATTTGGCGCAAAGCTTTTCTGCGCCCGACTAAAAAATAAAATTCATCATGAATCCAAAATTCCAAAAAATGACTCCAAGGGAATTTCCCTTGAATCATGGGATGCGTAGCCTCGAAATATTCGGGCGTAATATTCACCGAATTCACGCCGCCATTCGTTTTTACAAGTTTTTTGCAATAGAAGGCGGGAAAAACCTTAAGCCTTTGCGCCATCTTTCGTGCTTTTCGTGTGTTTCGTGGTTAAAAAAATTAAACCACGAAGCACACGAAAAGCACG
>JAITMQ010000163.1 GCA_031277225.1 Clostridiales bacterium | reverse complement strand
AGAAGGAGGGGAAATTATGAGTTTACAGAATACTGCCAGGCGCAGGAGGATTATTCATTTGCCGGGGTATTGCCGCGGGGAAGAGCGCATGAATATGGTTACGCATATTATTGGCGCGGGGCTTGGGCTTGTTGCGCTTTTGGCCTGCGTTGTTGTGGCGGCCTTTAACCAATCCGTTGTGGGCGTGGTTACGGCCATGATTTACGGCTTTTCCGTGATTTTGTTGTTCACAATGTCAAGTATTTACCATGGCCTGCATATCGGCCTGCCCAAAAAAGTCTTTAGAATCCTTGACCATTGCACAATTTTTGTGCTTATCGCCGGCACTTATACGCCAATTTTGCTAAACGAATTTCGGGTTGCGCGCCCTGTGGACGCATGGGTGCTTTTTGGCGTAATTTGGGGAATGGCCGTGCTTGGCATAGTCATGAAGGCCATTTTTATCAATCGTTTTAAAGTTGTTTCGATTGTGCTTTATTTGCTTTTGGGCTGGGCGGCGTTGTTTCGCCTTGGGCCTATGATAGAGGTTTTGGGCGCGCCGTTTTTTGTGCTTCTGCTGACGGGCGGCGGGCTTTACACCCTCGGCGTGGCCTTTTATATAGCCGGGCGCAAGAAAAAATATATGCATTCGGTATTCCATCTATTCGTTGTCGCGGCATCCATCCTACATTCGGTGGCTATTGCCGTGTTCATATTGTAAAGACGTTAGTGCCGGTTAAAACCGGCTAAAGATTCCGACTGAAAGTCGGCATCCCTAGGGCATGACGAAGGTATTAAAAATTTCCCAATAATACCATATTTCGCCATCGGAGCGCAGATATTCCATGCGATATGTGTCGTCGGGGAGGATATAGCGGATAACCGCCACTTGCCCGGCCTCTACCCGCATGGGAAAGTTGTGAAAAGGCAGCACATTCCCGGTTGTGGGATGGTCTTTGAATATATCATAGGCATTTTCGTCCGTCAGAAGCCAAAATTCGCGCATCACATATGGGATATTATGGAAAGCGCTTAGGCTCTGCTCGCCATAAAATGTCGCATTAAATTCTGTGCCGCCAACCATAACAACATCCGGTGTTCCGGCAACTTGCCGCAAGAAATACTCAACAAGACAGGTCGTATGCACATTTTCGCCATAACGCTCTTTCAGCACGGCAATCATATTGCGCGTTGTCATGGGGTTTATCCTGCTTTCCGGCGTATTCACATGAAAGCCCCCAAATTGCCCCATAACGCTCTCATCGCCAAGGCCGTCAAACACACGAATGAAATTATTCGCCATTACAACCGTGCGCCAATTATGGTCGCTTCTTTGCACGCCGTAAAATTCCCGCCCCTGCGCGATATTTTCCGTTGCAAGGCGGTAAATCTCGCTGCCTTCAAGGTCGTTTGCGCGCAAATGGCGCAAAAATCGCCGCCCTGTAGAGGCGTATTGATGCCCCACATCCACGCCGTGGAATATGGTTTCGGGCAATTCCCGCTTAACTCTGCGATAAAACTCCCGCTGATAGACCGTGTCCGATGCCGTGCCGCGTCTGTCCCGAAAAAGCGCGTCTAAAATATCGTCGTCATCCTCATGCATCCATATATTAAGGAATTCCGCCGCAGAAAACGACGTTTCCAAAATTAGATGCCTCATGCCGTGAGTATTGTAGTAATAATACCATAACTCAAAGTGCTTGTCTATCATATGCTCCAGGGCGTGCCATTCACCGTACAAATGGATTTGGCCGGAGGAGGGTTGTGCGGGAAGTTCAGGCTCGGAGTGATAAACAATGTCCGGAATATCCGCCTCAATCGCCCTGTTGCAAGCCGCCATGAGCAGCAAAAGCATGGCGGCGAGCAAAATACGCAAAAATCTCATAGTTATACCTCCACGAATGTTTAAAACACTTCAGCGCGAATTAATTCCGCCACAGCCGCAATATCCGGCGCAAGGATTCTGTCCTTCTGCAGCGGCGCGACTTTTGTGCGGATTTTATTATAGACTTTTTCGGTGGTCTGCCCCAGGTCGGTAGGCCTTTCCGGCCCAAACCATTTCGGCTTTTCCGACTCGGGATTGGACCATTCGCCCCTTTTGCGCCGCAAATCCACGGCCTGCGCCGCAACCAACAATTCCATCGCAATCACCTGCATTACATTCTCAAGAATTTGCGCGGCCTTGCGCGCGGCAATTGTGCCCATGGAAACATGGTCTTCTTGGCTATTCGAGCTGGGAATTGAGTCCACACAGGCCGGATGCGCCAGCACCTTATTCTCCGAAACCAGCGAAGCCGCCGTATATTGCACTATCATAAAGCCCGAATGTAAGCCCTTTTTCTCCTTTTCGGCAATCAAATACGACGGCATACCATTTGAGAGATTGTCGTTAAGCAGGCGTTCAAGGCGGCGTTCGGAAATATTGGCAAGTTCTGCCAGGGCAATGCCCAAAAAGTCCATAACCAAAGCCACGGGCTGGCCGTGGAAATTGCCGCCGGAAATGGCTTCATTGCCGACGATAAGCGGATTGTCGGTAACAGAATTCATTTCCTGCTCAACAATTTGCGTGATATGCGTAAGGCTGTCGCGGCTTGCGCCATGAACCTGCGGAACACAGCGCAGGGCATAGGCGTCTTGAATCCTAAAATCCCCGTCGCGACTGGGTTTTGAATTATTAATAAAAGTTGAACCTTTGGTATATTCCAAAATAAGCGCGGCGCTTATACGCTGGCCCGAATGACGGCGAAGCGCATGAATACGCTCATCAAGGGCATCAACGCGCCCATTTAAAGCCTCCAGCGTCAACGCGGCGGCTTTTTCCGCTGTTTCAAGCAAATTCCACGCGTCATAGACCGCCAGCGCGCCGACTGCCGTCATGCATTGTGTGCCATTATTCAGCGCAAGGCCCTCTTTGGCCTCAAGCGTGATTGTTTCAATGCCCGCAAGGCGCATTGCCAAAGCCCCGTTAAGGCGTTCGCCCTCGTAAATGGCCTCACCTTCGCCAATCAGCGGCAAAACCATATGCGACAGCGGGCAAAGGTCGCCACTTGCGCCAAGAGAGCCTTTTTCGGGCACAATTGGGGTTACGCGCTTGTTAAGCAAGTCCAGCAGACGCTCGATTAAAACCAGGCGCACGCCGGAATGTCCCCAAGCAAGCGATTTTGCGCGGAGTAGAATCATGGCGCGAACAACATCTTCGGGCAGAGCGTCGCCCACGCCGCAGGCATGGCTGACAATCAAATTGCGCTGTAATTCCTGCACGGCCTCGGGTTCTATAACGGTTTTGGCAAGGCTGCCAAAGCCCGTGGTAATGCCATAAACCACCTGCCGCTCATTCACCATGGAATCCACCACTTCGCGCGAGCGCAAAATGCCCTCTTTAATGTCGTCGCAAAGCATGACCGGCACATAGCCGCGCGCCACCTGCACAAGCTCGTCAATCGTTAAGTCTTTATCAGAAATTTTAATCATTTCAACACCTCCGCCCTAATTATATTACATTATTCACTTTTGCGCAAGCTCTGGCTTGACAAAAGCTTTGTGAAATTATATAATTTTCTTAACCAGATTCCAACAAAGGAGAAGCGGGATGGAGATTAGATATTCAAAAGAAGCATACAAGAGATTGAAGCGATATGACAAGAAAACACGAAGGAGAATTTTGAATGGAATCAACGGACTGACTCAAGCCCCTCCAAAGGGTGATATAAAGCCGTTGAAAGGCTCAAATAATGAACTTCGTTTGGTTGTTGGTAAATACAGGGTAGTTTATGAGTATCTTGCGAACGGAAATCTAAGGATTTTAATGATTAATAATATTGACAGTCGCGGCGATGTCTATAAGTAAAGGAGGGAATTTCATGACGGCTACTGTAAGAGGAATTGTTGACATGCTTGAAATGCTGCCGGAAGAGGAGCAACATTTTGCCGGGCAAATTGTAAAAAAGTTAGTGGTGGCGTGGGATCCGGATTTCACAAAACTTACCATGAAAGAGGCGGAGGAATTGCGTCTTGCTCGTGAGCAATTTGCAAAGGGCGAATATTATTGTCATAATGAAATAGACTGGGATAGTTTAGATTAAAGGGAGGATTATTATGGACATTAGATTATCGAGTGAATTGCCTGAATATCCCGCTTTTGTGGAGGGGATTCGCCGCGCGCCCGGCCGCGGCTTTCGCTTAAGCCGCGCGCAGGCACAGCAGGCACTTGCAAATGCGCTTCGTTATGTTCCAAATGAGTTGCATGAGGTGCTGGCACCCGAATTTATGGAGGAACTCACGAAATACGGGCGAATTTACGCCTATCGTTATCGCCCGGCGGGGCGGCTTTTTGGGCGGCCCGTGGATGAATATGAGGGCAAATGCCTTGAAGGCAAGGCCTTTCAGGTTATGATTGACAATAATTTGGACTTTGAAATCGCGCTATATCCCTATGAGCTGATAACCTATGGCGAAACGGGCGCGGTCTGTCAAAATTGGCTGCAATATCGCCTAATTATGTTATACTTGCAAAATTTAACCCAAGATTTAACACTCGTTGTGCAAAGCGGCCACCCACTGGGCCTTTTCCCCTCGCGCCCCGAAGCCCCCCGCGTCATAATCACAAATGGCCTAATGATTGGAATGTTCGACAATTTAAACGATTTTGAGATTGCGGCGCAGATGGGCGTTGCGAATTATGGGCAAATGACGGCGGGCGGCTGGATGTATATAGGCCCACAGGGCATTGTTCACGGAACTTATAACACCCTGCTAAACGCAGGGCGCATGAAGCTTGGGCTGGGCGCGGGAAGCGACCTTGCGGGCAAATTATTTGTGTCAAGCGGCCTTGGCGGAATGAGCGGCGCGCAGCCCAAAGCGATTGAAATTGCGGGCGGCGTTGGCATAATTGCCGAGGTTGACGAAAGTCGAATCCAAACCCGTTATGACCAGGGCTGGGTTCGGGCGATTTGTCGCACGCCTAAAGAATCCTTTGAACTTGCGACTTCCTACCTAGCCAAAGGCGAACCTTACTCCATTGCTTATGCCGGGAATATTGTGGACTTGTTGGAATATGCCGCCGCGTCCGAAATTCATATTGACCTGCTAACAGACCAGACTTCCTGCCACGACGTTTACGGCGGCGGCTATTGCCCGCAAATCAGCTTTAGCGAGCGTACGCGGCTGTTGACCGAAGATAGGGCATATTTTGTCGCCCTTGTTGACGAAACCCTCAAAAAGCATTATGCCGCCATTGAAGCCCTTGTCGCCCGCGGAACTTATTTCTTTGATTATGGGAATTCCTTCCTTAAGGCCCTCTACGATTGCGGAATCACGAGTATTAGCAAGAATGGAATCGACGAAAAGGACGGATTTATTTATCCCTCCTATGTCGAAGATATTTTGGGGCCGGAGCTTTTTGACTATGGCTATGGCCCATTCCGCTGGATTTGCCTCTCCGGCGACGATGACGATTTGCGCAAAACCGACGCGGCCGCGAAGTCCTGCATAGACCCCACGCGCCGCGAAGCCGACCGCGATAATTATGCCTGGATTGACGAAGCGGAGAAAAACCGCCTTGTAGTCGGCACAAAGGCGCGGATTTTATATCAAGATGCCGAGGGGCGCACTAAAATCGCGCTGAAATTCAACGAAATGGTGCGCAATGGCGAAGTTGGGCCGATTATGCTTGGGCGCGACCACCACGACACGGGCGGCACGGACAGCCCCTTTAGAGAAACCGCAAATATCAAGGACGGCAGCAATATTACGGCGGATATGGCGACGCAAAGCTTCGCCGGAAATGCCGCGCGCGGAATGTCCTTAATCGCGCTGCACAATGGCGGCGGCGTTGGCATAGGCAAGTCTGTAAACGGCGGCTTTGGCCTTGTTTTAGACGGCTCGGCGCGCATTGACGAGATTATAAAATCCGCCATGATGTGGGATGTTAATGTAGGAATTGCCCGCAGAAGCTGGGCCAAAAACCCCAATGCCATGGCCACGGCCGAAGAATATAACCAAAACCACGCAGGACATATAACCCTGCCGTTTGTGGCGGATGAAACTCTTCTGGAGAAAATTGTAAGCGGATAGTCCGCCATTCCCGCGAAAGCGGGAATCCCCCGCCACTTCACACGCGGATTCTAAACCACGAAAAACACGAAATGCACGAAAATTTCGCGGATTCCTTTTTTGCGCAACACCTAAAATTGAAGCAAAAAAAGCCCGGAAATAGTTCCGGGCTTTTTGTTTAGCGGCCTTACTCGCCGACTATGCTTATAACATGATTTATTGCAGGGTCTGTATTATTGAACCAATCTTCAATTGTATGCACAATTTCAACATCGGGCGTGAAGGCATAAAATTCTAAATTTGGGAATCTTTCCAAGAAAGCCTCCGCCGAAATGCCCACACTCGGCAGCCCGCTCAATTCCTCGCCCAAATGCATAAATCTGTTCGGAATTGTGATATACATTCCCGCATTCGGCAAGGCAAACATTGCGCTTCTTTCTTGGTCAATTTGGTTTAGCCCGTGGAAAAGCGTGTTTTGCGCGGGCGGCGTTCCCGCCGTGGTAAAGCCCATATAGGCCGTAATCATCGTCGTCATAAATGCGGCAGAACCGGATTGGTGATTCGTTAGATAGAAGAAACGCCCCTCGGCCGTATGTTCGGCGATATAGCGCAAAAGCGGCAAAAACGGCAATTGGTCGCCGCCGGGATTGCCCCTTGCGTCAACTATGACGGCCTGCACCGCCCCACTTTCAAAAAGTGAAACAATTTCCGGCACGGGCGCCCAATTTTCCCTGTCGCCGCCCTCATAAATGCCAAAAAGCAGCATAACTTGCTCCATTGGGTCTGTAACGCCCTCGGGAATTTGGGTTAAGGGCTCTAAAATGGCTGTATTAAGCAGGGTTTCAACCCCTGCGGGATGGTCGTCGCCCGCCATAAGCGCGATAATTCTATTGGGCGAAAAGGCCTCGATTCTAATATACAAAATGCCGTATTCCTCGATAAATCTAAAGCTGTTGTGGTCTCTCATATTCAAAAAGTCGGGCAAATCGCCTTCGCTTCTTAAATCGTACATTTCGGCCATGCCCAAATTGGCTTGGGTTAAGGCAATTTCGACAATATTTCCGTCTGCGCCCTCAAATGCGAAAATTGCGCCGTCATTCCAAAGCCCCAAATATTCAAGCATAGGCAGGGCGATTATTTGATTGGGCAGGAAACGCCAGACATCATAGATATTTTCCGTCGGATAAATTTCTGCGAACATATCGATTATTTCGCCTATAACCACGCCATTTATTGCGGCCAGCCTATGATTGAGCGCATTTGCAAAATCTGCCGACGCTTGGGTTAAATAAAACCCGCCGCTCATGCCGCCAAAATGCGACAGTCCAAGAGGGAAAATTTCGCTTGCGTCCCAAGACGGCAAAAAGCGGAAATGATTGTCATTAAGCTTTGCGGCCGCACTTTGCAGGGCAATTAGAATTTGTGTATCGGAGAAATTTGGAATATTTTCTAAAAGCTCATCAATTTCGCGCAAAAAGTTCCGCCTGCTTAATTCATTAAATTCAAGATTATACCATATTCCGAGGCCGCCGACCCCGCCCGCCGCATCGGCAGGAATGAAAATTTCGGAATCATCCCAAAATCTTGGATGGACATGCATAACGGCATCCCTAAATTGCTCTACATCCTCGACCCACAGGGCATTTCTGCCGCCATTTTCGCCCGAATCAAGACCCACGGCGGACAAAAGCGGCTCAATTGGCGCCATTGTTGTGCCATCAACGATTTGTGGGGCTTGCGGAAGGTTGTGGGGCGCGCCGTTTAGAGTGAATATGTCGCTATCGATGGTTAAAGCCAGTGCGTCAGCACCGCGCACGAGCGTAACTTGGCGGGTTTCATTATCCCAGCCCACGTCAAAGCCCAGCGGTTCGAACACGCTACGCACAGGCCCAAAAAGAACCGGGCTTTGGCGGAAATTCGTGCCCTGTTCCGCCACAAAGGCCGCCTCAATCAGGCGCGCGTCCGAAAATGCCGTGCCGATGAAAATCGCATTAGTGCTAAGCCCGACGGCATCTTCATTGAGATATAGGGGAACCGAAACCACGGGATAGCCCGCAACGGCCGCAAAGGGGCTAAAATCCACGCCTATAATCATGTCGAGATTATGCTCGGCCAGCATGGCATCAATGAGAGCCGCAACCGCGTCCCTTTCGCCCAAAATGCCCGCCATAACTGCATCCATGTCGGTTAAATCCATGGTTATGGCCAAATCCAGAGCCATTTGCTCATGCGGAATGGCTTCGGGATTTGCGGCGTTAAATGCGTGAAGTTCCGCCGTTGAGCGGATGGGGAAGCCCTGCGGCAAGCTTGCCAAAAATTCATCGAGATATATTACAAGTTCGGTATACATATTTGTGGCGGAGGTCATGAGATGCGCTAGGCTTATTTCGGGGTCAAATGCCAAAAATCCGCCATCTTCGGCCATTACAATTGTCGCCCCCGCCTGCTCAAGCACAGCAAGCATGGCATTAAAATTCGCCAAAGCACCGTCGGACAAGGCCGTAATATCGCCCAAAACATCGGTTAAAACGCCGATGCGAAGCCCCTGAAGACCATTCGGCCCAAGATTTGGGGTAAAATCAACATCGCCGCCCGCCATCGCATTCAGCAAGATGGCCGCATCCGTGAGATTCCGCGCCATCGGCCCGGGCGCGTCCCTTGTTTCGGCAATGGGAATGACCCCATGCGTGCTAACCAGTCCAACCGTCGGCTTTATCGCCGCAACTTGAACGGCGGCGGCAGGGCCTTGAATAGAGCCCGTTGTTTCCGTGCCAACGGCAACGGCCGCAAGCGAGGCCGCCACAGCCACAGCCGAGCCGGATGACGAGCCTGCGGGGCTTGCCTCGGCATCAAAGGGCGCAAAGGGATGAACTGTCAGGCCGCCAACGGCGGAAAATGCGGGAACATGGGTTACAACGCCCGCCAATTCGGACAAATTCGCCTTGCCCAAAATTATAGCCCCCGCGTCCAGCAGATTTTCGACAAGGGTGGCGTTAAATTCCGCCATATTGTCGGCCAAGGCCAAAGCTCCGCCCGTTGTGGGCAGTCCCATAAAATTAATATTGTCCTTTAAAAGCACGGGAATTCCAAACATTCCCTGTGCAAGGTCGGGATTTGCGCGCACGGCATTGTCCGCCGCAATTGCGCGTCCGACGGCTTCGGGGCTAAGCGCGATTATGGAGCGTAAAACCCCGTCATAACGCGCAATTCTGGCAAGAAAGGTTTCGGTCAATTCTTCATATGTAAGCTGACCCTCTCTCACCATGCTTTGAATTTCGGGAATGGACACCGAATCAATGTCCACGGCGGCGCGCGCCGTGATGGCAAATGCTGCTGTCATAATGAAAATCATGACAATTACGGCAATCTTCTTGAATTTTCTCATTTCATTCTCCTTTGGTTTTTTATTATATATTTGCAAGAATTGCGCGGGTTTCACGCACAAAATCCTCCAAAATTTGACTATAAGGCATGGGCAGGACATTTGCCTCCATTTCGGCTAAAAAGTCCTCAATGATGCCAAGATAGGCCTCGCGCAATTCTGCGTCCAAATTGGGCAAATCCGCAATCCATTCGGGAATCAGCTCAAATTGTGCCTCAAAAATGCTAAACATTTGCCTGCCAAGCTCTTCGGCGATATAGAGCATTTCCGCCTCTGTAAGCTGCACGGGTGCGGGCAGGGCAATTCCGCTGAAATGCTCGTAAAACAGGGTTATGGCGGTTGCGCGCCCGTCATTGATTAGGGCATTTTGCCAGCCGGGCGCAATGCGCGTCAGCAACATTCCCGCATATGCGCCAATCATATAGGATTCGCTTACAACCCCAAACACCGTGGCATTTTCAAAATGCCAATGCGCAAGCTCGCTCATTGCGCGGTCGACATCGGCGCGGCTGTAAATTTGCCCGGGATATGCGGCGGCAAGGCTTGCCACCATCTCAAAATATTCCGCCGTGCCTTCAATTCTGTCCATGGCAAGGGCATTTAGCGCATCCTGTGGAAATTCGCTTAACCAGCGGCCAATCGTCGCCGCCACGTCTAAAAGCAGTCGCTCATCCCCGGGATTTGCCAAGGCCAACAGCATTTGCCTTTGCATAAGCCAGCGCACGGCGCGGGCCTCGGTTTCTTCAAGATATTCCAAGCGGTCGCTATTATGCTCATAAATTTCGCTTGAAATGACCCAATTTGGCTGTTCCAAAATATGCATGACATAGTGGGTAAAATTGGCAATTCCTTCATATGTGCCGACATGAACCATGCGATAAATCCTCTCGCGGTCTGTTACTTCATGCTCCGTTGTGGCGTAATACAGGCCACGAAGGCCATTCCAGGTGAGTTCCTGCCAGCCCTCGTCGAATTGGGCGCGTTGTGCGCCTAAGGCTTCAATTTGCGCGTCCGACATAAGGAAAAATTCGCCATCGGGCAAAATCATCCAAAGCTGCCCCGTGTCGCGATTATCAATCGCCAGAAACACGTTGTTTGCGACATTTGGCCAAAAATCCGCCGTTAGCTGATTGTAACGCTGAATATGTATGGCCAAAGTCGGGATGAATTCCTCAAGCGAGGCGGGCAGCGGCTCTTGCGCGGGAATTCCCAGCGTGAAATGTGGCAGAATTTCGCCATTTTCGCCCAGAGTATAGCCTGCGGCGTGAAGAAGCGGGCGTATTGGGGCAAATGTAATGCCGCCTATAAGGCGCGCGGGTTCAAGCAGGCTGCGGATTTCGCCGTTTACGGTGAATTCGTCGACTTCGATTGCGAGAGCCAGTGCGTCAGCACCGCGCACCAGCGTAACTTGGCGTGTAGCGTCATCCCAGCCCACGTCAAAGCCCATCCCCTCGAATGTGGCGCGAACGGGCATGAATACCCGCCCATATTCGTCAAAGGCCTGTCCATGCGCAAAAATCGCAGACCCCGCCAAAACCGCCAGCAAAAGTGCCGCGGCGCATAATTTCTTAAAAAATCTCATAATTCTCCTCCTCGATTTTTAAAGAGTGTTGTTCTACTATGCTAACGTCATTCCACCCTCAACGTCATTCCCGCGAAAGCGGGAATCCCCTGTAAAGGCGGGGGGATTCCGCGTCAAGCGCGGAATGACGGTATGATGCGCTTTCACGGGAATGACGCATCATAGAGAGGCCGGCAAATATTGCGCGAAGCCGTCAAATTGGCGGGTTATGTCATTCGGCATTTACCATAAATAAGGATATTGTCCCGCTCCTCTTGGCTCAGATTATGCACAATAGACTATGGTATGGTAATTGTCCAAATAGCGCATACGCCGCGCGCAACGCCCTCCATAAAAGGCCGCTCATTATAATACATCTTTGCTAAAAGTTCGCCAACTATCCATTTTGCCATGTCCGGCTCGCGATAGGTTCAAGCTCCCAATGCGGCGCGGCTTCCGATTCGTCGCCCAAAGCGTCCAAAGCCTCTTGCATCATAATTTCCCGGTTATAGGGCTCGGGAAGGTTATGCGCCGCAAGTTCCGCCAGCCCATCATCAAAGGAAATAAGCCGCCACATACGCTCTATTTCGTCCAAATCCCCCGAAAGGGCTTCCAAATTTTCGGAAATTGACATCAAAGGTCAAGTATTGTGAACCTCGCCGTCGGGCAGAATCTGCCATGTTATCTGCTCAAAATTGTGCATGACATAATGGGAAAACATGGATATGGCCTCAAACAGCCCCGTGGGTGTGCGCAAGCTCGTTATAATCGCCATTTGGGGCGAAATACCAGAGTATGTCCTCGTGTGTGTCGTGAAAAATAACGGACAAATCGTTGCGAATTCCCGGCCAAAGCAATTGCGCCATTTCATTGTATTGCACAATCTGCTCCGCTAAAACAGGCACAAAAGCCCTGAAATTTTTGGGATATGTAGCGGGGTCGATTGTAACGCCGCTTGTAAGGCGCGCGGGTTCGAGAAGGCTGCGCTGTGCGCCGTTTAGCGTGAATTCGTCGCTGTCGATTGTGAGAGCCAGTGCGTCAGCACCGCGCCACCAGCGTAACAATTGTGCGCAAGAAGCACAGCAAAAATGTGATGGCTCTTAATTATTTCAAATAATTCCTCTTGGTTAAATTCCGCCTCGCCATATATATGAATGACACTCGTCAGCCCAATGACATGGTTATGACAGACAATCCCCGCCATAGCCTGCGCGCCGTCTGCAAAAGTAATTTCGGCGATTAGCACGGAGTCAATCAGCACAAAGCCGGAAAATTCCTCTTGAAATGTGATGACGGCCCCCTCGCCGCGGTCTGATAAAAAGGCGATTTCATTGGCCAATTGCTCATAAGGCGGTATGAAATTGCCCGCCGCATCCGTAGCGATTCCCGGCGCATAAACAACCAAAGAAAGACCGTTTTTATAGGCGCGAATGGCCTCTAAATCGCTTCTAAGGTCGGCAATATTCCAGCCCGCCGGGAAGGTGATGCCGACAAATTTGTCATTATTGTTAACCAACATTGTGCCATCGGGCCAAATTTCTGCCGTAATATCCGGCCCGCCCCGACCGCCGCAGGCCGCTAAAACCAACAGCAGTAGCAGCGCGGCACTAATTTTCCTCAAAATTCTCATTTCTCCTCCTTTATTCCGCAAAGAGCACTATGACGTCATTCCCGCGAAAGCGGGAATCCCCTGCCACAATGGGGGGGATTCCCGGTCAAGCCGGGAATGACGAAGAAGGCGGGGGGATTCCGCGTCAAGCGCGGAATGACGGTATGCGACTAACGTCATCCCGCCCTCAACGTCATTCCCGCGAAAGCGGGAATCCCCTGCAAAGGCGGGGGGATTCCGCGTCAAGCGCGGAATGACGGAGAAAGCGGAATGACGGCGCAGTTTAGGCTTCATTTTTTTCGGCCTTTCTGTTTAGGATTAGGATTACCAAAATTAGGGAGGACAGCAGGAAACCGAGGATTGAGAAGGCCAGCCCCAAAATGGCGAATTCGTCGCCTGTGCGGGGATTTGCTGAATTCGGGGAATTCGGGGAATTTGGCGCGGCGCTATGCGCCGGCTCTAAATCATCTTCGTTGTCTTCCTCTCCATCGTCGCCATTCGCTTCCTCAGCTCCATCTTCGCCATTCGCTTCCTCTACTCCATCTTCGCCATTCGCCTCATCTTCAGCATTAGACGGCTCGTCTTCCGAATCTTCCGCAAGATTTGACGGCTCACCTTCCGAATCTTCCGCAAAATTCTCACCAACCCCCACCGCAGGCTTGGCCTGCAAATAATTACCATGCCTTAAGGGGTCGCCATTCATTGCCGCTAAATTTGAGGATTGCTCGCCATGGGCATATTCGGATGCGCCGAAATCAAGCCCAAAATCGACACCCGCCCGGGAATGGCCGCCGCCAAGCTCATCATTCGGTAGACCCGCATTAAGAACGGGCTGCCCCAGCCTTGCCTCTTGCCACAGGCCTCCCTCGTTGAAACGCCACACGCCCGGCCTGTAAAACCGCGCCTTAACGCCCGAACCTATCCAAAAATGCTCCCTATTAGAATGGAATGGCCTTCCGATTCTAATCCAAAATCGCCTTCTTGTCGCAATTTCGTAATCTTCTTCGTAATCATATCCGTAGTCGTCTTCAACCTCAGCCTCATATTCGACAAACGAAGCCGGAGGCGGCGAAGTCGAAGGCGGCGGAGTAGGAGGCTCAACAGCCCTTACAACAGGCGAAGCCGGAGGACTAGGTTCATTATCAGCCGCCTGAAGCAGCCTATAGGAGGCCAGTCCAATGCCCCCCAAATTCAGCAATAAAATCAAAATAAGTGCGGCTATCTTGGTGAAAGGTTTGTTTTTGCGCTTCATAATTAACCCCCCTTCCATGACTATAGGGTTATATAAACATTATACAATGTAGCCTAGGTTTTGTCAATGTATAAGTTAATTTACAACATTCGTTACAGAATGTCCCAAATCCGCAAGCGCAACGAGGACATTTCCGAAATCATCCCCCAGCATATGACCAATGCCTATGGTTACAAAAAATGTCGTCGCCTCTTCGGTTTCCCTTAGCAGGCGGTCAATTTCCGCGGCGAATTCCATTGAACGCTGAATTAAAATCACGTCAATAAGATAGGCGGAATAGGCGTCTGTGGGTTCGGGCCCGCGCAAAAGTTTGTAGAGGGTTTCCATGTCTTGATTTGTATAGGCCTGCACAAGGCCTAAATCATAGGCTTCAGCCAGAAGGCTGTCCCTGTCCGTCAGGGTGGCAATGGCCGCAATTTGCACCTCTCGCGGGGCGTTAAAAAGCAGCGAAAGCTCATGAAACAGCGGGTTTAGGCCGATAATTTCGCGCCCGCGCGCCCGCGCAAAATCCAGAACATAGCTGTCCACGCTATATTCCGTGTAAATGCCCAAAACCGGGAAGATTTCGAGGGCGGTTATCATTGAGGAAACGGCCACGGGGCGCATTCTTGTGATTTCTTCGTAATTCACCAGCGGGAAAGTTTCAAGAACTTCCAGAAAATGCTGATAGACTTCCGCCGGTAAAAAGGTCTGCAAAGTCTGGTTTTCGGGCAAAAACATATGTTGCAGCATTAAAATCGCGCCCTCTAAGGTTTCCATTTCGTTCATGTCGAATTCAAAGGCAAAAACATCGGCGCGGCGCAGGGCATCCTCCGCCACATCGGCCAGCGGGAAAAAATAGGGGCGACCCAAATGCATAGAGCCGAAAATATAAGCCCGATTGCCGCCATATTCCACATAGGACAAGAGGCCGTGAATCCCCTCGGGAGTGGCGGGGGCGGCTTCGGTTTGTGGCGGGGTTGTCGGCTCATATGCCTGCGGTTCGTAAACTTCCCTGCCGCAGGCGGCCAAAATTAAGACGAGCAAAACCAAGAATATTAATCTTTTCATAAAGCCTCCTTACAATCGTAATGCCTTTGAATACATTATACCACAGCACAACCTTGTTGTCATCCCTGAATTTCAAAATAGAAATCGAAATAAAACACCCTGAAAGAATATTTTTACTCTTTCAGGGTGTCGATGGTGTTGCTTAATATTCACTTATTAATGGGCTTTCCCCGCCATTTGACGCTCTTGGGCTTCGATCATTTTCTTGACCATATAGCCGCCAACAGAGCCGTTTTGAGCGGAAGTCAGATCACCATTGTAGCCTTTTTTCAAAGGTACGCCGATTTCGCTGGCCACTTCGTATTTGAAAGCGTCCATTGCGGCTTTTGCTTCCGGTACTGTTGTTTTAGTTCTTGACATAATTTCACCTCCCCTTGAGATTATGTTGTGGAGATGAGGGCGGATTTATTCTGGTTTTTTCTTCATTTTGTCGGATTCCCTTGTTTCTTGGGGCTTTGGTAGTAATTGCATATGAAATTTTCGCAATTATATGTTATAATGATTTAAAAATCAAAAGGTGGAGATGGCGTGAATTATACGTTTTTGGAGGAATATCGGGAGAATATTGAGCCGCGAATCGAGGAAATTGACATTTATTTAAAGGCGGGCGACGGTTTTTCGGTGGGATGTGTGGCGCGGCTGTTATCGCTTTGCACAGAAGAGGTTTTGGCGATTATGGCAGGAATTGGCGCATTTGACATTGACAGGCGGGTGTTCTTACATATAATGGCAACTGGCTCCAGCAGAATTTGCGACCTGTTTCGGCGCGAACTTGCGCTTAACAGCCCGCCAACCTACACCAGCGACGACATTTCCTATATTTATAATTTGGATTTGCAAGACGTAAAAAATGCATACCAAAAATTGCAAATAAGAGAGGCGACGGCCTTTACAATTCCCATGGTTTTCGCTAAAATTCCGTATTGATGGGGATTCCCGCTTGCGCGGGAATGACGGGTTAAAAAAGTGCTAAAGTTTTTCGCCGAATATGCCGATATGTAATTGAGGTGAGATTATGACGCGAAGGATAAAGCGTAATTTAATTATTTTCGGCGTGGGCATTGGGCTCTATGCCTTGTTTGCGGTGTTTACAAGCGTTTTGCATTTGGATATTTGGGTTGTATTGCTGGCCTATGCGGCAATCGGCGCTCTGGCCTATTTTCTAAATCGCAAAAATATTTGGGCATTACGCGGCAATTATTTCTATGTAACGGGCCATGCTGAAAGGGCGCGCCCCCTGCTTAAGCGGGCTTTAGAAGGCGGCGTTAAAAGCCCGGCCGCCCACATTTATTATGCCCTTTTGCTGGTAAAAGAGGACAAAAACGCAAACGAGGCCTTTAAATATTTGGACAGGGCCCTCGAATATGCGACAAATGTGGTGGATGAGCGCAGCGCGTATATCACCATGGCCACCTGCCACTATATGAATAATGATGCGCAGGCCGCCATAAATGTACTTGAAGGAATGCGCGAAAAGCACGAATATGTCAATACCAGCGCGCTTGTAACGCTGGGCTATTTGTATATTCAAACCGGGGAATTGGACAAGGCTCTTGAAATGTCAAATTTGGCCATTGAGGACGACGCAAATTATGCCTCGGCCTGGGACAATTTGGGGCAAATTTATTTTAAGCAAGAGGACTTTTCAAGGGCGCGAAATGCCTTTGAACAGGCCCTTTCGCTTAAGGAGTCGCTGGCCGATTCGAATTATTTTATGGGAATTATTTGCGAGCAAGAAGGCGAAAAAGAGCAAGCCGCCGAATATTTCCGCAAGGCGGCAATAAGCCCCTTCGCCTTCTTTAACAGCATTACGCAGGAACAGGCGGACGCGAAATACAATGAATACCATGAGGATTAGTCTATGGACAGACGAAAGCACGAGGCAATTCAAAAATCGAAAATTGATGCGGGCAATATTGTGCTTAAATCCACAGACCCTAAGCTTAGGTCGCGCATTTCTACGAATATAACCGACCCCGGCGGCGCGGTCTATTGGTATATTCGTTTTAATACGGTGCTGGATGGCGAGTCTGTTTCGAAACATACCATGAATGTAACCGACACAAAGGGCTATATTTTGAATTCCATTATAACCTATGACGCCACGCGGAATTTAATCGTGCTTAATCCCATGGATTTATATCGCCAAAATGAATACTATATTCTGAATATTTCAAAAAAGGTGCGCTCGGCTAAGGGTAATCCGCTTAAAAGGAGCGTGCATATTTTATTTAAGCTGGTTAACAACGAAATTACGGAATTTGAGATGTTGCAGTCGACAGCCGTGCCAAAAGCCCGCAAAAAGCCCGCCTCGCTTAAGCGCAAGGAAATTCAAGAGCTTATGCGGGTTAAAACCTATAGTCAAGATGTCGATGTCAAAAAAAATGTGGGTTCGCCAACCCTGCCTTTTGGCGCAATCGGGGTGAAAATCCATTGGGCTGTAATTGGCCTGCTTCTTATGGTTGGTTCTATGTTTGTGCAGCAAACCTTCGTAATTTTGGGCGCAATGTCGCTTGCCGCCCTTGGAATGTTGCATGTGCTGCTGCAATTACGAAAAAAGCCGATTAAGTCCAGCCTGGCCTATACGGTGGGCGTTGTGCGCTTTAATGGCGGCAAATATAAAAAGGCCCAAAAATCTTTCAGAAGGGCCACAAGCCTAAATCCGGGCAATGAATTGGCGGAATATGCCCTAAATAAGGTGGAGTATTATCTGTAAGCACTAATATTTTGATAAAGTGTTGAAAATCTTGGCGACTTGTGATAGAATATTCATAAGGGGGTGATGGATATGCGAATTACAAGGCAAATCCGAATTTTACTTGCGGTTTTTGCGACTTTGGCCATCGCTAATATTTTATTTCTTGTGCTTTCAAGCCGCGCCACGCATGACATGACCTATGCGCACGAACTTAGGCACACTTTTTCGTCCGCATGGCATAGCTTCCGCGTTTCTTCGGCTGAATTAACGAGGCTTACGCGGTCTTATGTAATTAATGAGCTTGAACCCGATTTAGAGCAATATTGGCAAGAGCTTTTAAGTTATGACTTTATCGAATCCGTGCGGCATGAACTTCTTAGAATTGACCCATCGCCCGAAGTGCTGAACCTTTTTTCCCGCGCAATCCATTATCATGAAGAGCTTAAACGGCTTGAAACCTTGGCTGTAGAGGCCTCGACGGCCGGCGACCAAAACGCAGCCCTTGACATTCTTTTCGGCCTTGAATATTCGGCATATGAAACCCATTTTATAGCCGTTGTAAGCCTGCTTAGCGATATAACATACAGCCGTACAGAAGAAATGCTGAATGAGGCAAGCACCTATGTCTATATTTTTGACTCCTTGGCGGTGTTTTTTACGGGAATTTTGGCCATTGTGGTTGTCGCGGGCACATATTCCATTTTGCGAAATGCCGCAAAAGTTGCTAAAAACGCGCAAAATGCCAATAAACTTAATGAAATTTTCCTCGGTGCTTCGCCAATGATAATAAATATTTGGGACGAAGACCACAAACTTGTGCAAACAAGCGAGCAGGCGACCAAAATGTTTGGGCTTAAAAATAAAAAAGAGTATATGGAAAGATTTATAGAGCTTTCGCCCGAATTTCAGCCCTGCGGCGCGCCGACCTCCGAAAAGGTTGAGGGATTCTTAAATGGTGCCTTCAAAGAAGGGCGCGCGCAATTTGAGTGGATGCACCAAGATTTGGAAGGAAATCCCATTCCAACCGAGGTTACTTTGGTTCGCTTTACATACGAAGGTAAAAATATGCTTGTCGCCTATACAACGGATTTGCGCCCCGTTAAAAATGCCATGGCAAGGGAAAATGCCCTTAAGAGAGAACTTGAGCTGACAGACCGTATCAAGACCATGTTTGATTCTGCGCCAATGGCCGTAAATCTTTATGATTGCGAATTTAATCTTTTGGACTGCAATGAAGAAGCCCTCAGAATGTTTGGCTTTGAAGACAAAAATGACTTTATAGAGCGTTTTAGCGGGCGCATGGTAGAATTTTCCGCGCCAATTCAGCCCTGCGGCCTGTCCGCCGCGCATATGATGAAAGACCTTAGAGCCAAGGCTGTTGCCAGCAAAACCCGCACAAAATTTGAATGGGTTTATGTCAATAAAGACGGCGCAGAAATTCCTGCCGAGGTTACCGTCGCCAATATCCCCATGGGTGAAACTTTTGTCATGGTTATGTATATTCACGATTTGTCCGACATTCGCACGGCTTTGGATAAGGAAAAAGAGCTGTTTACCCTTAATCAGCTGTATTTGGATGCCTGCCCGATGTTTATCGAAAAATGGGATGCCGATTTTAATTTAATTGACTGCAATGAAACGGCTGTGGAATTGTTTGAAGTTGAAAGCAAGTATGAATTTATTGCGCGTTATGACGAATTTATGCCCGAATTTCAGCCCTGCGGCACGTCGAGCGCCGAATATATTGCGGTCTATTCCAAAAAGGCCCTTGAGGAGGGATTTGCGCGCTATGAGCTTATGCATCAGACCGCAAGGGGCGAAGAAGTTCCTGTTGAGGTTACAAATGTGCGCATTAAGCGCGGCGGCGAATTTATTATAATCGGCTATAATTTCGATTTGCGCGACATAAAGGCGGCGGAGCGAAAGCAACGCCAAGCAAGCCTGCTTAATCAAATGATTCTGGATTCCGCGCCGTTTATTATCGCAATTTGGGACCATAATCGCAATCTTATCAGCATAAGCCAACATGCGGCGGAATTTTTCGGCGTAAGTGAAACAGAAATTTTGTCCATGCGCATTTTTGACTATTCGCCCGTGGTTCAGCCCGACGGCGAATCTTCTGCCGAAAAAATTTCCATGTATTTTGAAAAAACCTATGATGAGGGCCAATCTCACTTTGAGTGGACACATCAAACGGCCTCCGGAGAGATTGTTCCGTCTGAAATTACGGCAAAACGCTTTAATTACAATGGTGAGGATGTCGTTGTTTCTTATACAGCAGACCTGCGCGCAATTCATGCCGCCATGGAAAAAGAGCGTGAAACGCACGAGCTTACACAAATGATTTTCAATTCTGCGCCCATCGCAATCGGCCTTTGGGATGAAAGCGGAATTCCTGTTCAAGTTAGCTATCATACAAAGGAATTGTTTGGCGCGGAAACGGCCGAAGGACTTAATGAAAAACTTGAAGAATATGCCCATGTGCTTCAGCCCTGCGGCACGCCAAGCATGGTTATGGCCATGGATAATATAAAAATTGCCTTTGAAGAGGGTTCTTCGCGCTTTGAATGGATTTATCAAGATGAAGACGGCGCGCCGCTGCCCATGGATATAATACTTAAGTCCTTCCGCCATAGGGAAAAAGACAGGGTAATTTCTTTTGCGTCGGACTTGCGCAAAATTAAGGCCGCCATAGAGCAAAGCTTTGAGGCGGAAAGCCGCGCATTGCTTCTTTTGGATGCAACGCCGCTGTCCTGCTTTATGGCGCGCTATTATGAAGACGAAGACGGCATAATGCGCTTTAGGGCCATTGACTGCAATCAGGCCACGCTGGATTTATTTGGCTTTAAAACCAAGGAAGAGGCAATCAAGGGCTTTGTGGGCACCTTCCCGAAAAGTAAAGAGGTTAAAGAATTTGTGTTCAGAAAAGTTGCAGAGGCCTTTGACAAGGGCTATAATCGCTTTGAATTCGAACAATTGCATGTCAGCGGCGAAATTATCCCATGCGAAATTACAATGGTGCGCATTTATTATAAGGGTGAAACCGTGCTGGCCTATTATACGCAAGACCTTAGAGAGCTTAAGCGAATGATTGAAGAACTTAAGCGCATAGACGCCGCCGAAGAAGAAAGCCGCGCCAAAACGCGCTTTTTGGCCAGAATGAGCCACGAAATTCGCACGCCTATGAATGCGGTTATGGGCATTACGGAAATTGAATTGCAAAAGGACGGACACAGCCCGGAAACCATAGAGGCCTTCCTGCGCATACATAATTCAAGCAATATGCTTTTGACGATAATTAACGATATTTTGGACTTGTCCAAGGCCGAGTCGGGCAGAATGGAAATTATGCCCGCGCTTTACGAGGTTTCAAGCATGGTTGTCGACACGGTTCAGCTGAATTTGCTTCACATCGGCTCAAAAAGCATTAAATTCCGCCTTGAAATTGACGAAAATATCCCGGCATATCTAATTGGCGACGAACTTCGGTTGAAGCAAATCTTAAACAATTTGCTGTCAAATGCGTTTAAATACACGCGGATTGGCGAGGTTGTGCTGACATTTAAGGCCGAATCGCGCGGCGACGAGGAGGTTTACCTCTCTATGAGCGTAGAAGACACCGGCCAGGGCATGACGCAAGAACAGGTCGAAAATCTTTTTGCGGCCGATTTTACAAGATTTAATTTGGAAAACAACCGCGTTATTGAGGGAAGCGGCCTTGGCATGATGATTACGCATCATCTTATAACCATGATGAATGGCGAAATTTCGGTTACAAGCGTGCCGGGCGAAGGCAGCATATTTACCGTCTGTGTGCCGCAAAAAACATGCGGAAGCAATCCTTTAGGAAAAGAGGCCGTGGAGAATTTGCAAAAACTTGAAGAAACGCAGCTTTCTCTGAAAAAAGTGAAGAAAACCAGGCGCGAACCCATGCCATACGGGCGTGTTCTGGTTGTTGATGATGTAGAGTCGAATCTTTATGTCGTTAAGGGAATTTTGCAACCCTATAAAATTGCCGTCGAAACGGTTACAAGCGGCTTTGATGCCGTGGACAAAATTTCCGATGGTGAAGAATATGACATTATTTTCATGGACCATATGATGCCCAAAATGGACGGCATTGAAACAACAAAGCGAATTCGCGACATGGGCTATAAAAAGCCGATTGTCGCGCTGACGGCGAATGCGCTTAAGGGCGTTTCGTCAATGTTCTTGGAAAATGGCTTTGATGGCTTTATTTCAAAGCCGATTGATATTGACCTGTTAAACGCGTTTTTGGTGCGGCATATTAGGGAGCAACGCTCGCCCGAGGAAATTGCGGCGGCGCGCGCGCAAAATATCAGCAATATTGACGGGCTTACAGAGGCGTTTTTGCTGGATGCCAAGCGGGCTGTCGAAATTTTGGAGCCGCTTTTGGACTTTAAGGCCCCCGAAGACGAGGAATTAAAGGCCATTACAACGCAATTTCACGCCATGCGCTCTGCGCTTAACAATATCGGGCGAATTGACTTGTCAAAGCTTGCGGGCGCGCTTGAAACGGCGGCGCGCGAATTTGACATGCAAACAATTGAAATGAATTCGCAGATTTTTATTGGAGAGCTTAAGGAGCTTATTGAGGAATTGGCCGCCCCCGCAATCGAAGAATCCGACGAATTTCAAATTGAAGAAGATATTGAATATCTTTGGACAACTCTTGCGCAAATTGCCGAGGCCTGCGAGGATTATGAGGTGGCCGAGGCGAAGCGTCTGCTTGACGAATTGACTGCAAAAACATATTCAAGAGATACGAAGGAGCTGTTAAAGGAAATTTCCGCCAATATTTTATATGGCGATTTCGACGGCGCGGCGGAGCTGGCAAGAAAGGGGAATTATTTGTGGAAAAACAAAAAACCATCTTCTTAGTGGATGACGCAAGCTCGAATCTTAAGCTGGGAAGCGACCTTTTGTCCGAATATTACACGGTTTTTACCCTGGACAGCGGCAAGAGGATGTTTAAGCTTATTCAAAAAATCAGGCCGGATTTAATTCTGCTTGACATTAATATGCCCGAAATGGACGGCTATGAGGTTATAAGGCGGCTTAAAGCCGACCCCGCAACGACCGACATTCCGGTAATTTTTCTGACGGCCTATGACAGCGACGAAAACGAAATCAGAGGCTTTGATTTGGGTGCGCTGGATTATATTACCAAGCCGTTTTCCGCCCCGCGCCTGTTGAAACGAATCGAGTTGCAACTTATAATGGAAGACCAGCGGCGCGAGCTTGCAAATTACAGCCTAAACCTTGAAAAAATGGTGCATGAGCGCACAGAGGAGGCCGTTAATCTTAAAAATGTCTTTGTGGAAACCATGACAGACCTTGTGGAACATCGCGTTATAACCGACGGGCATATTCGGCGAACGCAACGCTATATTGAGGTGCTTTTGCACGGAATGCGCGAGCGCGGGGTTTATATGGAAGAGGTGGCAAATATTTGCATAAGCCTTGCCATGCAGTCTTCACAATTGCACGACATTGGCAAAATTGCGGTGCGCGACGTGATTTTAATGAAGCCCGGCCCGCTTACTCCCGAAGAATTCAACGAAATGAAAATCCATACAAAATTTGGCGGCGAGGTTATCAGCCGAATTCAGGCCAAGGCGCTGGATTCCGAATTTTTGGAATATGCCAAAATTTTTGCCGAGTCGCATCATGAAAAATGGGATGGAACGGGCTATCATCAAGGCCTTGCCGGCGCGGATATTCCGCTGTTGGGGCGGATTATGGCCATTGCGGATGTTTATGACGCGCTGGTAACAAAGCGGCCGTATAAGGGCGCATATTCGCATCAGGCGGCGGTTGACATAATTAAAAAAGATTCGGGTACACATTTTGACCCGGCGCTGGTGGATGTTTTTATGGAAATTCATGAAGAATTTGACCGCGTAACTAGAGAAGAAGCTGCTAGAAACTAGAGACGCAGCTGCGTCATTCCCGCGAAAGCGGGAATCCCCTGCAGGTGCGAACCGCCCAATGGGGGATCCCCGCTTTCGCGGGGATGACGGTTGGCGCGCAGAACTAATACTTGACAAGTATGATATAATGGTATTGGTGATTTGAATGTTTGTTGATAAGGTTAGGATTAAGATTGCCGGGGGGCGCGGCGGCGATGGTTGCGTGTCCTTTCATAGGGCGAAATATGTTGTAAATGGCGGGCCGGATGGCGGCGATGGCGGCGATGGCGGCGACATTATTTTTTGCGTTGACGAGCAAATGGCGACTCTTTTGGATTTTCGCTATAGGCGCAGTTTTATTGCAGAAAATGGCAAAAATGGCGGCAAAAATCGCTGTAGCGGCAAGTCTGCGCCGGATTTGGAAATTTTTGTGCCGCGCGGAACTATTGTGCGCGAGGCGGAAAGCGGCAAAATTATGGCGGATTTAAGCAAGGCGGGCGAACGCCGTGTGCTTATTCGCGGCGGGCGCGGCGGGCGCGGGAATCAGCATTTTGCCACGGCCAGTCGGCAAGCGCCGCGTTATGCCGAGCGGGGGCGAAATTCTAAGGCCTATGAGGTTGTGCTGGAGCTTAAGACGCTGGCGGATGTGGGGCTGATTGGCCTGCCAAATGTTGGCAAATCGACCCTGCTGTCCATGGTAACCAATGCCAATCCAAAAATTGCCAATTATCACTTTACGACACTTTCGCCAAATCTCGGCGTTGTGCGCAATAATTATGGCGAGGATTTTGTGCTGGCCGACATTCCCGGCCTTATTGAGGGTGCGAGCGAGGGCGCGGGGCTTGGCGCGGATTTTTTGCGTCATGTTGAGCGTACGAAGGTCTTCATTCACGTTGTGGATGCCGCGGCAAGTGAGGGGGTTGACCCCGTGGATGCCATTGAAAAAATTAACAAGGAGTTAATAAATTATAGCGAACTTTTGGCGAAGCGGCCGCAAATTGTCGCCGCAAATAAAATGGACATTTTGCCCGATTCCGAGGAAAATTTGCCGAAAATTAAGGAATATTGCGAGGCGCGGGATTGGCAGGTTTTTGCGATTTCGGCGGCGGGCGCGCAGGGGCTTGACGCGCTGATGAGCGCCGCACATTCCCTTGTGAAAGAGCAGCCCGAAGATATTACCTTCGAGGAGGATTATGTCGAAGAAATGCCCGATTTAAGCCAATCCGCGCCATTTACCATAAGTATTCCGGAGGACGATTATTTTGTGGTTGAAGGGGTTGGCGTTGAAAAAATGCTGGGCTATACAAATATCGAAACTGAAAAAGGCAATGCATTCTTCCAAAAATACCTAAAGGATAAGGGGATTATTGCCGAATTAGAAGAGAAGGGTATAAAAGAAGGCGACACCGTGCGGATTTATGATATTGAATTTGAGTATTTCAAGTAGGGGCGACCGCCCTCGGTCGCCCGCATTGACCGCCCTCGGTCGCCCGCATTAACAGCCCTCGGTCGCCCGCATTAACAGCCCAAGGCAGAAAAGGAGAGAATCATGCTAAATAGCAAAGACAGAGCGGCGCTTCGCGCCCGCGCGCATCATTTGACGGCGATTTTTCATGTGGGCAAGGGCGGTGTTACTCCGGCCATGATTGCCGGCGTACGCGAGGCGCTTGAGGCGCGCGAACTCATAAAAATCGCACTTTTGGACAATTGCGAGCTGGAGGTGAAGGAGGCGGCGGAAATTGTCGCTTCGCGTTCGGGCGCGGAAATTGTGCAGATTATCGGCAAAAAATTTGTCTTATATAAAAAGTCCAAAACCAAGAAGGAGGGCGTTCTATGAAAAAATTGAGAGGATTGTCCATAATTTTTATATTACTTTTTGTTTTAGCGACCATTCCGCCCGCTACAATTAGTGCCCAACCTTTCATCGACATTCGCGAAGCAACATCGGCAAGGGTTCTGCAAATTATCGATGTCAACGCCATTTTGGTGCAGACCGACGAAGGCCAAGCCCTTGTGCGACTTTTGGGCGTTTCACCCGGCGGCTCTCGCGCGGGCATTAACTATTTGTCGCGCGAAATTAACGGACGATATGTCAGCCTGGCCACAGACCCGCTTCTGACGGGCAGCTTAAGCGAACCCGGCCGCTGGAATTATATGTATGTTTACTTTGAGGGAAGGCTGATTAATAGCGAAATTGTGTTGTCGGGCTATGCAAAACCCAATGAAAATCACTCCGAGGCCTTACTTTTTGACACAATTCGACAAGCGGGCGGCATTGCCGACACGACCGGCCTCGGCCTTTGGGCCAATGAGGGCCGCCACCCCCATATTGTGCGCTATTTAGAGCGCATTAATGTCAACACGGCCTCCGAATTGCAAATTCAGCTGCATACGGGCGCGAGTTTTGCGCTTGCCCGCAGCATCGTTACTTTCCGCGCAAATGCGCCATTTCAGCAAATTAGCGACCTTAAATTCGTTCCGGGCATGACGCGGGACTTTTTCGAGCAAAACCGCCATAGATTGGGCGTTAGCACGAATATTAACACCGCCGTCAGGGAAGAGCTGGAATCGATTTTCAGCTCGCCACAGGCGCAGGCGATTATAAATTCGCGCGCCGTGCAAAATCGAGGTCTGTTTGAGAATACTGAACAATTAGTTGCTCGCGGAATAATGCCTCTTGGTATTTTCAACCCGCGCGCGCCCTTTGTTGCGGTCAGCGATGTCTATGAAATTGAGTTTTCGCGTCCGGGATTTAGGGCGAATATGAATCTTGCCAATAATTTCCAGCTGACGCGGGCGGGAACAAGTGTTGTCCAGGCCAATGCAATTGTGATGCAAAGGCAAATTATGCCAATTCGCAATTTGCAAGATTTAATCAGCCATACGGGCTTCATTAGTCCCGCCAATACCAACGCGCTGGGCGACAATTTGCGCGCTTTTACAAATATTAACACCGCCCCGCGAAGCGAGCTGGAGAGCCTTTTTGGCACTTCCGTGGTCAGCACCGTTAATCTTAACAGAGCGTTAAATAATATTATTGAACAACGGGAACACACGCCCTTTGTGAATATTGAGCAAATCGCCATTCTTTTGCCGCCGGGCGCGAGTTTTGCCGCAATTTCGCCATTTATCTATGTTGACGTGCGGCCTGTCCCGGAATTGGTAAATATTAACACCGCGCCCGCCGCAAGACTGACCGAGCTGGGCCTAACCCCGCTTCAAGCCAATCAAATCGTGAGTTCGACGGGGCGGGGCAATTGGAATTTCCCAAGCCAATTGCCGCCGTTTATCCGCAATTTACCCGCCGATATTCGGGCGCATTTTGCCGTTCGCACGAATATTAACACGGCCGCGCCCGCCGAGCTTGCAAGCCTTGACGCCGCCATGACTCCCGAAATTATCGGCCGCATCATCGAATATCGCGAAGACCAGATTTTCGGCTCTTTCGCCGAATTGCAAAGCCTTTTTACAGATCTTAATCAATTGCCGCTGTATAATCGTATTATGCGATTCCTAATTCTGCGCTAGGAGAATCAATTTGACAGAAGTCGACAAAAAAGCCTTAACTGAAAGAATCAAAGAAGCAAGCCCGCTGGAATTAACTGTCATAAATTTTGAGCTGTTAATCACGCATATTGACACAGCAATCAATGCCGCGCCTAGGAGCGTCGCTTGCTCAAAAGCCCTAAAAAACGCCAAGGACTGCCTTGGCGTGCTTTTTGAAACCCTGGACATGAGCGTGGAATTCTCCTTCGAGCTGGCCGACATCTATCTTTTTGTCAACTCCATCTTAATTCGTGCCGACTTCGCACGAACCGAAGACGAAAAAAACGGCGCACTAAACCAAGCGCGCCAAATTGCCGAAGAACTAAAATCCTCTTGGCAGACCCTTCTAAACGACCCAAAACTGACCTCTGAATCGAAGCCAAAAACCCCGGTATATATAGGCCTAACCTATGGCCCAAACGGCCAACTAAACGAATACGAAGACTACGACCCCAACAGCGGCTACAAAATCTGACCTCTGACCTCTGACCTCTATTATTAAGCTTGCCAGCTCACATTTTCCGCGCGCCCTTCATTCAGCGCGTTCAATTTTTGCGTAATCAATTCCGCCCAGCTTGCTCTGTCGCTTGGCAATTCGAAGGTTGTGCGCGTTTCCGCGCCCAAAAGTGTGCGCATCATGGCCACGGCCGTAACCATGCCGTCAAGCGCCATTGTAATGCCGAATTCAAAGGATTTTTCGGCATCGGGATTCTGCGCCGCCCATTCTTCAAGACTTGGCACAACGCCCTCCAAATCAAGGATTAACGCCTTATAACGCACCATCGCCTCGGGGTCGCGCGCCATGCGGTTGAGGGTGTTCACGTCAATCTCGATATTGCGAAAACCCTCGCCCCAATTGGCCGAGCTGGTCGAAATATTCCAGCCGGGCATCATGGAACGAAGCGACGACAAAACATCACCGGCGGACTTTCTGCCGCCGCCCGCCTTATTTTCAACAATGCCCCGCGCCTTGCGATAGGAGCTTTCTGTTACGGATAGTCCGCCTAAATTTACAACTGCCATAATTTTCCCTCCTTGGCTACTTCTTATTTCTATTTCGGCAAAAAATAGAAAAAACTTTAGCCAAATTTTACCGCCGCCGACGGCCAAAAATTCCGCCAACCGTGCTATTTAGGGCTTTTTCGGCCTCTTCAAGTTTTTTTGAAATAAAATCGCGATGCGGGCGTTTTCTTCGAATTGGGCGGTAAAGTATGCGCTTAATGCGGTTTTGAAACTTGCTTGACATATCATCACCTCAAGCCATTTTATGCCGCGCTGCCTGAAATTACTAGGACAAATTGTTACAAAATTATTGACAAGTTAACAATTTTGTAATATTATCGTAATAAACTTAATGACGCAATTGGAGGGAATTTAATGGCAAAATATGCGATAATTTCGGCCTTGGCGGCCCTGGTCTGCGCGGTGGATTTGGAGATTGCGCATGAGGAGATTCACCACACCACGGAAATTACATATACTGTCAGATATGACGCGAATTGGTTTGACGAGATTCAGCATGTCTTTGCGCGCGGCGCCGATGCGCTGGCTCTGGATTTACAAACCGGGCGCGAATTCTACATTCGCCGCACTTTCGGCCATAATCACGCCGATGTCGAACCGCTCACAACCTGCGACGCGCAAATTATCAACGAAATTTGGGGCGGACATTCATGGGCGCGGCGGCCTGTGCTGATTTTTGTCGAAAATTATGCCTTTGCGGGTTCGCTAACGAATTTTCCACATGCGGGGCGCGACGACGCGCCCGCAACCGCCGTGGTCAACAATCGTTCGGGGGGCTATGGGCGCGGCGTGAATCTTGATGCGGTCAAGGATAATGGGGTTTGTGGCGTAATTTGCCTGCATTTTGCGGGCAGTCTGCTGCATGGCAGCAATCGCTCAAATCCTTGCCATCAGGCGGCTGTGGCCGAGGCGCAAGAGGCCTTAAAGGCTATTGACAATTAGGCTCGAATGTGGTAAAATGTGCTAAAAACGAAAGAGGCGTTTTATGGGTAAAATTTACAAAAATTTGTTGGAATTAATTGGCAATACCCCGCATTTGGATTTGGCGAAATTTGCGGCGAAATTCGGTGCTAGAAGTCGAATTATCGGGAAATTGGAGAGCTATAATCCCGCCGGCAGCGTCAAAGACCGCCTCGCGCTGGCATTGATTACGGACGCTGAGGCGCGCGGAATTTTAACCCCCGATTCCGTGATTATTGAGCCAACCAGCGGCAATACGGGCATTGGCCTGGCGGCGGTTGCGGCGGCGCGCGGCTATCATTGTGTGCTTACAATGCCCGATACTATGAGTATAGAACGGCGCAGACTTATGGAAATTTTTGGCGCGCAAGTTGTGCTGACCGACGGCAAATTGGGCATGACGGGCGCAATTGAAAAAGCGCGGGAAATTGCCGCCAAGACCCCGAACAGCTTTATTCCCGCACAATTCGACAATCCCGCCAATCCCGAAATGCATAGGCGCACGACGGGGCCCGAAATTTGGGAGGCCACGGGCGGGCTGGTTGATATTTTTGTGGCGGGTGTGGGCACGGGCGGCACTTTGACGGGCGCGGGTCAGTACTTAAAAGAGCAAAATCCCGATATACAAATTGTTGCGATTGAGCCCGCCGATTCGCCGATTTTGTCCGCGGGGCAGTGGGGGCTTCACAAGATTCAGGGCATTGGCGTGAATTTTGTGCCGAATGTGCTTGACAGAAATGTTTATGACGAAATTATGACAGTCAGTAATGATGACGCAATTGAAACCGCCCGCAAATTGGCTGAAATTGAGGGTCTTTTGGCGGGCATATCCTCGGGGGCGGCGGCTTGGGCGGCCTTGCAGCTGGCTTTGCGCCCCGAAAATTCGGGCAAAAATATCGTCGCCATCCTTCCCGACACAGGCGAGCGTTATATCTCGACCCTAATGTTCGCCCACCTAGAATGAGGTTAAAATGAGGACTTTAAGGCTAATTCGATTTATCAAGGAACAAGACCCCGCAATTCACACGGTTTTCGAGGTTTTTCTCTATGCGGGATTTTGGGCGGTTTTGGTGCATCGCGCCTCGCACGCCCTCTATAGGCGGCGTTTTTTCTTCCTGTCCCGCCTTTTGTCGCAAATTGTGCGGCTTTTTACGGGAATTGAAATTCATCCCGGCGCGCGGCTGGGCGTGGTTTTTATCGACCACGGAACGGGCGTTGTAATCGGTGAAACCTGCAATATCGGCGATTTTGTAACGATTTATCAGGGCGTAACCCTTGGAGGAACGGGCAAGGACACGGGCAAACGCCATCCCTGCATCGGCAATAATGTGATGATTGGCGCAGGTTCTGCCATTTTGGGGCCGATTAAAATTGGGCATAATACGAAAATTGGCGCGGGAGCTGTGGTTTTGCGCAATGTGCCGCCAAACAGCACCGTTGTAGGCGAACGCGCCCGCGACATCTGCCACGAAAGCTCGCTAAACCTTGAGATTAAGGAGCTTCGCGGCCGCGTGGAGGAATTGGAAAAAAGATGATTTATGTAAAAGTACCCGCGACAAGCGCGAATTTGGGTTCGGGCTTTGATTGTATCAGCATAGCTTTGAATGTATACAATCAGTTTTGGTTTGAGCCGATTTGCGAGGCAAAACCGAGGGATTATGCGAATCTCATTGAGCGCGCATTTTACGGCTTTTATCGGGAATTGGGGCTTAAGGAGAATTTTGTCGGTGTGAATATTAGGCAGGACAGCCAAATTCCCATAAGCATGGGATTTGGCTCTAGTGCGGCCTGCATTGTTGCGGGCATTTTGGCCGCAAATGCGCTTTCCGGCCAAAATCTCGATAAGGACGAAATTTTGAATATTGCCGCCAAATTCGAGGGCCATGCGGACAATGCAGGGGCCGCGATTTTTGGCGGAATTTTCGTGGGCGCGCGCGGCGAAAATGGGCGATATTACGGCAATAGCATGAGCATAGAGCCGCTGATTGACGCAGGACTGAAATTTGGTGCGGCCATCCCAAATTTTGACTTTCCGACCAAAAAATCGCGCGCAATTTTGCCTAAATTAAGTGCCGAAAATATGCATGAAATCGTGGAGGCATATCGCTTTAATATGGCGCATTACGGGCTTTTGGTGGCGGCACTTGCGGCGGCGGATATTGAAAAAATCGGCATCGCAATGAGCGATAAGCTGCATCAGCCCCATCGCGCGAAATTCATCCCCGAATATGCCGATGTTATGAGCATTTTACGCCAAAATGGGGCTGTGGGCACTTTCCTAAGTGGGGCAGGCCCGTCAATTTTCGCATTCTACAAAGGCGAAAATTTCCCCAAAATGGCCAAAGCCGCCCTAAAAAGCCTGGAAAGTGGCTGGCAATTCACAGAATTCGAGGCAAGCCACGCAGGCGCAAAAGTTTTGCTTGACAGCGGGGGTTGAGTATGTTAGAATGTTTTGGTATGAAGAAGAAGCCTGCTTCTCACCTCGTGCTTCGGTGCTGGGGTTAAAGGATTTTTTGAATCTTTGCGGGCTAATTAGCCCGTTTTTTTGCGGGGTTCAGGAGGTGCTGAATATAGCAAATTATTACATTAATGAGCAAATTAGGGACAAAGAGATTCGTCTGATTGGCTCAAATGGCGAAATGATAGGGGTTGTCGCCACTAGGGATGCGCAAAAAATGGCCGAGGATAAGAATCTCGATTTGGTGAAAATTTCGCCAAAGGCCAAGCCGCCCGTCTGTAAAATTATGGATTTTTCGAAATTTAAATTCGAGCAATCCAAAAAAGAGCGGGAGGCGCGCAAAAAGTCTAAAGGCGCGGAAACAAAGGAATTGTGGCTTTCGCCAAATATCGACAAGCACGATGTTGAGGTTCGGGTTAAGCGCGCAATTGACTTTTTGAAAAGCGGCGACAAAGTTAAAATTACCGTGCGTTTTCGCCATGGGCGCGAGATGGGACGCACTTCTGTTGCCAACAAAATATTGGAAGAATTCGCTAAATCCGTAGAGGAATTTGGCACAATTGACAGGGCTCCGAAGCTTGACGGCCGCCGCATGTCCATGTTTTTGGTTCCCCGCAAGGATTTAAAGAAGGAAGAAGCCAAAAAAGAAGCAAAAGAGAATGTACAAAAAGAAGAGTAAAGGAGTTTTAATATGCCTAAAATGAAGACCCATAAGGGCGCGGCCAAGCGCTTTAAAGCCACAGGAACGGGGCGGCTTAAGCGCATGAAGGCCAACAAAAGCCATATTTTGGAAAAAAAATCGCCTAAGCGTAAGCGCAATTTGCGCAAAGCCACGCTTATGGACAAGACCACAGAAAAAAATTACAAGCAGGCTATGCCATATTTGTAAGATACTGTAATATATTGGAGGAATATAGATGCCAAGAGTTAAAGGTGGCTTAAATGCCAAAAAAAGACAAAAGAAAGTGTTGAAATTAGCAAAGGGATATTACGGCGCGCGCTCGAAGCAGTATAAGGCCGCAAAACAGGCGGTTATTCGCGCCATGGCCCATGCATATGTCGGCCGCAAGCAAGTCAAGCGCGACTTTAGAAGGCTGTGGATTACGCGCATAAATGCCGCCGCGCGCATCAATGGAATGTCCTATTCCCGCTTTATGAATGGCCTAAAAGTGTCCGGAATCGACATAAATCGCAAAATGCTGGCGGAAATGGCCATTCACGACGCGCCCGCCTTCTCAAAGCTGGTTGAAACCGCAAAAGCCGCTGTATAGCCGAAAACCATGGAGATTGAGATGAGCGCGCATTATGAAATAAGCGAAAGTGATTTAAAAAGCATCTTGGACGTGGTTGTCGCATTTAGTCGCGAAAAGGATTATTTTGAACTTTTAAACATTATTTTGGACGAAATGATGCGCATGTCGAATGCCGATGCGGGCACGCTTTATATCGCGGACGAAGGCAGGCTGCATTTTCGTATTCTAAGGAATAACAGCCTTAACACATATCAGGGGGCAAGGGATAAAATCGACCTGCCCCCTATTGTTCTTGACGAAAGTAATATCAAGACCGTAAGCGCATATGCCGCGCTGAAGGAAGAAATTGTCATTGTCGATGATGTATATTCGGATAAAATTTTCAATTTTGACGGGCCAAAAAATTATGACAGGATAACGGGCTATAAAACCCGTTCTATGCTGGTTTTTCCGCTTTCAACCTCGTCCCATGAGGTTGTGGGGGTGATTCAGCTTATAAACGCAATGGATAAAAATACCAATCAGCCCACTTCGTTTAACAATACCTGCGATATAACGCTTTTAACGGCACTTGCAAGCATTTCGGCCAATGCCTTGGACAATATTTTTCTCGCCAAGGAGATTGACGAGCTGTTTCAGTCTTTTGTCAGCGTGATGACCAAGGCCATCGACGAACGTTCTGTATACAATGTAAACCATACAAAAAATGTGGCGCGCTTTTGCGGCCTTTTTGCCGATTTTTTGGCCGAAAATTTCCAAGAAGGGCATGAATTTCATTTTAGCAAAAACCGTCGCGAACAGCTGGTTATGGCGGCTTTTTTGCATGATATAGGCAAAATTATCACGCCTCTGCATATTATGGACAAAATTGACCGTTTGGGCGAGCGTCTTGAGATTGTGCGGCTAAAGTTCGAGATTAAGCGGCAGCAAGCCCTCAACAAGCATTTGAAAAACCGGACTTCGCCCGAGGATGAGCTGAGCGAGTTACGCAAAAACTTGGAATTCATTGAATCGACAAATTCTGCGGGATTTTTGGCCGACGAGCAAATTGAGGAAATTAAGGCCTTGGGGCGAATTAGATATTACGACTCGGATGAGAACGAGATTCCCCTGCTGACTGCCGACGAAATGGACGCGCTTTTGATTAAAAAGGGTACGTTGACCGCGAAAGAGCGCGAAATTATGCAGGAACATGTGTCAATTACGGGCAGATTGCTTGATAATATGAAATTTAACCGCCATTATAGCAATGTGGCGGCGTGGGCGAAGGGTCATCATGAATATCTTGACGGAAGCGGCTATCCGCAGGGCCTTAAGGGCGGCGAAGTAACCACGGAAATGTGCATTTTGGCAATTATCGACATTTTTGACGCCCTTACGGCCATGGACAGGCCCTATAAAAAGGGGATGCCCGTGGAAAAAGCCCAAAACATCCTGCTTTCCATGGCAGAAGAGGGCAAATTGCAGCCGGAATTGGTGGGTCTGTTCATAAAAAGCGGTGTTTGGGAGGCCTTGAGTTAAACCTCAATTGAAGGATAGACATTTTCCGGATTGTATTTGCCTTTTTTGTCGAAGGCGCGGATTATTGGAATCATTACCATGCAGACAAAGCCTGCGGCGAGGCCGTTGTTATAGAGGTTTTGGCCCCAATGGAAGGGCGCGATTGTATAGGCGAAGGCGAAATGCACCATGCCTATGGGAATGGCCCATTTCCAGCCGAAAAAGCGCGCCATGGGGCTTAGGCAGGTGCCCCAAAAGGCCGATGTCCATATGACTGTTTGTGTTGAAAAATAAGTTAGCAAATTATAGCCTTCGCGCAGAAAATTCGGCGAAATGAAATAGCGGGCAGTCGCGGCGACAAGCACGCCCGAAATTATTGCGGCGGCATTCGCAACGGACTTGCCAAAGCCGCCCCAACCCACCATGGACATAATTGCGCCGACAATAGGGCCCGTGAGATTTACTTGCAGAGGCAGGGTTAAAACCAGCGTAAGAACGCCCAAAAAGCCCATGGCCATATAGACCGGCCCTTGGCCGTATTTT
This sequence comes from Clostridiales bacterium, assembly GCA_031277225.1. GTDB lineage: Bacteria > Bacillota > Clostridia > Lachnospirales > WRAX01 > JAITMQ01. Next base: position 6,223 of record JAITMQ010000163.1, on the reverse strand, counting down.
GCGTAATAATTGTTGAGAAAATGCGCGTCGCCGGCCTTAAGGTTCAAAATTTGCTTAAGATTGCGGAAGCGCGCGCCGGCCAACAGACCAAAAGTTATGAAATATAGACTGACAAAAATGACATAGCCATAGAGCAGGGCATTATAGCTTCCAATCGGGCTTAGCGCGATTGGATTCCAAAATTCATCAAAAGTGTAGCCTCCCAAAATATAACCGGGAGTAATGCCCGGGCCAAAGCGTTCAATTCCGGCCACGGTGTAAATCATTGTCAGCGCAATTGCGACCAAACCCGCCGCCCAGCCCATATTATAGAGATTCAGCCCCTCGTGGCTTTTGCGGATATTGGCGGCGACTGCATTCATAATAAAGCCCAGAAAAATGCCGAGCGCAAGACCCATAACCACGCCGCCGCCAACGCCGATAAGCGCGACAATTTCGGGGATATGGGGCGGCTGACTGACTATTGGAGCCAGGCAGGTGGCGAAGCCCGACACGGTTACAATCTCTTTGTAGTCTACTTTTTTATATAGACTGTAGAGATATGCGCCAAAAAGTATCGGCAGAATATTCGCAGGATTTTTGCCCATTAGGGCAAAGCCCATAACAAGCCCGCAAACCGCCATTTGTGAGCCGCTGCAGGGCTGGCGCGCAAGCTTAAACGCGCCCAGCATAATTAGGCTTGAAATTCCGGAATTGACAAGTGCCGGGCCAATGCCGACCATGGCTATGTAATCGTGAAAAATCAGCGCAGGGCCTGTCATAATTCGCCACAGGCCGCCCGCGATATGGGCGAAGCCGCCAGTGCCGTATTCGATAAAGGCCAGTGTGAAGCCATAGGCAATGGTTAAAACCATAAGCGCGCCCCAAATGCGATAGGGCTTGAATGTCCTAGATTTTACAGGATTTTCTAGCATTTTATATCCACCTCATTAAACATAATAGCATATAGGCGAAAGAATTTCAAGGGAGGAAAAATGAATTTTCAATATAGCTACCTGGAGTTGCCCGAAATTTTCTATAGAGAGTGGCAGCCCGAAGAATCGTATAAACGCGAGCCGCTTATTTTCAACGAGGATTTGGCGCGCGAATTAGGCATTTTAGGGGGCTTGCCGCAGGCCACAAGGCCTTTTGCACAGGCCTATGCGGGCTTTCAATTCGGGCATTTTAATATGCTGGGCGACGGGCGCGCCGTCATGCTTGGCGAGCTTATTGTCCCAAATTTGCGGCGTTTTGACGTGCAACTTAAAGGCGCGGGGCGAACACCTTTTGCGCGCGGCGCAGACGGAAATGCCGCGCTTGGGCCAATGCTTCGCGAATATATTGTCGGCGAATTTATGGCGGCGGCGGGCGTGCCAACAACGCGTGCGCTTGCAATTACAACTACGGGTAAAGAAGTTTTGCGCGAAAGGCCGCTTATTGGCGCGGTTCTGACGCGTGTGGCAACAAGCCATATTCGTGTCGGCACTTTCGATTTTGCGCGGGCTTATGCTTCGTTTGATGAGCTTAAGGCCTTGGCGGATTATACCATTTGGCGGCATTTTTGCGAACTTTTGGAGGAGTCCGATGGAAAATATTTGCAACTATTGCGAAGGGTTGCCAAAAGTCAAGCCGAGCTGATTGCAGGATGGATGGGTCTCGGCTTTGTGCATGGCGTGATGAATACCGACAATATGGCAATTTCGGGCGAAACGCTGGATTATGGGCCTTGCGCCTTTTTGGATGGCTATAATCCCGCCGCCGTCTTTAGTTTTATTGATAAACAGGGGCGATATTCCTATAAAAACCAGCCTGCAATCGCTGCCTGGAATCTTTCGCGCCTGGCGGAAGCTCTTCTGCCGCTAATTGCTCCCGAGCGTGAAATCGCTATAGAGCTTGTAACAAAAGAAATAGATTTGTTTCCGGAATATTATATGAATAATTGGCTCAAAGTCATGCGCAGGAAAATGGGGCTAAAAGGCGAGCGCGAGGATGACCACGATTTAGCGCAGGAATTGCTGGATGCCATGGCCGAATATTCTTTGGACTTCACCGAAACCTTCCGAAGCTTTGAATTCCCCGAACTTCGCGAATGGCGGCGCAAATGGATTCGGCGGCTTAATTCCGCCGGGCAAAATGCAGAGCAGGCCACGGAGCTGTTGCGGCGCAATAATCCCGCCATTATTCCGCGGAATCATAAGGTTGAGCAGGCCTTGACAGCCGCAGAAACGGGCGATTTGCAGCCCGTCCATGACCTCGTAAATGCGTTGCGCCGACCCTATATAGAGTCGGCGCAATATTCAAAGCCAAAAGTCGTAGAAAAATATGTAACATTTTGCGGAACCTAGGGCAATTCCACGCCGTCCATCACGAAAACCGGATAAGGGCGGGATTGCGTGGTATTATTGCCCAATTGCCCAAATTCATTGTCGCCCCAAGCGTAGAGGCGGCCCGTGGTGCTTAAAGCCAAAGTATGGCTATAACCCGCAGAAACGGCGGCAATGCCCTGCATTATGGGGACGGGCGTGGTTTGGCGAAGCGCAACCTCGCCATTGCCAAGCTGCCCGTAATTATTCGCGCCCCAGGCATAGAGCGCGCCCGCCGTGGTTATGGCAAAACTTGAATCGGCGACGGCCTCAATTGCCGCGACATTGTCCAAAATATGGTGAGAATCGCTGTTGGGGCTGAAATTTCCGATTCCAAGCTGCCCTCTATGATTCGCGCCCCATGTATACAGGCGGCCATCCGTCATTAAAATCAAAAGATGATTTGACCCGGCGGAAATTTGCGCCACATCGTCCATTATATGAACCATTTCTCTATGAAAGCCGTGTAATTCTTCATGCACAATGCCCGGCAGGTTTAGACCAGCGCCCCAAAGGCTGTTGTCGTGGCTTAGAAACAGCCTCTGCTCGCCGAATTCGGCCATGTCGATGATATGATTCGCCCTAAGTTGCCATAAAAACTCCGTGTGAATCGAAAACATAAATTGCGTTATGGGCGGCATGGGCGGGGAATTCCTTAAATTGCCGTTTTTGGCTATGATGCCGTCGCCGCTGATGTCGGCAATTTCTTCCGCTATGGCAAATTTTTCGCCGTCATGCTGACTAAAACCCCAAAGCCCGCCATCATGGTCTAAAGCCCAAAACCACAGCGTAAACGCCCTTATGGCGGCCATATTCTCCGAGGTTCGCGTGGGTTCGCCATATGTACCGCCCCAGGTGTAAACGCCGCCGTCCGCCATAATTGCGGCGGAAAGGGTATATCCTGCGGAAATCGTATTGCGCCTGACGGGAAGGCTAAAACCTTCCTCGGCAATTGGCATGGTTGGCGTAAAATCCGTTTCTTCCGCAATAGCGGGCGTTTCGGCGGCCGGCGTGGTTGGCGCGGGCGTTGGACTTGGCGGCGTTCCCGTTGGCAACGGCGGTGTGGGCAATGCGGGGGTCGTAATCTCAACATAGTCCTCATAATCGGGATAATCGCCCTCCCTCGCGCCGCAGGCGGTCAGCAAAGCCGCCAAAATTAAAGCTATTCCGAACTTAGCAATTTTTTTCATAATCCTCCTCCGGCATCACTTAAGCTTGAAGAAGTCAATCATCTCCCGCAAAACTTCTGCCTGCGAGTTCAGCTCTTCCGAGGCCGAGGCCGACTCCTGCGCCGTTGCCGACGTGTCGGTTACAACATCCATAATCTCCGTAACGCTGTGGTTCACGGTGCTGATAGAATCCAGCTGTTCGCCCGAAATTTCGGTAATACTCCGAATTGTTTTAGAAATTTCGGCAATATTTTCGGCAATGGTGTCAAATGAAGTAACCACATCGTCGGCGGCCTTCACGCCCTGCTCAACTTTTTGTATGTCGTCAATTATAATTTCGGAAGTGTCGTTTGCGGCCTTTTGGCTTCGGCCGGCCAGCGTGCGCACCTCGTCGGCAACCACGCTAAAGCCGCGCCCATGCTCGCCCGCGCGCGCCGCCTCAACCGAGGCATTAAGCGCAAGCAAATTCGTTTGGAAGGCAATGCTTGTGATAACGTCGATAATTTTGGCAATATCGTCCGTTGAGGCCTTGACTTCGTTCATTGTGTCGGTCATATGGCGAATGGCCTCTGTGCCCGCAATGGCATATTTCTGCGTACGCTCGGTGCTTTGATTGGCCGATTCCGCGCCTTGGCTGGCCTGTGTTGCCTTTTCGTGAATAAGCGCCATAGAGCTTGACAATTCCTCTATAGAGGCGGTTTGGCGGGTTGCGCCTTCTGCCAAATGAGTGGCGGAGCGCGCAATTTGTTCTGCGCCGGAAACAACCTGATTCACAGCCGCCTGAATTTCCGACATGGTATTGTTCAACGAGTCCAAAATTGTCAACAAAGCCGACTTTATCGGCGCATAAGAGCCGATATAATCGCGCCGCACATCCACGGTCAAATCGCCCCGCGCCATGCGCGAAAGCACGTCCGCAATTTCGTTAATATATGACAAAGTAATCTCTTCCGTTGAATTTAGGGCATTCTTAACATTTTCAAATGTGCCGTTAAAGGATGCATTAATTCGCGCGTCTGCAAAATTGCCCTTTTGCATATGGGTTAGAGAGGCTTCGATTAGCTCCATAGGCTCTGCCACGGCCTCAACCAATTCGTTTAGCGAACCGACAAGGCTGGCCCAATTGCCCTTAAACTTGGCTGTGTCGACATTCACGTCCAATTTGCCCTTTGCGGCGGATTCCGCCAAATAGGCCGCAGACTCGTAAAGTTCGTTTAGGGTTTGTGTTACGCCGCGCAACATCTGCGGCATAATGGCCTTTTTGCCGGGCATGTCGGCGATTTTCACATCAAAGTCGCCATCGCTTATTTTGCCGACAACGTCCAAAACGCCGACTATATCCTTCATTTGGTCGTCAATAATGGCGTGAATTCCTTCAATCATCTCTCTAAAGGAATTGTTGTATTTATTGACATCAACGCGATGCTCAAAATCACCATTGACATTAAACTCCTTTTCCATTATCGACAAATCCTGCACAATGGTCTTTAATATGTCAATCAATTCATATGTAGAGCGGGTCAATTTCCCAATTTCGTCATTTGAAATCTTTGTTCTGTCGATATTTACGTTCAAATTGCCATTTGAAACCTCGCCAAAAGTCGTAACCAAATCATTGATGGGCGAAATTTTGCGCAGAATGAGCAATACGCCGCCCACGCCCACGACTGCAAAAAGAATAATTGCGCCCAAAGACAACATTTCAAAAAATGCCACCGTAACATCGGCTTCGTCTTGCTCTTCCTGGGTTCTTATGGTTACGGTTTCGACCAATTGGTCCAAAGTGGCCATTATCGGCAGTCGGAAGGCTTCATATTCGTCGCCGAACATTATGGCCGTGGCCGCCGCAAAATTTCCGGCCGTTGCAAGCTCAAAGGCCGCGTCTTCAACCTCGGCAAGTGCCATAGAGAGGTCGGCGGCGGTTGAAATTAAATGAAGTTCCTCTGCGGGGGCATTGTAATATTCAAAAACAGCAACGGCGGCGTCGGCGCGCCTGTCTACATTAATTTCATTCCAAAATGCCTCATACATGGCTCTGTCGCCCGTAACGGCGTAAACGCGCGCCCAGCGGGTTAAATCTTCCGAAGATTGGCGCAATTCCTGTGCGGCGCGGGTTAGGGAAATGTTTTGCGCAAAATAGGCCTTAAGGCGGTCGTCGGCGCGGGTTGACAAAATATTAAAAGCTACGGCCAAGCCCGCCAAAATAACGAAAACCACCGATAAAATAATAATTAATCGAGATATACTCATAATCTCCTCCTTAAGTTTTAGAATAAACTATCATAATTATACCGCAAGTTTTAAAATAAGTCAAGGTAAATTATCTTGAGGGGATTTTCGAAAATTGTGTTGAATTTTATCGCATTGTGTGTTATAGTGAGAATGTAGCGAGAAAATGGTTCAACACAGGTGCGGCTGTTAATCTGCTCTCAGAGGGCAGGTGATGTGTATGGAACTTTAGGGCGTGTGGACAAACTGCCGGCACATATCTTTTTGGCTGAAATTTCGCATCTTGTTGCCAATTTTTTCCTTATGTGCCCCTGGCACACTGCGGAAAAAACTGACAACAATCTGCAAAATTTCATCTCAAAAATCTATGCACCTTCAGTTTGTCCACACGCCCTAGGGTCTGTGTGTGCAGACCCTAGACCTTATTCGGGGAGTGCCTGCCATGTTTAGCACGAAAAAAATCGGCAAAAAGGGCATTGAAGT
>JAITMQ010000125.1 GCA_031277225.1 Clostridiales bacterium | reverse complement strand
AAAAAATCCATGGCGGTTTATGCCGACGCCGAAGATTTGATAAATATAGGCGCATATGTGCGCGGTTCGAGTGCCGATATTGACGACGCAATCGACAAAAATCCCGCAATTAACAGCTTTTTAACCCAGACGGTTGAGGCGAAATATTCCCTGCCGGACGCTGTGAATTATATGAGTGAGATTTTGAATCCAAAGGGTGAGGCCGATGGCTAAATTTAACTTTAAGCTTGCCCCAATCTTAAGCATTAAGGAAAAGATTGAGGATTTAAAGAAAAACGAGTTGGCCAAGGCCATTATGGCTCTGGAGGCCGAAAAGGCGAAACTTGCGCAACTTCGGCAGACGCGCGCAGACTGCATTGAAAGCTTTAGAAACAGCATAAACACGGGCGTAAAGCCCATTGACATACGCCAGCACAATATATTTTTAGACAGGCTTAAGGTTTTGATTAGAGAGCAAAAAGAGGCGATTGTGCGGGCCGAGGCCAAGGTTGAAGAAGCGCGGCTTGCGCTGGTTGAGGCGATGAGAGAGCGCAAATCCCTTGATAAACTTAAAGAAAACGACTATGAAGAATATCTTGTTGAAGAAAAAAAGGCCGAGCAAAAGGGCATAGACGAAGTTGTAAGCTATAAAACAGCGGTTTTGTCAAAGAACAATGAATAATGAAGAATGAAGAATGAATAATGAAGAATGAATAATGAAGGAGGAAATTCGCCCTTTTGGTCGAATTTCTTGAATCAACTCAAAGATTTTGCGAAGCAAAATCATCCATAATTATTCATTATTCATTGTTAATTGTTAATTGACAAATGCGAATGCGTTTGTCGCAGAGGTGATTGAATGTCGAATGTGAAATCTCCGGCAGTTGAAAAAAAGGGCAAGGCGGGGCTTATTGCCTTAATTGCCTTTGTTTTGGTTGTGGGCGGCCTTGTGGCCATGGTGGCCTTTAATGTTTTTGGCCTTCGCGACAATGTTGTAATGCCGTTTTTGCGCAATGTGCCGCTGGTTGGAGATTTTGTGCCCGGGGCCGAAGAAGTCGAAGGCGGCGAGGTTTATGACCCCACAATTGTGCTTTTAGAGCAAATTGACGAATTAAGGGCGCAAAATTCGGGGCTTCAAGAACGTCTGGATGTGGCCGAGAATTTTGTGAACTCTTTTGAAGACGATATGACCGCAATGTATAATACCATCAGCGAAAACGAGCTTGAGCTTGAGCGTCTGCGGGAAATGGAGCGCGACCACGCGCGGATTGCCGCCAATCGCGAGGCTTTTGAGCGCGGGGTTATCGAGGGGAATCTCGATGCCTTTATGGAATTTTTTGAGACCGTTCATCCCGACCTTGCCGAGGAAATTTATACCCGTGAAACCGCCCATATGGTGGCGGGATATAGGCGGCAGCACTATTTGGATGTTTGGACTGTAATGTCGCCCATTGCCATAGGGCGCGCCATTGAGGCCGACAATATGGCCGCAACCGACATGCCCCTGCTTGTAAGCGTTTTTCGCGATTTGCCGGAGGCGACGGTTGCCAGAATTCTCGAAAATGTAAGCGAACCGACAAGAACCGCAATTTTGCGACAGATGTACACTCCTTAAGGTCATATGCGGCTTAAGGCCGCTTGACATAAAAATGCATGAAAGGAGGTGAAAATATGTTGAATTCAGTACAAAATGCGGCGGTTTTGCCCATGCAAAATCGCGGCGGCAATCGCGGCAATCGCGGAGTGGGCGGCGGCGATTTTGACAGCTTGATGAGCAATTTGGGCGCGGCCTCAAATGCCGAAGCCGCAACGCGCCCCGAAAACAACGCCCCCGTTCAGCGCAACAATAATCCGCAGGGTTCTAATGAGAATCAGCAGAATACGCCCGTGGCCGAAACGCAAAATTCACAAAATTCGACGAATTACGCGCCGCAGGAAACCGAAACGGCGCAAAACTATGAAGCGACTGCGGAATATGCCCCCGCCCCCGAAGCCATTAGCGCGGAAGCCCTGCCGACTGAGATTATCGTGGACGAAGACGCACTTTTGGCGGAATTGGCGGCGACTTTGGGCATTACGCTTGAAGCTTTGGCCGAGCTGATTGAAACGCTGGAAATGCCGCTTGAAGAACTTTTGGTGGCGGAAAACCGTGTGGAATTGCTATTGGCGGCCAAGGGCTTGGAAAATCAGGTTCAATTGCTAAATTATCCCGAAGCCCTGCCAACCCTGCAAAAACTGGCGCAAACCGTGGAAACTTACACAACGGTCGGCAGTTATAATCCCGTTGTCCAAGAGGAATTAAGCCTTGAGGCCGAATTGCCCGCAGAATTGCCCGAAGAAGCGTTAACGGCGCAAACAGCCACAGACAGGCGCGACGCTCCCACAACCGAAGCCCCTGAACCCACAGCCCAAATTATGCCGGAAGTGGCTGAGGAGCTAGTGCGAAGCACCGCGCAAACGACCATACAAAACGAAGCCCAACCCCAAATGACCCCCGCAACGCAAACAGCCCCCGCACCAACGGTGGCAACGACAACCCAAACCACAGCCCCCGCGCCATTTATCCCGCTACAAAACATCACGCCGGCAAATATCGTTGACCAAATCGTGCAAAATGTGCGCTTTATCTCCGGGGAGCAAATGGCGGAAATCCGCATAATGCTTAAGCCCGAACAACTCGGCGACCTGTCCATGCGAATTGCCACACAAAACGGCATAGTAACCGCGCAATTCATAGCCGACAGCCAGCGGGTTAAAGAGCTTATCGAGGCCGGATTTGAACTGCTGCGCGACGCTCTGGAACAGGCGGGAATCAATATCTCCGACATCGAAGTAAATGTACGCAACGAAGGCGGCTATCACGATTTTGAAAACGAAACCATCAGCGAAGAACGCATCCGCAACCTAATGACCCAAGGCCTTGAAGATGCCGAGGCGGAGTTGCCCCAAGCCACCGAAGAAAACCTGGTGGACTACAGAATCTAGTTTCTAATATCTAGTTTCTAGTATCTAGGAAGGAGTGATTTAATGGCAACAGTAAATCCAACTTATACCATTCCATTTAACGACGAGATAGTTCCGCGTCGAGTTCCCGAAGGCGGAAACGACCTTGACCGCAATGCGTTTTTGAACCTGCTAATCACGCAATTGCGCCATCAAGACCCGCTGAACCCCATGGACGACCGCGAATTTATCGCACAGCTGGCCCAATTTAGCAGCCTTGAACAAATGCAAAACCTCAACACAACTTTCAATCGTTTCCAGGCATTTAGCATGATGGGTCATGTGGTTATGGGCATGACGCGCAATCCCGTTACGAACCAGGTTATGGAAATTACGGGGCGCGTGGACTCCGTGTCAATTATCGCGGGCGAACCCTGGCTTAACCTTATCCGCACAGACGGCTCGGAAATCGAACTTAGGGCCTCCGACGTGCAATTTAGCGCAAACGATTCCGACTTTATGACGCAACAATTGCTTGCGGCCATAAACGAGAATCTTCAGCTTTCCGGCGGCTTGACGGCCACGCTTGCAATGGTCGGCCATTATGTGCAGGCCATGACATTTGATTCGGCAGGCAATGCCACGGGCTTTATCGAAGGAAGGGTTGAATTCGTTGACTTTTTGGGGTCAATTCCAATGCTTGCAATCGGCAATGAGCGCATTTTGCCAAGCAATATCGTTTCCGTAGGCACGCGCCCTATGATTGTTGGGCAGGAAATTGGAATTTTCTATGACGGCAATATCACAAACGGCGGAATAATCGCCTCCATAGCCATCAACGAAGACAATCCCTATGTAGTACTGCAAAACGGCGATACACACCGAATTGACCGCATAAACTTCCTTACAGAGGCCTTTAACCTTAGAAGTTCCGGCGACAGAGTAAGCCATGGCGACGATTATGGTCGCGTTGTCGGCGTGCATATTCAAGACAATGCCGTCTGGATAAGCTGGCATCCCGAAGGCGGAGAAGTCGGAACAATGCCATATTCGGCCTTTGTCGGAAGCAGCGCGGGCGAAGAGGCTGACGGCGAAGACGCTGAAGAATAGGCAGGTGATAATATGCAGATTAACCCGAAAATAAACCCGATTCATCAGCCAAATGCACAGCCCTTCGGGCAGGTTCAGCCGCCCGCAACCGAGGCGAATTTCCAGCGCGTGATGGAAGTAGAATTTTCCAAACACGCCAGCGTGCGCCTTAATGACCGCGATATTAGGCTTAATGGCGAACAAATGCAGCGTCTGGAGCAAGGCGTGGCGCGCGCCCAAAACAAGGGAATCCGCGATTCGCTGGTGCTAATCGACAATATCGCGCTGGTGGTTAACATTAAAAACAAAGTGGTAATAACCGCAATTAATCAACAAGACCAAGTATTCACAAATATTGATGGAGCCGTAATAGCATAGAAGTCAGAAGTCAGAAGTCAGAAGTCAGAAATCAGAATTTTAGAGCCGGACTGCTAAGCAGAGGCTTGGCATTACTGAATGACAGAGGTAATGTAGCTCTGACCTCTGACCTCTAAACATCTGACCTCTACAAAGTGAGGAGGAATTATTATGATGCGTTCAATGTTTTCCGGTGTTACGGGTCTTCGTACACACCAGAGCAGAATGGATGTAATTGCGCATAATATTGCGAATGTAAATACACATGGCTTTAAAGCCAGTCGGATGACTTTTGCCGACGCTTTTTCACAAACACTAAGGGGGGCAAGTGGCCCTAATCCCGACGTGGGGCGCGGCGGAACAAACCCAATGCAAGTCGGCCTTGGCGTGAATGTTTCAAGTATTCAACGCCAAATGGCCCCGGGTGCGGCGCAACGTACTGACGACCCCTTTCACCTTATGATTGAAGGCGATGGCTTTTTCGTGGTCGGTGATGATGTAAACGGGTTGTTTTTTACCCGCGCGGGGGATTTTCAGCGGGATGCGCATTGGAATATCCATGCGGCGAATGGGATGTTGTTGCAGGGGTGGCCTGCGCGTTGGGATAATGGTAATCCCTTCCATGCCACGGGAGAGATTCGCCAGCCTGTGAGAGGGCCGGTTGAGGGGATCCAAATTGACCCCTTTATGCGGAATGTTCCGCCAAGGGCTACGGGGAATGTTGATTTTATCGGGAATATTCGATATTCGGATGCAATTTCGCCGGATAATCCTCATGGCCTGCTTTCAACCGTAACTTTCCAAGATTCTTTGGGGACGACTTATCAGCTTAGTATTCGCTTTAATTGGGTTACTAACCGCGGCGACGGAGCAACCCCTGCCGAGGGTTGGCAAGTACAGGTTTATAACAGAATGATCCGTACTGAAGACAATACAACGCTTCCACCAACAACAGATGCAGCAGGAGCTGCTATAGCAGGACTTCAATGGAGTGGTGCGGCTGTTCCCGGCAGCCCGGGTTGGCATGTTATGACCAATATTAATTTCAACGAAAACGGCAGACCCGACATACCTGCCACCAGCAATCCGTTTATTGTGGATATGCAAATTACTGATGCTGCTACTTTGGCGCATTTCCCGCCCGGAGTATATTTTGGGCAGATACCTGCCGGAGGAGCGGAAGCAGACCGCGCTATTAGAGTTGATTTCAGCGCAATGACCCAACATGCGGGGAACACCAATGTAACCCAGCACACCCAAGACGGGCTTGCGCCGGGTAACTTAATCGGGTTGTCCGTTGGCGCGGATGGGATTATAACCGGTTCGTATTCTAACGGCCAGTCCTTCCCACTATGGCAGGTGGTTTTGGCACAATTTGATAATCCCGCAGGATTGGCGGCCATGGGCGCGAATATGTTTGCCGTTACGGTGAATTCCGGCGATTTTGACGGCGTTGGCCTTACGCCCGGCGGCGCAGGAACGCAGCTTCTTGGCGGCACATTGGAAATGTCCAATGTGGATTTGGCGGCGGAATTTACGGAAATGATTACAACACAAAGAGGCTTCCAAGCAAATTCCAGAATAATCTCAACCTCGGATGAACTTCTGCAAGAGCTTGTGAATCTAAGAAGATAATCTAGTTACTAGAAACTAGAAACTAGAAACTAGGTGGCGGTGCGCCTTCGGGCTTGGCTCGAAGGCGCGCGAATCCGCCGGGGAGGGTAACATGAGCAGTAGTGGTTTCCAAGAGAGGGCTTTTCGGAAGCGTTTGCTTTTTCAGCTTCTTGTGGGCAAGGGGTTTCCCGATGCCATTGATGGCTTTATAAACGGGCTTAAAGTCGAAATGTCCGCAGGAGATATTGCCCATGCCGAAGAAATGGCAAAGGAAGAAATCAAAGCTCGAAGCCAAAGGCGAGATTAGCTATTGACTTTTTCCGCATATCTGATATAATGTAATAATGACGGTTTGTATGGAGGGGAAAATTATGATTACCGTAACTAGATTGAACGACAAGGAAATTGTGATAAATTGTGAATTAATTCAGATTATTGAGGCCAATCCCGACACTACTATCACGACAACAACGGGTACTAAATATATCGTTAAGGAGTCCGTTGAGGATGTAGTGGCGGCGGCCAAAAGATATAAACAAGACATACACAACATTTAAGGGGGGAATATCGTGGATATAGGCTCAATTATTGGCTTTATAGCGGGATTATTCTTTGTAATTATAACAATTTTGCTAAATGGCGATATGCAGTTTTCGGCCGTCGGGGCTTTTGCGGACCCGGGTTCTATTATGCTTGTTATCGGCGGTACGATTGCGTCCACATTTATCGGCCAGCCGATTTCAAGATTTATAAAGGCCATGAAAGCCGCTAAATTCATTTTTATTCCGCCCAATTTTGACCACGCGGGAAGCATTGAGCGCATTGTAACTCTTTCAAATTTGGCCCGTCGCGAGGGCGTTTTGGCCCTTGAAGAATCCGCACAGGGCATGGACGACCCGTTTTTGCAAAAGGGCATAATGCTGGTTGTTGACGGGGCAGACCCCGAACTTGTGCGTTCTGTTTTGGAAACAGAGATGGTTTATATGGAAAATAGGCATAATGACGTGCGCGCCGTTTGGGATATGATTGTTGGTTTAGCACCCGCTTGGGGAATGGTTGGAACGATGGTTGCGCTTGTTTTGATGATGCAGAATCTTCAGGACATTGAGCTTTTGGCGCAAAACATGGCTCTGGCTATGATTACGACATTTTATGGCGCTCTCTTAGCAAACTATATTGCTTTGCCGATTTCCAGAAAATTAATGAATTATAATGCCGAGGAAATGCTTCTTAAAGAAGTGCAGATAGAGGGGATGTTGTCCATACAAAATGGCGAAAACCCCAGGATTATTGAAGAAAAGCTTAAGGCATTCTTGTCGCCGGCATTGCGCAATAAAGGCGCAGACGAAGAAGCAGGGGGGGACGCATAATGGCTAAAAAGAGGAAAAAACAAGAAGAACCGGCCGGCTCAAGCTGGATGACATCTTATACGGACTTGGTTACGGTGCTTTTTGCCCTCTTTGTAATGCTTTATGCGTTGTCTGAAGTGGATGAGGAGCTTTGGGACAGATTTGCCCGCGCGGCATCCATGGTTTTTGGCACCGGCCAGCCCTATCCATTTGATTTTGGCTCGCCGGGGATGAATGATTTGATGGGCAGCGGGTTTGTTGGCCTTCCCGAATTGCCAATGCCAATTTTTGAACCGCCGCACACAGCGCCCGGCGAACCCGGCGACCCCGGTCAGGACCAAATGGAATATGCCGCCGATGTGCTGCGAACCTATTTTGGATATTATGGAGTGGGAGACCAAATTGTTGTGGGTGGCGAGCGTGATGACGACGGGGAATTGACCGGGGAAATCACGATTACTACGCATGGCGAAATGTATTTTGATACGGGGCGTTCTGAAATTAGGCCAATTACCTATCCCATTTTGGAAGTGATTGGCAGGGCGATTGCGTTTTTGCAAGAGAGTATGGAAATTTTTATAATGGTTGAAGGGCATACGGACAATGTGCCTATAACAGGGAGATATATGGATAACTGGGCATTGTCTAATGCCCGCGCGGCAAGTGTTTTGCGGCATTTGACATATTATTTGGATGTTATTGCGCCCGAACGAATTAGTGCCGTGGGCTTTGGAGAATATCGGCCTGTTGCGACAAATGACACGGCTGAAGGGCGACAGCTTAACAGGCGCGTTGTGATTAGAATAACACAGGCAGGACAGCCATGATAATGAAAGGATGTGTGCTATATGGAAGAAAACACCAAAGGAAGTGGCGGAAATAAGGGCATGATGTTCATAATTATGGGAATGCTTGGGCTGATTATTTTGGCCTTGGCGGGTGTTGCCGTGTTTTTAATTATGAATATGGGCGCATTTGGCGGCGGAGGCGAAGGCAATGGCGAAATCATTGACGAGGGCTATGAAGCGCCGCCGGGGATTATTGACCAAGTTTTGTTTGAGCTTGACGGGGGCGTTAATGCCAATATTTTCACAAGGCCCGGCGGCTCGCGAAGCTTGGTTCATATGACTTTGGCAATTGGGGTGAATAACTTGGAACCTACAGAGGCGGCAGAGCTTGTAGCGGCTCTTTCTGCCAGACAACCGGCGATTGCAAGCATTGTGGGCGATATTTTGCGCCTAAGCACGGTGGATTCGCTGGAGGCGCCGGGCGGGCATGATGCCCTGCGCGAAGACATCGTATCTGCCCTGCAAATGCACTTTAACACTAATTTGATTGTTGCTGTGTATTTTCAGTTTTTGATTGTGGGTTGATGGAGGTGGTTTTATGGTTTTGACTGTGTCGGTTGAACTTACAGATGAAGATATTAGGCTTTTTAACGATTATGCTAAAGAGCACGACATGACATCTTCGGAGCTGGTTAAGGCTTCGATTTATGACATTATTGAAAACTCATACGACCTTCAAGAATTGCGAGAAGCCGTAAAAAATTCCACCGGCGTAAGTTATACTATCGACGAAGTGGATAAGATTTTGGGGTTTACTTAGATGTATAGGGTTGAGTATGACAAAGCGGCCTCGAAACAACTGGAGAAAATGGATAAATTTCAAGCCAAGCGCATTACCGATTGGGTAAAGGATAATCTTGAAGGCATTGAAAATCCAAGGTCTATTGGCAGGAAACTCGCTTTGAAGGAATTGGGAGACTGGCGATACAAAGTTGGGGACTACAGAATTTTGGTGAGGATATTGGATAAGGAAGTCGTCATCAAAGTTGTAGCTGCGGGGCATAGGCGCAAGGTTTACAGAAGATAGGGCTTTACAAAGATTCTGAAATGAAAGTGGGTGCAAAATGGCTGAGGTGTTAAGTCAATCAGAGATTGACGATTTGTTACGAAGTTTGTCCGAGGGCAGCGTGGATTTGGACGAAGACCTGGAAACGACGACGCGAAAGAAACCTGTTTTGCCTTATGATTTTGCCCGTCCGCAAAAGGTTAATAAAGAGCAACAGCGCACATTGGAGATTATTTACGACTCCTATTGCCGCTCTTTGGCCTCGTTTTTATCGGGATATTTGCGCACGAGCGTTGCAATAGAAGTGCTGTCGGCAGAACAGGTTACTTTCAACGAATTCTCCAATGCTTTAACAAATCCCTGCATATTGTCCATTATTGAAATTGCCCCGCTTAAAGGTTCGATTATTTTTGAAATTTCGGCAAATATCGGCTATGCCGTTATCGACAGGATTTTAGGGGGGCCGGGCACGGGAATGAAGCAATTAAGGGATTTTTCCGAGATTGAAAAAATCCTGCTTGAGCGGGTGGTTACGCATATGTTGGCACCGCTGCCCGCCGCCTGGGAAAATGTTCAAGAAATTAGGCCGCGCCTAAACCAAATTGAAACAAATGCGCAATTTGCGCAAATTATTGCCCCAACGGAAACAACGGCCCTTGTAACCATGGCCATAAGAGTTGGCACGGTTGAAGGACTTATGAACTTCTGCCTTCCGATTACGGTGATTGAGCCTGTGCTGGATAGACTTTATACCAGATATTGGTTTACGCAGGCCAAGGGCGATGATGATATTGACTATGCCTGCGACTTGCAAACTAAAATTGAAAAAGCCGACATTAGCATATCGGCGGTTGTTGGCAGAACAAGTATAATGGTGTCAGAATTTGTAAATCTTAATGTGGGCGATGTAATGGTTTTGGATACATTTACGGATTCTGATTTAGAAATATTTGTGGGGCCTCTGCGAAAATTTTATGCCAAGCCCGGCATAAGTCGTGGTCGTAATGCCATACAGATTACAAAGCTTATACAAAGGGAGGAATAGACCATGACAGACATGCTTTCTCAAGAAGAGATTAACGCCCTTTTGGGCGGAGCCATGGGCGACCCTGATGAAGCTTCGGACGATATTGGCTCTGGTGAAGCCGACAACTTAAATGACATGCTTACAGCAGAAGAAAAAGACGTCTTAGGTGAACTTGGAAATATTTCCATAGGAACTTCCGCCACTACATTATTTGCCCTTTTGGGGCAAAGGGTCATTATAACCACTCCTAAAGTCAACATTGTAAAGCTTAAGGACATTGGCGAAAATTATGAAAAACCGTGCGTGGCCATAAGGGTGGATTATACCGAAGGAATTAAGGGTACAAATGTTTTGCTTTTAAACCATCATGATGTTAAGGTTATAACAAGTCTTATGATGGGTTGGGGCGATGAGAATATCGACACAGAATCAGATCTCAACGATATGGACATTTCGGCCATTCAAGAGGCTATGAACCAAATGATTGGCTCTGCATCGACATCGCTTGCGTCGCTTGTCAATACAAAAATTGACATTGCAACCCCAAAAGCAAATGTAATCGACTTTAACTCACAAGATTTGCTGGATAATCTTGGCTTTGATGAAGATTTTGCCGTTGCCGTCGAATTTAGGATGGAAATTGGCACTTTGGTGGATTCTAATATAATGCAGCTTTTGCCAATGGATTTTGCCAGGCATATGGTTGGCGTTATGACATCAACTATGATGCCGGAAGAGGCAGCCCCGCCGCCAAAACCCGCGGCCGCCGCC
>JAITMQ010000113.1 GCA_031277225.1 Clostridiales bacterium | reverse complement strand
GGGCGGTTGGCCTGCCGGACGACGGGGATATGGGCAATTCAGAGGTTGGGCATAATGCGCTTGGTTGTGGGCAAATCTATGCGCAGGGCGCAAAACTCGTGAATCATTCGATTGAAAGCGGGGAATTATTCAAATCGGCGACTTGGCGCGGTCTTGTTCAAAATGCCGCAGAAAACGGCGGAAAACTGCACTTTATAGGCCTTTTGTCCGATGGCAATGTTCACTCAAATATCGAGCATCTAATCGCCATGGTGCGCCGCGCCAAGAACGAAGGGCTGCCAAAAGTCCGAATTCACGGCCTTTTGGACGGGCGCGATGTGGCGGCGCAGTCCGCGCTGGAATTCATTTCCAAACTTGAGCTACTTTTTGCCGAACTTAATGACGAGAATTTTGACGCGCGCATAGCCACAGGCGGCGGCCGTCAGGTCATCACAATGGACAGATATGGCGCGAATTGGGGCATGGTTGAGCAGGGCTGGAATGTGCATATTCGCGGAATTGGGCCGCAATTTGGCTCTGCAAGCGAGGCCATAATAGCGGCGCGCGCCGAAAGCCCGAATATTATCGACCAGGATTTGCCACCCTTTGTGATTGCCGAAAGTGGCGCGCCTGTGGGCAAAATTGAGGATGGCGACAGCGTTGTCCTGTTCAATTTTAGGGGCGACCGCGCAATCGAATTAAGCCAGGCCTTTGACTTGCCCGATTTTAAGCATTTCGAGCGGGGCGAACGTCCGCAGGTGTATTTTGCGGGAATGTTGCAATATGACGGCGATTTGCATCTGCCCGAAAAATTTCTCGTGAATCCGCCGCATATTGTGAATACTTTAACGGATACGCTGGTTGACCATGGCGTGCATCAATTCGCCGTGAGCGAAACCCAGAAATTCGGGCATATGACGTATTTTTGGAATGGAAATCGCACGGAGAAAGTGGCGGAGGCGTTGGAGGATTGGGTTGAAATTCTGTCGGATATTCTGCCTTTTGAGCAGCGGCCATGGATGAAGGCCGCGGAAATTACCGACCAGGTGATTGCCGCCATAAAATCCCGTCGTTACGGCTTTATTCGGGCGAATATGCCTAATGGGGATATGGTTGGGCATACGGGAAGCTTTCAAGCGGCGCAAATTGCTGTGAGTGCGGTCGATTTATGCCTTGGGCGTTTGATTGAGGCGGCGAGGGCGGGGGGCGTTACGCTGATTGTAACCGCCGACCACGGAAACGCCGATGAAATGCTGGAAGCAGACGGCAAAACGCCGAAAACCGCGCATAGCTTGAATCCCGCGCCCTTCATTATATTTGACGAAGGCCGCGAATTTAAATTCAAAGCGGGCGAATTCGGGCTGGCGAATGTGGCGGCCACAATCGCTGAAATTCTGGGAATTGCGCCACATCCCGCATGGGAGGAATCCATGTTATGCAAATAATTGTAAATATAACCAAAAGTTGGGGCATTGGCCGCGAGGGCGACCAGCCATTTTACATCCCCGAAGATTTGGCCTTTTTCAAGGCCATGACCCTGGGAAAGGTTGTAATTATGGGGCGAGCGACGCTTGCGGCCCTGCCCGGCGGGCGGCCTCTTAAGGGGCGGACGAATATCGTTTTAACGCGAAATGCTGAATTTGAGGCCGAAGGAGTCATAATTTGCCACTCTTTGGAGGAATTAT
This sequence comes from Clostridiales bacterium, assembly GCA_031277225.1. Taxonomy (GTDB): domain Bacteria; phylum Bacillota; class Clostridia; order Lachnospirales; family WRAX01; genus JAITMQ01. The sequence goes on along the minus strand of JAITMQ010000113.1, from coordinate 9,767 downwards.
TTGAGCGACTGGCGGATTTTGCGCCCGAGGAAATTTTTGTAATTGGCGGCGCGGAAATTTATGCCGCCCTGCTTCCGCATTGCACAAAAGCCTATATTACCAAGATTTTCGCCGAGGCGGACTGTGATAGATTCCTTCCGAATCTTGATGAAATGCCCGAATGGCAATTGGCGAAGACTTCCGAAATTAAAAACCATGAGGGCATAGAATTTTGCTTCTGTGAGTATGAAAGGCGTGAGAATTATGGAAATTAATACCAAAGTATTATCGGGATTTATGGAGCTTCTGCCGCATGAGCAGGTGGAGTTTGACCGCCTGAAAACGCTGATAGAATCAACTTTTCGTTCATTCGGCTTTAGCCCGCTTGACACCCCCGTCATCGAGCGCAGCGAGGTTCTGCTGGCCAATGCGGGCGCGGAAATCAATAAACAGGTATATTTTGCCTATAATGGCCCGCTTGCCGAGAAAAAGGACGCGCTGGCCCTGCGCTTTGACCTCACGGTGCCGCTGGCGCGCTATGTGGCGGAGCATTTTAGCGCGCTGGCCTTTCCTTTTAGGCGTATGCATATTGGCAAGGTTTATCGCGGCGAAAGGGCGCAAAAAGGGCGTTTTCGCGAGTTTTATCAATGCGATATTGATGTAATCGGCAGAAATAGCCTTAGCCTAAGCTATGATGCGGAGTTGCCTGCCATAATCTACCAGCTCTTTAAACGGCTAAACTTCGGGAAATTTACGATTAGAATCAATAATCGCAAAGTGCTGGGTGGCTTTATCGCGGAATTGGGCGCAACCGCAGACGCGTCCGAAATTTTGCGAATAGTTGACAAGGCCGAAAAAATTCCACGCGAAAAGCTCTTGTCGGAATTTGTCGACCTTGGTCTGAACGATGCTCAAGTTGCGAAATTGCTTGAATTCATGGGAATTAAGGGTAGCCCCAACGAGATTTTGGAGCGATTGGGCGAGTTGAATATTCCGAACGAGATTTTCGCGACCGGCGTAAGCGAGCTTGCGACAGTTGTCGAAATTTTGGAGCAAATGGGCATTGAAGCCGACTATTTCGCAATAGACCTCGCGATTGCCAGAGGGTTGGATTATTATACCGGCACGGTCTACGAAACGATTTTGGACGAATATCCCGGCATTGGCTCGGTTTGTTCCGGCGGGCGTTATGACAATCTCGCCGAAAATTATACCAAGGAAAAACTGCCCGGCGTGGGCATTTCTATCGGGCTGACGCGCCTGTTTTGGCAGCTTCGCGAAATTGGGCTGATTTTGGCGGCGAATAAATCTGTGGCGGATGTGATTGTTCTGCCGCAAAGCCCGCAAAATATGCCCGAAGCCCTCAAAGTCGCCGCCGCCATTCGCCAAATTGGCCTAAATGTCGACATTCTTTTTGAAGACATTAAAATGAATAAAAAATTACAATATGTAACAAAAAAGGACGCGCCCTATCTCGTGGTTGCGAGAACCAACGACGAGGGCGAGAGCGTCCTAAGTTTGCAATACAAAGACGGCGAAGAGCTGAAAAAGGCGATTCTGCCGCTGGAGGAACTTGTCGCGACGTTAGCGCCGACTGAAGTCGGCTAAACCATACCAGAAGTCAGAAGTCAGAAAGGAACAGATGTCAGATTTTTCTGACCTCTGACTTCTGACCTCTGGCGGAGAGGATGGCTACGGAGCAGATGGACGAGGAGTAGCATTAAAATAAATTATTATTTTTGGAAGGGAGATTTTAATGACAAATACATTGCCCTTTTGGTCGCTTATGCCCTTATCCCATTTTTATGGGCAAGGGTTATAATATCCGTCTGCATGGTCATTAACACCGTTTTTATTTACGCAAAATATAGAGCCGGGAAAAGGGGGCGGGGCAAAGATGGAGCATAGGGCATTGAAGGTCATTTTAATAAAAACAGCGCGGGCAGGATTATTATAGAGGTCAGAGGATGGTGCTAAAATTTTTTTCATGTATTCACCTCAAGTAAAACTTTCTCCAAAAATAGCGCAAATCCGCGCATTGCCCTCTCAATCATCCCCGGAAACATGGCGTCAATATAATCATAGCAATCCCTTTCGCTATGCAGGAAATTTGAAAAATTTTCGGGGTCAATTCCCCAAAAAGCCAGGGTTGTATAGCCTTTGTGCAAAGACACCCATTGGTCGCCGCCCCTCACTTGCTCGCGGCGAATTTGAATCCCTTGCTCCTCATAAAATATTTCGGAAATTGCGACAAATTGGCGGGTTAGGGCATTTCCGCGCAAATTGAACCCAAAACCCGCCGAAAACACCAAATCCGGCCCTTCGATTAAAACGTCGGCATTTATCACGAATAAAATATTTTCACGCTCCTGCATTGAGAGGGATTCATAAAAGTAAAAAGTGCCCAACATCCCGATTTCATGCGCCCCAAAAAACACATAGACCAAAGTATAATAATTGTCTTTTGCCAACATTCGCGCGGCATTTTCCAAAAGCAGCCCCGTTCCCGAGGCATTGTCGCTTGTGCCGGGATAGCGCAGGCTGTCATAATGCGCGCCGATAATAATAGTTTGCGCGCTTACCCCGGGAATTATCGCAATCACATTTTGGCTGTAATTGCGCATTTCATGGCCTTCAAACCAGCCTTGCTCCTCGGCTTCATAGAGTCCCTCTACTCCAAATCCAAAAAAATCCTCCCAATGCCTTACGTCATCATAGGAAAATGTTTGCAGACGCACCCGGCTTTCGTCAAAACCCTTTGCAAGCAGCATTTGCTCAATCCACAGGGCGGCCTCAAGCTCGCGCGTGCTAAAGGGCACGCGGCCGGGCAAATATGCGCTTATATGGCGGACAAATTGGTGGCCAATTTCTCCATGGGGCGTGTCGATTGCAAGCTCATCCTGCGTCTGCGCCCTGCCGCACGCAGCTAAAACGAGCAGAACAAGCAGCAGACAGCCCGATAATTTCCTCATTTATTGCTCCTCCTTCTTTTCGAGCAAAGCATAGCGCCGGTTGAAGTCCGGAGGCAAGCTCCGGACCAAGACGCGGCTGAAGAGTCCGACTGAAAGTCGGCTTAAGCTTTGCAAGCATTACTTTAGCCGACTTCAGTCGGCATCACCGGCTGCGCTATAATCTGCCCTCCATAAATGCTTTATATTGCTCATAACGCTGCGGATGGATGGTTATGCCGACCTGCTCCTTCACCGCGCAATCATGCTCGGTAATATGCAGGCAGCCCGTGAAAAAGCATTCGAATTGAAAGTCAAGGAATTCGGGATAATAATCTTGAAGGTCGCGGCGCGGGATATGGTCGATGGTTAGCGAGGTGAAGCCCGGCGAATCGACGACATAGGTTTCCGGCGCAACACGAATAAGCGAGGTATGTCGGGTTGTATGCCTTCCCCGCCCGATTTTCTCGCTTAAATCCCCAATCGCCAAATTCAAATCGGGATAGAGTGTATTCAAAATTCTGGATTTTCCAACGCCGGACGCGCCCGCAAAAATGCTGGTTTTGCCCATAAGCCGCTCACGTAGCGCGTCCATGCCCGCCCCCGTTTCCGCAGAGGTGGCCACGACCCAATATTGCGCCATTTCGTAAATTCCAATAATTTCCTTATGGTTATTTTCCGTGTCTAAATCAATCTTGTTTACGCACAAAATTGCGTCAACTTCCTGCACTTCGCAAGTGATTAAAAATGCATCCAGTACAGGAAAATTCACAACAGGCCGAATGGAGCAGACGACCACAACCTGGTCAATATTCGCGACTTTGGGGCGATTAAGCTCATTTTTGCGGGGCAGAATATTTTTGATGAAGCCTGTTTTTTGCGCCTCGTCCACGATAGAAATTTCCGCCAAATCGCCCACAAGGGGCGTAATTTCATGCTTGCGAAATAGCCCGCGAGCGCGACAATTAAACTCCCCGGCGGCAGTCATGACGCTATAATGGCCGCCCACGCCCTTCGTAATTCTGCCCTGCACCCAATAGGCCTCCACGGAAACCTCATTCCGCCATCTTTGTGGCTTATTTCGCACAATGCACCTCCCCAAAAAATCGCACGCACCCCTGGTGCGCACGATTTTTCGTGAAGGCACCTTGTGCGAAAACGCTCACAAATCTGACGAAAGCAGGTTTCCGTAGAGGTCTAAATCAATCAAAAGTAACCTCCTGCCACAATTCCGCACCATTGACCGTCAACACAAAGTCAACCGTTCCAATGCCCGAAACCGTGATATTCCAAGGCAAATCGTCCTCCGTGGCCTCGCGCCCCTGCTCAAATTGCCAATTCCCGTCAACAACACGATAGAAGCGCAATTCCACGGTTTCACCCGCCGAAATCGGCGGATTCAAGCTTAAATTGCGGGTCGTAGCTACGGGCGGCGGCGGGTCGTCCTCGCCGTTTTCGGGCGGCTCGGTGGGCGGCTCTTCGCCGTTTTCGGGCGGCAAATCCTCGCCATTATCGCCATTATCGCCATTTTCGGGATAGTCATCCGGCTCGGTTGGCGGCTCGGTGGTGGGCGGCTCGGTGGGTTCTGTGGGCGCGGTTGGGTCGGGCGGCAAAACGCCGTCGGATATGACAAAATCAACGCTTGAACCGGGATGCAGCTGAGTTCCCGCTGCGGGAATCTGGCGAATTACGCTGCCGCGCGGCACAACATCACTTTCCTCGGCGGTTACGCTGCCAACCACAAGATTCGCATCCAAAACGGCAGAGCGCGCCTGTGTTTCCGTAAGCGCCACAAGATTGGGCATTAGCGACATTTGCGTCTGCGGGCCCAAACTTAGAGTTATATAAATTATCGTTCCCGGCGGTACAAGAGTTCCCGCCTGCGGATTTTGCATAATAACGTGATTTTCGGGCACATTTGGGTGGAAAACGGGGTCTTCCTCATCCAAATAAATCTCCAAATTCATGAACATTTCAGTGATTTGCGCAAGAGGCATCCCTTCAATATCGGGCACACGAATCGTCGCCGCGCCCTCAACCCCGCGCGAAACAACCAGCTGAATCAGCACATTTAAGTCCCAATCGCCCGCGCCCTGCAAATTGGAACTAATTACCATTCCTGCGGGAACGGTTTCGCTATAGTCCTCAAGCACGTCAAATTCCACGCCCAGCGCGGTCAATTCCTGTTCAACCCAGGAAATATCGCGCCCAATCACGGCGGGAACATGCACATAGCCTTCATTTCCATTGCCAAAAAGCCCAGAAATCCAATTTATTCCAAGAATCAAAAGCACGATTACAACGGCCGCCGCACCCACGCCGCCGGCGATAAAAAGCCTCTCACGCCTGATTTCTGCGGGACTTTTGGGGGGTCTTCCGGCGGGGCGCGCGCGCGGAGCGGGCTTCGGAAAATCGTCGTTGTCTATATTTTTGAATCTACTTCCGGTATATTCGGTTTTACGCGTATCCTCATATTGGCGGTATTTCGCACATTCCATAATTGCGCGCTGAATATCCCTATAGAGCGAATTCGCGCTTTGATAGCGACGATTTGGCACTTTATGGGTCAGCTTCGCAATAATTTCCCGCACAAGCGGCAGAATTTCGGGGTTTTTCTTGATAATATTCGGAAAGGGCGCGCCCATGTGAAGGGCGGGAATTTCGTCGGGGTCGTCGCTGTCGAAGGGCAATTCGCCCGTCATCATCTCAAACATCGTAATTCCCAGCGAATAAAGGTCGCTTCGCGCGTCAACGATGTCATTGCAGGCGGCCTCGGGCGAAATATAGTGAACAGAGCCCATGGTTGAGCCATCTTCGACCAATTTGCGGGAATTTTTGTCGTCGGCAATTCCAAAATCTGCCACTTTAACGGCCCCATTGGGCATGACCAAAATATTCTGCGGCTTAATATCCTTGTGAATTATGCCGTTTTCATGGGCATGAATGAGGGCGGCCGTAATTTGTTCGGCCACGCCAAGCATAACATCGTTGGAAAACGGCGCTTGCTCTTGAATTAATTCTTTTAGTGTCTTTCCGTGAACATACTCCATGACTATATATTTAATATTGCCTTCATTGCCAACATCATAGACATTTACGATATTTGCGTGGTTTAAGCTGGCCACGGCCCGCGCCTCTGTGTCAAAACGGGTCAAAAAATTGGCGTCGGAAATATATTCTTCCCGCAACACTTTAAATGTTACAGAGCGTTGCAATTTTGTGTCCAAAGCACGATAAACATGCGACATTCCGCCGGACCCAATCTGGTCCAAAATCTCATATCTGCCCGAAATTACGGTTCCAATTTTCAAAATCATTCTTCACCCCACCCTATCAAAATTACAGAAATATTATCGCGGCCGCCCGCATCAAGTGCTGCATTTACAAGCGTTTCTGCCGCCTCATCTAAACTTTTAGTTGATTTAATTATATTAGCAATTTCATTATCGTCAATCATATTTGTTAAACCGTCGGTACATAACAAAATATAGACAACGCCCTCAAGCGAAGCCGCGCCTTTGTCAATTTTTACATCCGAATCCGTTCCGATTGCCCGCGTCAAAACGGCCTCGGGATAGCCTTTTGCCTCCTCTTCGGTTAAAAGCCCGGCGGCCACCATGTCGGCCGTCAGCGAGAAATGGTCCTTGGTTAACTGTACTAATTGTAAAGAATTTTCAGCATCGTTTTTAACCAAGTAAATCCGACTGTCGCCAACATGCACATAATGTATCATTTTTTTGTGTATTGAACATGCGGTAAAAGTCGTGCCCATGCCCTGATGTTCCTGATTATTCAGGGAATCTTCATGCACCTGCAAATTCGCAAAAGCAAGGGCCCCCGCCAGCAAATCTTCAAGAGATTCGGCATGGCCGGCATTTTCAAAAAACGCACAAAAAGCCGCCATTGCGCGGTTGCTGGCAATGTCGCCGGAGCTGTGGCCACCTAAGCCGTCGGCCGCTATGAACAGGTTGGGCAAGGGTGCCGGGCCGACTTCGCTAATCAAAATGGCATCTTGATTTTGCGTTCTAACCTTGCCAACATGGCTTTTTCCCGATGATTGCATAATATCACGCCCTGTTTGAGTTGCGTAATTGGCCGCAGGCCGCAGAAATGTCTGAACCCAGCTCGCGGCGCAAAGTAACCGTAAAACCGCTATTTTCCAAGATATTGCTAAATATTGCTATTGCTCTTGGTTTGCTTTTAGTGTATCCTTTTTCTGGAATATTATTTGCCGGAATAAGGTTAATATGACAATTTATTCCTGCAAGTTTTTTACATAATTCCCTTGCATTTCCTGCCGAATCATTCACCCCGTCAATCATAATATACTCAAAAGTTATGCGCCGCCCGCCCCTCACATATTCGCGGCAGGCCGCCAAAAGCTCGTCAAGACTGTATTTGCGGGCAATTGGCATGAGGCGGCGGCGAATTTGGTCATTTGGCGCGTGAAGCGAGATTGCCAGGCCAATCTGCAAATTCTCCCGAATTATGTCGAAAATTCTGGGAACAAGGCCGCAGGTCGACAGCGTTATATTGCGTTGCCCCAAATTCAGCCCTTTTGCGTGGTTGACCAGCCTGATAAATTTGACAACATTGTCAAAATTATCCAGAGGCTCGCCCATGCCCATCAGCACCACATTGGAGATGCCAATCCCCTCCGAATGGCTGATTTTGTAGATTTGTGCCGCAATTTCGCCCGCGGTGAGATTGCGCACAAGACCATGCGCGCCCGATGCGCAAAAATCGCAGCCCATGCGGCAGCCCGCCTGCGTGGACAGGCAGACGCTGAAACCGTGTCGATACGCCATTAACACGGCCTCAACCTGTACCGAATCCATTATACCATAATTTTGTAATTCAAACAAGAACTTTTTTGTCGAATTGTCCTTAGAAATTTGTTTTTCCACGATTTTGGGGGCAAAAAATACTGTATGTATCATAAGTTTTTCACGGAAGGCTGCGGGCAGATTTGTCATTTCGTCAAAATTTTCGACAAATTTTTGATTAATCCATTCAAAAACCTGTTGCCCGCGATAGCGCTTTTCCCCTAAACTCTCAACAAAATCGCAAAGCTCGTCCAAGGTGGCCGAACGTATGTCAAATTTATCCATTCACTCCACCCTCTCCAAAAGCGAAATAAAAAAACCGTCAGTATCAAAATTTTGGGGCAAAATTTGTATGTGGCCGAATTTTGCTGTGGGGTAATCCAACGGTTGTGGAATTTTGTCGAAAAAATCCACGGGCTTAAAGGGCAAATTGGCCTTTATCCAATTAAAATTGTCTATATTTTCAATTTTACTTATTGTACAGGTGCAGAATAGAATTCTGCCGCCGATTTTGACATATTGCCAAGAATTTTTTATAAACTCCCGCGCAAGCAAAGCCAGCGTTTCGGGGCTTTCCGGCTCTTTGAACAGCTTAAGGTCGGGCCGCCTGCGCAAAGTGCCAAGACCCGAACAGGGCGCGTCCACAATCAGCAAATCCGCCCAATTTGCAAGCTCCGGGCGGTGAATTTTTGCGTCGGCAAGGCGCGCCTCGACATTTTTCAGCCCCAGCCGCGCGACACCATCCTCCAAAAGCTTGATTTTATGGGGATGGATGTCATTTGCGACAATTTTTGCGCCGACACCCGCCAAATATGCGGCGGCGAAAGTTTTGCCGCCGGGGGCGGCGCAAAGGTCGATAATTCGGGCGTTTTCGGGCGGGGCGGCAATTTGTACGGCAAGCATGGCCGCCTCATCCATAATATGGTAAAGTCCCTGTTTAAACGAGTCTAGGGTCGAAATATCGGCAGTTTTGGCGATTTTTAGGGCATTGGCGACGGTTGCGGGCGCAACCTCAACGCCTTCGGCGGCTAAAATCCCCGCCAAATCACTCGTTGTTACTTTCAGCGTGTTGACGCAAAGTGTAATGGCGGGCGGCTGCATAATGCTCGTAAGCAGCGATTTTGCGCCGCTTTCGCCCAATTCGTCAATAAAATGCCGCACAATCCAATTTTGTGTGGAATAGCGTATGCTAAGGTCTTTGGGGGCGGGGGTTTCGTTGCGCGCAATATTTCGCAACAGGCTGTTCACAAAGCCGGACAGCCCGCCAAATGCCTGCGATTTGGCCATTTTGACGGCCTCGTCGCAAATGGCAAAAATCGGCACTTTATCCATAAATTTCATTTGATAGACGGAAATTCGCAAAATATTGAGGATTTGTGGCTTAATTTTCTTAAGCGGCGTTTTGGAAAAATTTGCAATAATGTGGTCAATATAGAATAAATTTCGCACACAACCCGCAACAATTTCCGTAACAAAAGCCCGCTGAACACGCCCCAAATGCCCGTTTTCAGCCAAAATCCGCCTAAGCGCCAAATTGCTGTACGCCCGACTTTCCAAAATTTCCCTAAGGGCGGCCACAGCCACCTCACGCTCCGAATTTTTCTTCATGGCACAATTATGACACATTTTCGCCCGCCTGTCAAGTCAATCACAAAAATCCACAATTTTTCAAAAAAAGCTTGACAAAGCACGCAAGACATGCTATACTCACAATCGTTGAACAAGGGGCATTGGCGCAGCGGGAGGGCGAACTGGTCGGTTTTCCACCCCCAAGAAATTCCGCCGAATGACTGGCACCCAAGCCAGCGAATGAATGGCAGTACAAAATAGTAATCATTTTCCATAAATGGAAAATCTTGGGGCATTGGCGCAGCGGGAGGGCGAACTGGTCGGGTTTCCACCCCCAAGAAATTCCGCCGAATGACTGACACCCAAATCACTAAATGGATGGCAACACCATAAAAGCAAATATTTTCCAGAATTGGAAAATTCTGGGGCATTGGCGCAGCGGGAG
>JAITMQ010000060.1 GCA_031277225.1 Clostridiales bacterium | reverse complement strand
TTTCCTATCTTCATGACGGCACTCATGTAATGATTTACAATATGGACGGCGCATTAACCGCAACCCTGCAACCCAATGAGCATGGCTATTTTTACACGCCCAGCCAGCGCGGATATTTTAGGGTTGTGGCCAGCAGTAGGGGCTTTGCGCCCGCCTTATCCACGGTAAGCCCGACATGGGTTGGGCCAACCGGCGGAAATGCGGATATTTTGTTGACCCCAATCGAAGCGGGAGACCCCGAATATCTATTGCTTGCCTCTCTACAAATAACAACGCCGGATGACTCCGGCATAACCATAGACGACGCATATTTAGTCTTGCGCACGGGCGAAGGCGATACACCCCTTGATTTTGGGGATGACGGGATGTGGCGAATGCCAAGTAATTCCCCGTTGGAAGGCGATGTAGTAGTAGTTTTGCCGGGTCAAACAGACCCCTATATCCTTATACCCGTAGAATATCGCCCAATTGACGCAGGTTCCTATCACCACAATGTGGCCATGGTATTCTTGTATGTTGTCGCCTTGCCGCCGCCCGATCCCGGCCACGGCACAATCTTTGGCTTTGTATATTGCCAATGCTTTGCAAATCCAAACGAAAGGCTTCCCGGCACAGAGGTTTCCTTGCCCGGGCTGGGCAGAACAGCCGAAACGGATGAGCGCGGATTCTACTTTTTCCACAATGTGCCATTTGGAACGCACAACCTTTTTGTATCCGACCCGCCCGACGGCTTTAATTCCGCCATTTCCGAAGACGGGCCCGCCGTGCTTAACGAAACCTACCGCACAGCACAGCTCGATTTCTATTTGAGATTGATTGAAGTAGAAGCTTATGCTATTGTTTGGGGTCGGGTTTTTGACTATGAGCATCCGCAGCAGCCCGGAATTGCGGGCGCAACCGTGCAATTAACGCATTATCCGCATTACACGCCAACTCCTCGCCCCCCTGCGACAACCCATATAGCGCAAACAGTCCAAGCCACCACCGACAGCCAAGGCTTTTTCGTAATCGGGCCTGTTGCGCGCAATCATGACCTTTTGGTGAGGGCAACGCACGATTATTTCAGCATATATACAGGCGAAATGCGTGTGTACGAAAACCAAGACCATAGGGAGCGCAATATCGGCATGATTAATTTTGACGGCACAACCGTCCGCGTTCGCGTTCATGACGAAAGCGAGAGCAACGCGCCTCAAAATCTTTTGCCAAATGCAGAAGTCCTGCTGATTCTGCCCGATGGCAGAGGTGTGCTTGAGGGGAGAACGCGCCCAAATATCGATAATAACGACATTATCGAGGCCGTATTCCATCTCTCTCGTGGCCTTTTGGACGAACTTAGAAATGGCACCGACCCAATTCGCTTTGATTATTTCGTGCAGCTGGATGGCTTTGATATAGTGTTTGACTATTTCGATTTGCCACATCCATCTCCGGACGAGTTGGAACCTCCTGTATATGTAGCACTTTCCTCCGGCGGCTTCCAAGCCCTGCTTTGGGGGCGCGTGTATGACGAACGCGACCCGGAAGATGATGTGCCTTTATTGACCGCGACAGTCTGGCCGCCGTCAAAATTGCAGCCGGGCGGGAATAGCCATGAGGATGTAGACCCCGAAGACCTCGTCAGCGATACCGTAATCGGCGGATATTATTTTATAATTGTATCCTCGGCTGAAATTAACGCGATATTTGCGCAGAGCAATATTTTGAATATGATTTTTATAGCAGAGGCACCCGGCTTTAGCACCGCCGCCGTGGATTTAGACCTTGAAGTCGGCAGAACGCTTAGGCATGACTTCTTCCTTAATGCCCTTGAAAACCACGACGACCCGCAGCCGCTTCTGCTGCTTGGAAATGTTACATCCTATGTCGGCGGCCAGCCCGTGGGCGGCGCGACTGTTGCCGTTGCTTACACGCATGGCTTTGGCTATGTTGACAGGCCCTATCGCGTTAGCGCCATGACGGACGACCTCGGCGCATATGTTATAATCGACATTCCCGCAGGGCAGCATGACGTAAGGGCGACAGCCTCCGGGCGTTTTGGCGCGGCTTATGACGAAATTACCGTGGTCAACCAAAATGTCCGTCGGGACTTCGCCCTGCCCTCTACCGTAGATGTAGAGATACGCCTATATGTAGATGCCCGTAGCGACAACAACCACTACTATACTGAAATGCTGAGGAATCTTCCCGCAGGGACAGTCGGCGCAGAAAACTTTAGGGTAAACCTTCCCGACCTTTCCGCCTTTGGCGAGGGCTATATGCTGGATTTAACCGATCCGCCACAGCCCAATTTCAGAACCATAAACCTGGCCACATGGAATTCGGCAGATGATTATGTCTTCTGGATAATAATCCCCGCCCAAAGGGAAATTGAGGTGCACCACGTTCTGCCCATGCCCGCATTTGATGACGATGGCGATCCTATTGACGGCGAATATGACTATAAGCTGTTCGCCATGGGTGATATTATCTATGCCCCGGCAAACACGCGGGCAACCGCCCAAGCCTATATTGGGCCGGATTATCGATTGGTTGACTTTCGCATAATTCATATTGATGAAGATGGGAATGAAGTAGATCCCCATCCCTTCGATCCCCAGCCCTCGCTTAATCGCGAGGCTAGCCCCGCAGAACTGACCTTTATGGTTGCCCCGGACAAAACACAACGCGTTGAATTCATATACGAATTGACGATAGAAGTCAGCGTGCGCGGCGTTATTGGCCATTTTGAATATGGCGTGCTTGTTTACAACGACGACCCGCCCTATCTCTATCACCACATTCGCCACCTTAACGCAAACACGCCCGAAGTGCTTATTCCCTTCACGAATTTGTCTAGCGTGCTTTATCGTATTGACTGGATAGTCGTGGATGCCGCGGGCGAGCCTGTGGATTATGTGCTGAGGGAAGGCGACGGGATTGTGATTGATGTCGGCGTTGAGAATATCCAAATAACCTTCGTCTATCGCGATTTGAACACAGTCGTGCAAATTAACGCATTTGAGGTTAACGAGCAGGGCGAAGTTATCGGCGAACCGGATCCGGAGAATATTGGCAGCTTCCTGCAGATTCCCGGCTTCCCAATGATGATTCCTGCTGTTGAAGGGCGCGAGCTCCCCGTTCCGCCGCCCGCCATTCCGGGATTTGTTTGGGTATATTCGCCCGATGGTGAAAGTATCGTGCCTTCGGCGGAATATGATAATTCGCTTACATTCCATTATGTGCGGTCTGTTGGGAATTTGACGGTTCATGCTGTTGAATATGGCACGGGTCGCACAATTCGAACCATTAGCCGCAATATTGCCTATGGCGATGATTATACGGTTATCTTTGACCAATTGCTTCCTGGTAGATGGTATTACACTTTATCAGCCGGGCAGTCCGTTGGCCAACAAACTTTCACATATGACGATACTCCTGCGGTTTTGAATGTGTATTTCGATAGGGTGCTTCGGGATGTAACCGTTCGGGCTGTGCTTGCCGGAACAGGCGAGTTGCTTGCGACTGTAGAAAATTATGGGTCGCATCGCGGCGGCGAATTTGCCCTAATTAGTGTAGATGCGATTCGCAACCTTCCCGCATTGGAAGGATTTATTCCCGTAATGACGGAAATGCCGATTATGATTGGGGAAACGGACAATGTGGTTACCTTCTTCTTTATAGTCGACCCCGACCCCTACCGTCATGTGGATATTGTCGTGGAATTGCGCGAATATCCCAATAACGAATTAATCGACAGCTTCACAATTCGCGCGCGTCGTGGCGAAACTATAACCATTAATGCGCCGGAGCGTATGGGATGGCATTTGCATAGCACGCCGGACTACCGCCGGATTACTGTCCCCCTTACGGGCGCGGTGGATAATGTAGTATTCGAATATACCCGTATTAATGTCCCCATAACCGTCCATCTGGAGGATTCCGACGGCAATGTTCTGCCGGCGCCCCCGAACTTTGAAATCGCTTTCAACCTGCTTCAAGGCGAGCATCGCTATATAACCGCCCCCAATATCGTGGGATGGGTTCTGGCGCAAGGCCAGGAAGCCGTGCGGCGCGTGGGTCTCCCGGCGGAAGGCGGAGCTAATACCACAAGCATAACATTTGTATTCGAATCGCTTGAAGATGTGATAAACCGTAATCTTGTAGATGTTACGGTTCGTGGGGTTAATTTAAGCGCAGGGCGCGCAACCCTTTATGAGCAGAGCTTTAGGCATTTGCGGGATACGGAATTTACGGCACATGCCGTACTCCTGCCGGGCTTCCAGCTTATTACCAGCTCGCCATATACCTATAATGTGGGCATCGGCCGCGAATTCATCTTTGAATATCAAAGCCTGCACATTCAGAATGGCGTAAGGATTTATACCGTGGATGCCAGCGGCAACAATGTAGCCTCCCCCATTTGGATTCCCGCCGTAATAGGCCAGCCCTTTACATTTAACGCGCCCCATATCCCCGGATTCCATTTGGCGGAAGGTGAATATCTCATTCAAGGCTTTGATTCTGTGCCGGAAGACGCAGACGCGCGTTATCTTACCTTTATATACGAGCGTCAGCCGGGTGCTATTGAAGTTATTGCAGTAGAAGAAGGAACTGGTAGAATTATCCGCACATCCGCAATTGCGGGCGTGGTTGGTAATAATACAGTCCATGCGCCCGAAAGCCTTGTTGCGCCCTATTACAACTTAATAGGCGACGCAACGCAGACCGTAACCATTGAACCTTCGGATAATATTGTAAGGGCAACCTTTGAATTTGAGCGGGTTACGGTGGCCGTCAATAGAATTGCGAGATATAGGGATGACCATGTGCCAATCGGCGACCCATCGCCCACAACAGCTATTCACCGTCTAGGCGATATAGCCATGATTAGCGCACCCACGCAGACCAACATAAACGAGCTTGAAGACTACATCCTTTGGAGTCAAAGCCCCGTTGCGGTATGGGTGCAAACTCCGAATCAGGTTGTCAATTTCGACTATATGCCTTTGGGTGATGCGGCGATAACCGTAATAGCTCACGCTGTCGGTAATATTAACCAGGTAATCCAAACCTTTACCTTCCCCGTTGCGCTCAACTCAACAGTATACGTTGCCCCTCCCACAATAGAGGGCTGGGAAACCACCGAAACTGCGAGAGAAGTACCAAACATACAAGGCAATACGCCCGTATTCTTCGAGTATACAATGCGTATGGTGAATATAACCGTAAACCACCTTAGATACGGCGACAACGACACAACCGTGGCAAGCGCAAGAACCATTCCCGTCCAATATGGCAGCACAATAAGGGTAGACGCTCCGCATATTGACGGACATGTGATTGTGCTTGGCGACGGCGAGCAAAGCTTTAGGACATTCGGCCGCATTAGGGAAGACCAGGTTATAGACTTCGTATACCGCCCAATTTCGGAGATTATAGACCGCTACACCGTAGACATAACCATAATCGGCGTTGACCGCGTAAGCACTTTGGAGCTATACCGCTACACGTTCAGCAGGCCTATTAACAGCGAGTTTAGGGTATATGCCATGGCTTTGCTTGGGTTTACCGTATACGGCGATGATTATTTCGATTTAGATATAAGAGAAGAAGACATAACCCGCACCTTCCGCTACAACCCCGAACCCACCACGGTTCAAATTCAAGCTGTAGAGGAAGGCAGCGGCAGAATACTTGCCCAATTTAATGTGGCGGCGCGAGAGGGTCATGCCTTTGCATATCGCGCGCCCGTTGTCCCCGGATTTGATTTTGTGCGGGTTCAAGGCAATACCGACCCCGACTATCTCTATGGCCGCATAGAAGAAGTTAGGCATGGCGAAAGTTTGACATTCGTCTATCGCGCGCGCCCAACCCCTCCTGCGGGGCAAGGTGTTGTAACCGTGGTTCTTAGGGAAGGTCTGCAAATCCTTATGGAACGCAGCATAATCTTCACCGTGGGCGTATCACAAACCATAACCGCCCCCGACCTAAGCGCAAGCCATTTTAGGCATGAAGGGCCAAGCTCCATTCCCGACCACTATTTTGACCCGGATAATCCCGCAACGCATAGGGTATTTTTCGACTATGTGAAGAATACCACAACAGTTACGGTCGAGGGCAGAAACACAGCCGCAGGCAATGACGTGATTTATGAAAGAGCCATCCCCGATACACGCCTGGGCGAAGTGATTCCGGTTTCCGCCCCTGCGGTTGACGGCTTTACCGTGATTGGCGAAATATCAAGAAATGTTTGGGTAAGCACCGCAGACCAAGTCATACCCTTCTATCTTGAGCCAACCGCGCCCGATGATGTTGTTGTTAACATGCTCTATGGCGCGCGCCGTATCGGCAGTCAGATTATAACCGCCCCGGCCGGCACGACCGTAACGGTAAGCGCGCCCGATTTGGCGGGCGCGGGCTTTAGGCTTGTCGGAAGCGAAAGCCAAGTAACCGTAACCGCCCCGTACGAGGTCAATTTCTATTATGAAACAGACCCGGATAGATTCGTAAGCATCAACATAACCTTGTGGAATACCGAAAATGACGAGGCAATCAGCCCGCCACAAGGGTTTATATATGAGATTCCCGTGTTGATTGGCACTTCGGGCTATGTTTTCGCGCCGCATGTGCCGGGATATGTTCTGGCGGAAAGTAGCAATATGTTCTACGCTTTCGACAATATGGATGCAGACGAAGCCGTAACCTTCTACTATGTCCCAATCGAATATATTATCGACCAACACCTCGTGGATGTAATTGTTCGCGGCGTTAATGACGCAAATAACGCAACGCTATACGAGCAGAGCTTTAGACATCCGCGCAATACGTATTTTACGGCACATGCCGTAAACCTGCCGGGCTTTAGGCTAATTACGCCTACGCCTCTTACGCGTGATGTTGGCAGCGGGGATACATTCATATTTAGATATGAAAGCCTGCATATGCACGAGGGCGTTATGATTCACGCCGAGCTTGTCGACGGCACGCCCATAGCCCCATATCCCATTTACATTCCCGCCGTAATAGGCGAGCCATTTACATTTAACGCGCCCCATATCCCCGGATTCCATTTGGCGGCGGGGCAGCCCCTTCTGCGCGGCTTTGAGGCCGTGCCGGGAGCTGAAGCCGAGCGTTATCTTAGATTTGTATATGTGCCTCACCAAGGTGCAATTGAAGTCGTTGCTGTAGACCGAGATTCCGGTAGAGTTATCCGCACCGCCGCAATTCCGGGCGTTCCCGGCAACAATGTAGTCAATGCGCCTAATCTTGCGCCATTCTATACCCTAGTAAGCGCCCCAACGCAGAATGTAGACCTTACACATCTTGACGGGCTTACAAGGGTAACCTTCGAATTTGAGCGAGTGCTTGTATCCGTGAATAGAGTGGCCATAGATTCCGAAGACGGCGCGCAAATCGGCAATGCAATTCCAAGCGCCGGCCACCGCCTCGGCGATATAGCCATGATTAACGCGCCTACAACGGGCGAAATTCCCGAACTTGAGCGATTTATCTTGGACAGCCAAAGCCCGCTTGCGGTATGGGTTATGGAAGCGAATCAAGATGTCAACTTCAACTATACCTATATGGGCGATTCGCTTGCGGTAACCGTAACCGCGCGCGATGTCGCTAACACCGGTCATATAATACAGTCCTTTACGCTAGTCGTGGATTATGGCGCGGACATAACCATAACAGCCCCCGTAATTACGGGCTGGATGAATCCCAGTCCCGCGTCGAGAAGCTTAACTAATGTGCAGCAAAATGCGACCGTAACCTTTGATTATACAATGCAAACGGTTACGGTTACGATAAACCACCTTAGATACGGCGGCGGCGCGCCCGTGGCAGCTCCTACGGTCTTTGATGCCCAAGTAGGCAGCCTTATAAGGGTCTATGCCCCGCATATACACGGATTTGTGCTTGCTCCGGGTGAAACGGGCGTTCATGCGCCCGCGCGTCTTACGGAAAATATCGAGATAAACTTCGTATATCGCCCGATTGAGGAGGTTATCGACCAATTCACCGCAGCAGTAACCATAAGAGGCGTTGACCGTCTAAGCAATTTAGAATTGTATAGCTTTACGGTCAGGCGGCCACTTAACAGCGTTTTTGAAGTCCACGCCATGCCCTTGCTTGGATTCGTTCTGTCGCCCACAACGCCGCCTCAAGCGAATCCCTTTACATTGAATATAGGCGCAAACCCGGATGCTTCATACACGCATACATTCTCTTATGACAGAGCCCCCGCAACTGTTCGGATTAGGGCAGAAGATGTCGACGGCAACCAAATTTTGGAATTCAATGTGGCGGCGCAAGCGGGGCATCCCTTCTCCTATCGCGCGCCCGTTGTTCCCGGATATGATTTTGTGCGGGTGTACGGCAATGCCAATGATGATTATCTATACGGGCGAATAGCTTCCGTAGGCAGTAACGATGTGTTGACATTCGTCTACGCGCCGCGCCCCGAACCGCTTCCGGGACAGGGTATTGTAACCGTGGTTCTAAGGGAAGTTCAAGGCATTGACCAAATCCTAATGGAGCGCAGCATAATCTTCACCGAGGACGTGCCGCAAACCATAACCGCCCCAAGCCTTGCCGCAAGCCATTTTAGGCACGAAGGGCCAAGCTCCATTCCCAACCATAATTTTGACCCGAATAATCCCGCAACACATAGGGTTTATTTCGACTATGTGAAGCTAACCACGACAGTTACAGTCGAGGGCAGAAGCACGGCCGCAGGCAATGCTATTGTTGTTACGGACACTATCGCTAATGTCCGTCTGGGCGAAGTGCGCGCAATTGACGCGCCCATGCATAACGACTATATCGCACTCGGTGAAACGCCGAGAAGGGTGCTGATTCATGCTCCAAACCAAGTGGTGGTCTTCGATATGCAACCCACCACGGATGATGATGTTGTCGTGAATATGTATCATGGCGCGCTCCTTATCGGCAGACAGGTTATAACGGCACTCTCCGGCACTCAAGTTACGGTAAATGCGCCCGATTTGTCCGGCGTGGGCTTTATGCTTGTCGGAAACGTAAGCCAAGTAACCGTAACCGCCCCCGCTGTGGTCAATTTCCATTTTGAAAGAGACCCGGCAAGATTCGTAAATATCAACATAACCTTGTGGGATGCCGAAAACGACGTGGAAATCCCCGCGCCAAGCGGCTTTATAAGCAATATCCCCATACTAAGAGGCACATCAGGCCATGTCTTCGCGCCCCATATACCGGGATTCATGCTGGCCGCAGGTAGCAATTTCTTCTACCAATGGCATGATATGGATGATAACGAAACCGTAACCTTCTACTACACCCCCCTACGCGTCGGCGAGCATGTTGTGAATATAAGCGTATACACCGTAATCCTCGACGAAAACGGAAATATCGTCAGCACAACACAAGTTGACGCATTTACCGAACATGTCGGCCGCACCTTTAATATATGGGCCGAAACGCCCCCTGTTGGTTATAGATTGACTAGGCGCGTCGCCGAATTTGCGGGCGAACCCGCAGACATACTTAATTTAGGCGACTGGGGTTCAAGCGCATTGCCCGTTTTCTCCGTGGCAAATATAAGCCAAAGCCTTATAGTGCGCTTCTATTTCGAGCCTATGCCGGACGATCAGTCTGTCGTTTGGATTGAATTTGTGGAATATAACGACCACGCCACCGTAATAAGCGGCCTATGGGTTGAAAATGTCGTGCAGGGTGAATATTATCACTACACCATCCGCAGGTCATTAGAGAGATTCCCCGGAAGGCTTGTTCACGATGCGTCCGGCTTTAACGGTTGGGATGCCCGTGTTGTGGACGCGGATGACCGGTCGCAAATAATTGGCGAACTGCGAATGGACGGCTATAGCCGCATATCGTTTATAGTTCAACCCGGCCTCAATGTATTGCAAATCCCTTATAATAAAGCCGTTGAAGATATTGATATTACGGTTCGTCATGTGGTTAGGGGAGAAGGCAGGACACTTGCAGAGCATATTGAAAGCGGCTCTAAAGGCAGGGAAATAAGGTGGAATGAGGCCATCTTGGATGGCTGGGCCGCCGAAGCGAATATCCCCTCCGGATATATTAGATTGGGCGTGGCAAATGCCGCAAATATACCGGGCGTTGCAGACAGGGCAGGAATTGAAATTATAATTGAATATGCGCCGCTTCCGATTAATAATGAAGCCATTATTATAAGGCATGTGGCCACTCCGCCCGATAGATACGGCGAACCTCAAGACGAAGAGTGGTTCTTGGGCAGTAATATTGTGGGTCTTTTAGATGAAGCGGCTCAAGGTTTCCAAGGCGTTTTGATGAGCAACGAAGTGATTCCCGCAAGTCAGAATATATTGCAAAACGCAATGCCCGAAACAGCGCGCGCAATTCTTATTGACCTGCTTCCCTACAACGACCTTGTTGTGGCTGAACTGTATGACATCCTTACCGACATGGGCTTTAACTTAACGCCGCCGCCGCAGCAATATCTTGAATACTTAACGCCGCCGCTTCCGGAAGAAGAAAAAGAGGAAGACGAAGGCGAAGAAAAAGAAGAAGACGAGAAAGACGAAGATGATGAAAAGGTCGAGGAAGAGAAGGGCGCAGATGAGGACGATAAGGGCGCAGACGATGAAGTGGCCGAAGAAGATGTTGTAGTCTATGAGCCGGAAATTATAGCCGATGTTGACGCTACAACCATAGACCCGGCTGTTATTGCTGTAATCTTGGCGATATTGCAGGATGCTAATACCGATATAGGCGAAATTATAAGCCGCGCAACCCGTACCTTGATTCGAGGAATCCTTGAGGCGGCCGACATTTACGATATTCAAGAGATTTTGAGTAATGCCGATGAAGGCCAATTGAGCGATATTCTAAATAATCACCCGGCAGTAGAGGCGATTATTACCGAATTGATGATGCATTATGCAGTCGGCGGCTTTACGCCCAAATTATCAATTGTCGACGGAAGATTGATAATTGATGTGATTTACAATCTTCCGCCTTTGGAAGTATTTTTAGACATAAGGCTTGAGAGTGAAGACGGAGAGTTTTTGCGCAATATAGAGCTGCCTTATGGCGACATGCCTTGGGGTTCTGTATTTAATATATTTGAGCTGGAGCGTGAGGAGGGAGTGCCTCTTTTGACGGCGGATGATACCTTCGGATTTGCCCTGTACGAACCCGATTCTTATGTTTTCCGTGCCCAGCGTCTGCTGCTTGATATAGGGGCGGCGGGCTTAAGCGCAAACGCTATGGCAAATGAATTCCATGCCCGTGCTACTTTCCGTCAAATTACGCGCAATATAGTGATTGAATATCGCGTGGATGGCGAGGCGACCCCTGTGCGCACGCGGACGATTGAAAACCTGCCATTTGGCCAGTATCATGTGTACTTTAATGAAGATGGATGGCTGACCGACAATAATGACTACACTCACTCCTATGCCCCCGGACACAGGACATTGGTTATCATTTGGTATCAAGACGAAGATGACCTGCAAGACCATTTAGTCGAATTTAATGTAACACGAGTGCAGGGCGGCGGAAACGGCGGCGGCGGCGGCGGCGGAGGCGGCGGCGGTTGGTTGCCACCACCACCATTTACACCCCCACCTACACCACCAACAAGACCCGAACCGCTGCCACAGCCTGAAGTCGAGGCCGAGCATTATGTTTGGAGGCGTTATATTCGCGGTTATGAGGATGGAACGGTTCGTCCCGACGGCCTGCTTACGCGCGCCGAAATGGTTCAAATGCTGTTTAATTTGGCGGTTTCGTCAGAGGCTGCAATGCCCGCATTTGGAGCAAGCAGATTTAGCGACATAGCCGCAGACAGCTGGTATTTCACCGCAATCAGCTATTTTGCCGACAGGGGGCAATTGCAGGGCTTCCCCGACGGAAGCTTCCGCCCCAACGACTTTATCACAAATGCCGAATTTGCGGCCATGGCTACAAGGATTCTGGAACTTGACAGATTCGATTTTGCAAATCCCTTTGCCGTGGATGCCGGGCATTGGGGGGCTGTATATATCGCCCGCGCCTTCGACCGCGGATGGTTTGTCTACTATCTTGAAGGTTTTGGCCCGGAATATGAATTTGACCCCGACGGCAATATAACCCGCGCGCAGACTGTGGCGCTGATTAACCACTATACGGGCAGAATTCCGAATTCGGAGCGCATAGACGCATATTTAGACCGCAGACAGCTGTTTAATGACCTTAATCGCAGTCATTGGGCATTCTATGAATTGATGAAGGCCGCCATAACGCATGAGCGTTGGGTTTATGAGAGCGATGAGCGGTGGGAGCTGGATTCTAGGAACTAGAAATTAGAAATTAGATACTAGAAACCCTGCAAGCGTTGTGCTTGCGGGGTTTCTCTACTTGCATAAAAAACCATACAGGAGGGAATGAAATATGGAGAGTAAGTTGAGAAAGATTGAGAAACAGGTTATTCCGATTATGCCGGGGCAGTTTTGTCCGGATTTTATTAGTGCTATTGGCACATGTAATGAAGACGGCACGCCGCATCTTTGTGGACATTCATGGGTTAGTTTTAATCCGGGGCCGCCTAAAAGTATTATTTTCAGCACCTATGTGAAGCCGACGCTGGATAATATTTTTCGGACAGGAGAATTTAGCCTAAACTTCGGCACGGGAGCAATGAAGGGCTTTCTTAACGATATTTGCGCGGGAGACGGCGACGCAAATAATAATGGGCTGCAATATGGCTATACATGGGGCGAAAAGGCAAAAGTGCCGATATTGGATGTGAGTCCGTTTGCCACGGAATGTAAGGTCATTCAGACCCATAAATTGGGCGAATATAATATTTTTTTCGCAGAAATACTTTCCCGGCAGCTTGCCAAAAACCTTGTGGGAATTGCGCATCATAGCACGGAAGAAAACCGCGCATGGCAGGCGGGCGATGCCTATTTTAACTGGCTTTTAAGCCTAAATGTCAAAGACTTAGACCCATTGTTATGGTTTGGGCATTGGTATAGAATTGGGGAGATTATTTAAAGCCGATGTATTTTGCGAGGGCGGGGGCGACTTTGTCTTCAGTCTGCGTAGGGGCGACCGCCCTCGGTCGCCCATTTATACGCCGATTTTTTTCGTGATTACCTTGGCAAGCGGAAATCTCCGGGTCAATCCGTCATTCCCGCTTTCGCGGGAATGACGTTTTTCGTGCTTTTCGTGCCTTTCGTGGTTAAAAAGATTGAACCACGAAAGGCACGAAAAACACGAAAATGCCATCGTACAGACCGTCATTGCGGGCTTGACGCGAAATCCCCTGCCATTTGCAGCACCTGCAAATGGCAGGGGATTCCCGCTTATCAAGGGAATGACGGGTTGGGCGCGGGCGACCGAGGGCGGTCGCCCCTACGCGGGAATAACGTTCAACCATTTAGTTTGAAAGATTTTGTCTGTAGCGCATATAACTACGAGTTGGCGATTCTGTCGAATTTGATTGCCAATAGAACCAATCTATTCGTGTTGTATTTTCCGGAAAGGAATCATACCAATCACTACGCGCCACAGCGATTCTATCGCCAAAACGAGTAATTGTGATTAGGGATTGCGTGTCCTCATTGCTGAAGGTATACACTTCCCTGCCGACCCTATGAATTAAATGACCGGTACTGAAAAATTCGATATGCCCGGGAGCTTCAAATTCGCTCCTTCGATATGCCCTAACCATATCCCCATCAAAGACCTTAAACCAACCATAGCCACCGGCGCCAAGAAAAAGCTCGTAAGTGCCGCTTAATGGCCTATAGCTCCTAATGTGGATAATAGTCCCTATAGCAATGATACACAAAATTACAATTGCTATAGTGCTGACTATTGGTGTAATATTAAGTTCAGCAGGTCTTTTAATGCTCATAATATTTCTCCTCGGCGGTTTTGGTGTGGATTGCAAAAGGGAGCAGATTAAGCGCGGCGTGGCGCATTTTAGGCGGCCGCCCGAATTTTGCACAGCGCGCGCAATTTCCGCGCTTGACGCGGAATCCCTTGTGCTGTGGGGGATTCCCGCTTTCGCGGGAATGACGTTTTTCGTGTGTTTCGTGCCGTTCGTGGTTAAAAAGATTGAACCACGAAAGGCACGAAAGCCCACGAAAACGCCATTCGTACAAGCCGTCATTGCGGGCTTGACGCGAAATCCCCTGCCATTTGCAGCACCTGCAAAGCACGAGGGGATTCCCGCTTATCAAGGGAATGGCGGTGTGTAGGTCGCAATGACAGGGGCTATGGCCGGGTTATTTTGCTATTGGGGTTTAGGTTTAGGATGGTTTGGGTTATTTGGTCGAATTTTTGTTTTTTGCCGCTTATGTAGAATTGGTGTTGGGGATTATTGTTTGTTGGGGCGGCGGGCAGGTTTTGCACAAGGAATTTCGCGGGGTCAACCAGGGCGACATTGGGCGGCAGGGCTTTTTTTATGCTGTTTTCAAGCAGGGGATAATGCGTACAGGCCAGCAGCAGGGTGTCGATATTTTTATTGGCCAGCGGCGCAAGATAGCGCGCCGCGGCGCGGTCGGCCTCGGGCGAATCGATTAACCCGGCCTCCACAATTTCCGGAAAGGACGGACAGGCAATTGCCGTAATTTCCGCGCCCGGCAGAGCCTTACGAACGGCATTTTCAAAGGTCTGCGCCTTAACCGAACCTTCGGTGGCAATTATGCCGATTTTGCCCGTTTTTGTGGTTTGCAAAACGCCGCTTACTCCGGGTTCAATCATTCCGAACAGGCCAATCCCCGCCGGAATCATGGCCTTAACCCTGTCAAAAATTTTGGAGCTGATTGTACCGCAGGCGACTATTATGCTTCCGACATTTTTGCTCAGCAAAAAGCCGATAATCTCACGAGAAATTTCAATCAGCTCTTCCGAAGATTTTTCTCCATAGGGCACACGCAGACAGTCGCCAAAATAAACAATCTCGCGGCAGGGCGGGGCGGCGGCCAAAATTTCTTTGACCACCGTCAAGCCCCCCACGCCCGAATCAAAAATTCCTATCCTATGCTGCATTTATTGGCTTCCCTCCAAAGCAAGTTCTATAAGTTTATCAACCAATTCTTCAATTTCGATTCCCGCTTCTTTTAGCAGCAGCGGATACATGGAAATATTTGTAAAGCCGGGCAGGGTGTTGATTTCGTTAAACAGCACCTCTCCGTCATTTGTCAAGAAAAAATCCACCCGCGCAAGGCCGCGACAGCCCAATGCCTTGTAAATTTTCAGCGAAATTTCCTTAACCTGCGCAACAATTTCGTCGGGCAATTCCGGCGCAGTATGGGTTTGTGAGCCCGTGCATTTATACTTCGCCTCATAGCAATAAAATTCCCTCTCATAGGTAATTTCGCCCGCGCCACTTGTCAATGGGTCGTCATTGCCAAGCACGGAACATTCCAGCTCTCGCCCTGCGGCGCGCTTTTCTACGACTATTTTATTGTCATATTTAGCGGCCTCCAAAAGCGCGGCAATAAGCTGTTTTTTATTGCTTGCCATGGAAATTCCAACGCTTGAGCCCGTGTTTGCGGGCTTAACAAAGCAGGGATAGCCGATTTTATAGCGGATTGTCTTCGCCACGGCATCGATGTCCTCGTCCAGCTCCCTCTTATAAAAATACCTATAATCGGGTATCTTTATGCCGATTTTTTCGGCCACCATATTCGTGAATGCCTTATCCATGGCCACGGCACTCGCCAACACCCCATTGCCCACATATGCAATTCCCGCCAGCTCAAAAAGCCCTTGAATCGTGCCGTCTTCGCCGTTTTTGCCATGCAAAACCGGAAAAACCACATCCACGGGCATAAGCTTAAATTTGTCGCCAATAAGGCGCATTAGGCCGCCATGAGATGTGTCGGGGCTTAAAATTGCGGGCGTTGCAAATCTGTCCCAAAATGTGTCGGAAATATTGCTGATATTTTCGCGCGGGCCGTCATAAAGATACCAGCGCCCCTCCTTTGTGATATAAATGGGAAGCACAAAATATTTGTCCTCGTCCATGGCCGCCATAATCGTGGCGGCGGACATCTTAGAAACCTCGTGCTCGCTGCTTTTTCCGCCAAATAACACCGCAACAACTTTTTTATCCATAATTCTCTCCCTCTATGCTGTTATACTCAATATATGCTAAGGTTTAGTCCTTTGAAAGTAGATTACTAATGATTTTAAGCTCGTCCTCATTTAGGCGGCGATAGTCGCCGGGGGCTAAGCCCTCGTCTAAGGTAAGCCCCGCGAATTCGACGCGCTTAAGCGAGATGACCCTAATGCCCAAGGCCGCGAACATTCGTTTAACCTGGTGATATTTCCCTTCGTAAATCTCCACTTTTGCGAAGTCGTCAAAATCTTCGGGGGCTTCTAGCTTTGCGGGCAGGCACTTATAGCCGTCGTCTAAAGTTACGCCCTCGCCAAAGGCTTTAATTTCGCTATCGGTTATAGGCTTGTCCACCCGCGCATGGTAAATTTTGGCCACCTTCTTTTTGGGCGACAATGCCCTATGAGCGAAGCCGCCGTCATTCGATAGGATAAGCAGCCCCGTTGTGTCCAAATCCAGCCTGCCCACGGGGAAGACATTGGCGTAAATATAACGCTCTTCCAGCAAATCAACCACGGTTTGGTGTTCTTCATCAAAAGTGGCGCTTATGACCCCGGCGGGCTTATTCATCATTAAATAGCTGTATTTCTCGTATTCAATGACATGCTCGCCAACGCAGACCCTGTTACATTCGGGGTCTATATGCGCTTCTGAACGCCTGACAACCACGCCGTCAACCGTAACCAAGCCCTTTTTGCAGAGGGCCTTCGCCTCTTTGCGGCTGCCAAAACCGCAATTCGCAATCAATTTATCTAACCGCATGTTTCATCCTCCATGGGGGTGCCGGCTGAAGGCCGGCTAAAGTAACGCTTGAAAGCTTCAGCCGACTTTCAGTCGGAATCTTTAGCCGGTTTTAACCGGCATCACTTGTCGGCACAAACTCCCGATTCCAAACAACATCTATACCTATTATACAACCTTTAAAAAATTTTGCAAGGAAAAAATAAAAAACCCAAAACCTCAAGCTTTTGAACGTAATTCGTAATTCGTAATTCGTAATTCATAATTCCGCCCCGCAGGGTCGGACAAGCCTTCGCGGGAATGACGGTGTTGTTCGCGGGAAAAAATAAAAAACCCACAGGCAGACCTGTGGGTTTTTATTTATCAGCGGCTTTATCCGCAGATGGCCGGACAAGGTATTATTCATCCTCATCAATTTCAAAATTGTCATCGCTTGGGAAGAAGAGGATGTCGTCGTCATCGTCTTCTAACAGCCAGTCTTCGTCAAGAATGTCTTCATCTCTTTTTGACCATTTAACCAAGCCGACAATAATCACGGCGATTAGCACAGCCGCACCAAGGATAAAAAGGCTTAAAAACACCGGATTTTTCCAGCAGCTTTTCTTTTTGGCCTTTAACATGGGAATGTTGTGCAGGCTTTTCTTGAATTTTTTCATTGACATGTTAGCACCTCTCTTTTCTTTGATTATCTGGGGTTTGTGTGGTTTTATGTTGTTTTGCGCGCCAGCTTGCTGTTTTCTATGCGTCGTCGCAAAATGTCATACTCGTCATAAGCCTTGAGGATTATTTGCTTTTCATCGTTAAATTTTAACAGGTGAAAAGCTTCATGTTTTTTGTAAAATCCGGCATCGGCGAAATTTTCTTCATATTGGGGGCGGCAATAATGCGAAGGCGCAGACATGAGATACCAATGCACGGTTTTATTAACCACATCGTCCGACGCCTGCTGCAATTCTTTGTCCCAGCCCTTAAAAGTATAGGAAGTTTTGCCAAGATATTTTAAAATTTTCGCAATAACCTTGGTTTCTTCTTTTACCTCGCGAAGCGCGGCCTGGCGCAGGTTTTCTTTTTCCTCCACCGTGCCTTTGGGCAATACCCAGCCAATATATTTTTTTCCATGACTTTTATACAAAAGCAAAACTTTGCCCTTGTGAATCACCACACCCCCACAACTTACAGTTTCTGCCATAATCGTCATCCTTTTATGGTATGTTACGGGAAGATTGACCCGTTACTATATTATAACCTGTATTTGAAAATTTTTCAAGTCTTTTTTTATTTATATTTCAAACCGTCATTCCCGCGAAAGCGGGAATCCCCCCGACTTAAAAGGCGAAGCCGCCAAATGTGCGCGAATTTTCTTATGGCCGTCTATCCACATAAAGGCCAGAAATGGCGCAAAAACAACCAGAAGTAGGGTTTGGCCGGAGAGTAGTAGGCTGTTGTAGATGCCGTGGACAGCCAATGGGATTAGGAAGGCGCAGAGGATGAATTTTTTACGATTGCCGGGCTCAAATTTGGCCATGGCGAAGTAATAGCCCATGATTACGCCAAAAATGCCGTGCGCGGGCACGGAGATTATTGCGCGGCCAAGCGCCGTGCCCATGCCGCCCATGGTTGGATGCAGGACATAGAGTACATTCTCGACGGCGGCGAAGCCCAGCGAGATGAAGACGGCATAGACTATTCCGTCCATTTTTTCGTTAAGATTTCTGTCGCGCCAAATTAGAAAGTAGAGGGCGGCAAATTTAAAGCCCTCTTCAACGAAGCCCGCCACGGCGAAGGAGATGAAGATGGCCTCGCCAATTTGTCCCACGGGCGGCATAAATGCCGCCACAAAGCCCGCCGTTCGCATTATGGGCATGGCTATAAGCAGCCCCGCAAAAACGCCCAGGGCAAGCAGTCGCAGCGGCTCTTTTTCATATTTGTCCCGAATATAGATGTAGAATAGGCAAATCAGCGCGGGGGACAAGCCTAATGCTATTAGTGTTGTCAAAATATAGTCCACCTTTTTGTTTTAGTGTGGACTATGTTCGGATTTTCATGCAGGCTTTTTCCCGACAAAGATTGCCCCAAGGATAAAGCCCGAAATCAGGCCGCCAATATGCGCCGCATTTCCAATCATTGTGCCCTCGCCCAAAAGATTCGGCATAAACAAGCCCGCGGCAATATTAATTCCGATTAAAAAGCCCAAAGTGGTGGTTGTGAAGGTTTCTACGGCCTTTTTGGTTTTTACGGTATAGGCCAGCAGCGCGCCCAAAATTCCGAAAATTGCGCCCGACGCGCCCGCGCCCACGGCCTGTGGCGAAGTTAGCATAGAGGCCACATTGCCTATAATTCCGCTACTTAAATAGATTGCTATGAATTTAGCATGTCCAAAAACACGCTCGGTGCGCGGGCCGGCCAGAACAAGCCAGGCCGTGTTAAGCACCAAATGCACCAGCCCTATATGCAAAAACATGGGTGTGAACAGCCGCCAAAATTCGCCTTGCCCAAAGGTTAGGGCGAAATGCGCCGCGCCGAAGCGCAGGAGGGTTAAGGAGTCTGTTGAGCTGCCTACAATTTCCATTAAAATAAACATTAGGACATTAATTCCGATTAGGGTGAAGGCGAAGAATGGGATTCCGGGTTTTTTATCGGGGGTGCGCCTATGCGCGGTGCTACGCACTAGCTTAATTTCGCCCTTAGGCTGCGGCAGGACTTTTAGCTCGTGCGTAGCACGGCGCAAGCCCGGCATTTGCGCCAAAGCCGCCTCAATTTTTTCCAAGGCCTTGTCCATATGCACGGGCGCAAGCCGACTATAGGCCACGCCCGACGCTCTTACGCCGAAAAACATGTCATATTGCGGCATAAGCGCGAATTCGCGGGGCGTATTTATGTAAATATTGTCATTATAGTCAATATCACCGACAAAAATATTAAAAGCGACGGCATGGCGGGCGGAAATGCGCTCTGTAATCGTCTGCAAACATTCGGCCATAAATTCGGAAATCGCGGGAAAGTCGCGAAAATCCATGGTATTCACGTCATAAGTGATGTAAAAATAGGCCATTGCGCCATGCTCGCGCCCCCATAAATCGACGCGGGCGGGGCGCGGCAAATCGGCCGGCATATTAATCTTAACACAGCCCGCCTCAACCAAAACCTTATTCAAAATATCTACAAAAATTTCATACATAATCTCACTCATACCAATTGATGAACTTTAGCCCGCCGATGCGGCCAAAATCGCCTTCATTGCGCGTAACCAGCGTATAATCGTTAACTATACAATAGGCCGCAATCAATATATCAGCGTCGCCAATCAATTGTCCCTTTTGCCTTAGTTGTATATAAATTTCAGAGGCTTTAAGCCAAATATCCTCACTCATGCCGGCCAGTCCGCGTACGTCTGAAAATAGCTTTTCAAACTTTACGGTGAATTCGCGTATTTGCTTGGTTGGCCTATTATCCAGCCAGCGCCTGACTTCGTAAAGGACAATAAAAGGTATGGCGTAGAGGCCGCGGCCTTCTGCAATTTTGTCTTGGTAATGCATTTCAATACTTCCTTCTTTTCTTAGCAAATATGAAATGGTATTGGTATCAAAAGCATAGGTCATCATGCCAGCCTCTCCTCAAACCGTACCTTATATTTACCGCTTTGAAGCTCGTCAATAGCGGCATGGTCTTCTTCTGTAAGGTTTTTCCTTATTTCGCGCACACCGTCCAAAAATTCTATTGCAGTTTTGCGTATCCTCTCTTTATACGCCTCCTCTCGCGCCCTTATCACTTCTTCGGGCGTTTCGCCCAGCACGGTAATAAGAATTTCTGCGTTTTTGGGAATACCTTCTCCCGCTTCTTTCGGCAAAACCAGCTTGCCGTCTTCATAGGTTGCTTTGTAAGAACTTAATTGCATTCTAACACTCCTCTCTTTAGTAATCACAACAAAAAATTAATCCCATAAATCAAAACCACACCCGGCAGGCCCAGCAGGGCCGCAATTGTTATTGTCAGCAGGTTTATGCCCGGCAGGGCCACGCCCAGCCCCAAAAAGGCCACAACGCCGTTTATGCCCCAAAGGGCGGCACCCCCCACAACACCCTTAAGCGCAAGCGAACCCAGCTTGCGCAGGCGATTGGTTACCAAAAGCACACCAATCACCACCAAGGCCGCAATGGCGGCCAAAATCAATGCATTGTCCCGAAAAAATTCCACGCCGCCACCCCCTAAAACATTGCGCTAACCAAGCCTTTGTCCTTGCACATCTGCAAATAAAACTTATAGCGCATATTTATAGCATTCATTTCATAAATGAAGCTGTCGATTAAATCGGGGTCTGTAACCGCGTCCAAAGAGCGGTGAATATTCGCCAAATCGCCCTGCAATTTTTCCAAAGTGGCAAGGATGCTGACATCCTCTTTCGCCAAATGCCGCCTTTTGCGCTCGTGCCGCAAGGCCTGGCGCGGCGCTATGCGCCGGCTTTTTTGCAGCGGATAGCTATATACATTTACATTTGCACTCATAATTTCCCTCCTATATCATCTTGTCCAAAATTTTCCAGAAAATGGTTCTAAGATAAATATAGTCAGAAATTATGAAAAATATTCCAAATCTACGCCCGGTTACCGCCGCGAAAATTGAAGCGTTTCTCCTCCCCGGAAATCAGCCACTTTATATTTTTGCGATGCTGAATCAAGCCGATTAAGGACAGAACCCAAATTATGGCGATAATTTCCACATAATCCCTATAATAGAATGTCGTTACAGCCCCCAAAGACACAAAACCCGTAACCGAAGCCAGCGAAATAAATCTTGTGGCCAGCACTATTATAATGCAAATGCTCAGCACAACGCCCAAAATTATCGGGTCAAACATAATTAGCAGACCAATTGTGCAGGCCACGCCCTTGCCGCCCCTAAATTTCAGGAAAAACGGGAAGCAATGACCGATAAAAATGCCCAATCCCATCAACAGGCCGGGAATATATTGCTGATTCTCCAGCCCCCAAGGCTGGCCAAAAAGCACGATATTCAGCGCAAAAATCGGCAATGCCGTCTTAAGCAGGTCAAAAAACAGCACAAAAAGGCCGGGCTTAAGCCCCATAACCCTATAGACATTCGTTGTGCCCGCATTGCCGCTGCCATGCTCCCTAATATCAATTTTGCCGAAAATTCTGCCTACGAAATAGGCCGATTGAATACATCCAAAGGGATAGCCCGCGACCAAAAAGGCGGCAAAAAGCCATATTGGCGGGTTGTACAGCAATTCTTGCATATCATCAACTCCTATTCCTTATGATAAAATGAATCGGCGTGCCCTTAAAGCCAAAATTCAAACGAATTTGATTCTCAATATAGCGTCTGTATGAGAAATGCATAAGTTCGCTATTATTGACAAAAAGTATGAAAGTTGGCGGCTTTACGGACACTTGGGTCATATAATAAACCTTCAACGACTGGCCTTTTACGGCGGGGGGCTGATTGCGGGCAAGAGCCTCTACCAGCACCTCGTTCAACACACCCGTCTGCACCCGCATGGCCGCATTTTGCGCCACAACCCGAATTTCCCTCAGCATATTCATAACGCGCTGGCCGCTTAATGCCGAAATATAAAGCCTTGGCGCATATGCCATATATTTAAGCTGTACATCAATTTTTTCGTCATATTTTGCCATGGTCTTATTGTCTTTTTCAATTAAATCCCATTTATTTACGACGATAATGCCCGCCTTGCCCATTTCATGGGATATGCCCGCAATTTTGGTGTCTTGGTCGGTTATGCCCTCCTCGGCGGAAATAACCAAAATCGCCACGTCGCAACGCTCTACAGCCGCCACAGCCCTAATTAGGCTATATTTCTCAATATCCTCTTTAATCTTGCTCTTGCGCCTAATTCCCGCCGTGTCAATGAACATATAACGCTGGCCGCCCGCCTCGTAAAAGGTGTCGACGGCATCGCGGGTTGTGCCCGCAACGGGGGTTACAATGACGCGCTCTTCGCCCAAAATGCGGTTGATTATAGAGGATTTGCCCACATTGGGCTTGCCTATAATCGCCACTTTGATAATATCGTCGTCGTCCTCAGCCTCGTCTGCGGGGAAATGCCCGCAAATTATGTCAAGCATATCGCCCAAACCCAGCATATTCGCGGCAGAAATGGGGAGAGGCTCGCCAAGTCCCAAGGCATAAAATTCATAGGCCAAACTCTCTTGTCTAATGTCGTCAAGTTTATTCACCACAAGCACAACGGGCTTGCCGCTACGCCGCAAAATATCGGCGGCGTCTTGGTCGCCTTCTGTCAGACCCGACTTGCCGTCCACCAGAAAAAGCACCACCGTGGCGGTTTCAATGGCAAGCTGCGCCTGATTGCGAATATGCTTAACCATGTCCTCGGGCGAATGGATGTCCAGACCGCCCGTATCCACCAGCAAAAAGTTGTGCCGTTGCCACGAAGCCTGCGCATAAAGCCTGTCGCGGGTTACGCCCGGCGTGTCCTCGACTATGGACAGCCTACTGCCGACTATTCTGTTAAATAAAGTAGATTTGCCGACATTTGGCCGGCCTACTATCGCTACAATTGGTTGCATGGTATCTCCTTTGTCATGAATGCCGGTTAAAAACCGGCTAAAGTAACGCTTGGAAAGCTTAAGCCGACTTCCAGTCGGAATCTTCAGCCGGTTTCAACCGGCATCTCCCGCTAAATAGCCAAAGCCGCCAAAAGCTCTCGCCCGTCAACTTCAACCGCCAAAACCTTCACTCCAAGCCCTTCTCGAAGCTCCCCCAAAGTCATATCATCCAAAAACACATCTTCCCCCGCCCGCAGGCAATTCTTTGGAATCAGCACCAAATCCCCCAATTCCTGCCCCCTAAGCTGATTAACTATATCCCTTCCGGTGAGCAATCCCGATACGGTAATATTCTCCCCGTAGAATTCGTTTAAAATCGCAAGCACTTTGACATTAAATCCCTCTAACAAATCCCGCAGAAACGGCGCGGCCGCCACCCCCGTAACCAAGCTCGTCATTCCGCGCTTGACGCGGAATCCCCCCAAGCTTTCACGAAATTCCCGCTTAAAAGCCGCCAGCATCCCTACTCCGTTATCAATTTGCGGAAAATCTTCGTATTCTTCGTATTCGGGCAAGCCAATGCCTGCCTTGAGATAGAATTCATCCGCCGCGAAAACGAAGCGACTGCCTTTCTTTCCCAAAAGTCTATCCTGCCAATATTTTACCCGCTCGATTGCCTCACGGCAATCCTCGCGGCCAAGCGGCTCAAGCGCCGTCAGCCCCTCGCGATATTTCGTCAGCCCCACGGGAACAACACTCAAAGACGCGCCGCCGCCCGCATATCGGCTTAAATCCGCAATTGTTCTGTCCAGCTGTTCGCCGTCATTATAGCCCTTGCAAAGCACAATCTGCATGGCAAGCACAATTCCGCCTTCGGCCAGCCGCCCCAAAAATTCCAGACTACGCCCCGCGCGCGGGTTTCGCATCATTTTAATGCGCAATTCGGGGTCTGTGGCGTGTATTGAGATATTCACGGGCGAAATTCGATGGGTCAGGATGCGCTCAATATCGGCTTCGGTCATATTTGTCAGCGTTATATAATTGCCGTGCAAAAAGGACAGGCGATAGTCGTCGTCCTTGATATACAGGCTTGGGCGCAGGCCGGGCGCGTTTTGGTCAATAAAGCAAAAAATGCATTTATTGCCGCAATGCCGCATTTCGTCCATCATTCCGTCAAAAACAAGGCCCAATTCCTCGTCCTCGTCTTTTTCAATCTCAAGAAGCTCCTGGCTGCCGTCCGCCTTTTCGATTAGAATGTCCAAGATTTCCTGCCTTTCGGCCATTCTGAAGTCGAAAATGTCTAAAATAGGCGCGCCATTTAGGCTAAGCAAATAGTCCCCGGCTTCAATTTCCAGTTCGTGAGCTATGCTACCCGGCTCGATTTCTGTAATAAGTTTTTTCATAAGCTTATCATTCCCGCCATATTTCCCCTCGGTATTCCGTCGCGTCTGTGGGAGTAGAACAAATCGGCGCGTTCATAGGTGCAAAGTCCCGCAATTTCAATGTTTTCGGGCTTCACGCCCGCCTCAAGCAAGCTTTCGCGACAGATTTCCCACAAGTCGACATAATATTTATTTACACTTATGCTATTATATATGAATTTGTCCGAAAAGGGAAGCTCTTTTTTAAAAATGTCGGCGACTTCTTTGCCAACCTCGAAATTTTTCACGGAAATTGAAGGACCTATGCCCGCCAAAATGTCGGCCGGGCGGCAATTATATTGCTTTTGCATAGCAAAAATTGTTTTGCCTGCCATATTTTGTGCACAGCCCCGCCAGCCCGCATGAGAATTGGCGACAACCCGCGCGCGCGGGTCATAAAAAAACAGCGGCACACAGTCGGCATAATATGTAGCGAGGACAAGGCCGGGCACATTCGTCATAAGCCCGTCAACATCCTCCCGGGCGGGCTTTAGCCCGCCCGGCGCGCCGAAGGCGCAAATATTCGTGCTATGCGTCTGGCTACTCAAAACAATGCCGTCAACATCAAATCCCAAAGCATCACAAATAAGGCGGTAATTTTCCCGCAGGGCGGCCATATCGTCGCCGCTTTTAAGCCCCAAATTCAAAGAGGCATAAACCCCCGAAGAAACCCCGCCAACCCGCGTAGAAAAGGCATGTCTAACCCCCGCGCGGCTTAAATTCTCAAACACAAAGTATTTAATTCCATTTTTGACTAAGATTCCCAAAATGCATTCTCCAAATGATTTATTTCCAGCTGTTCTCTCCCAAAAACTTCCAAAATATCAAAACGGCAGGCCGCGTCCCATTTGTCCTGCTCGTAAAGGTATTTTTTGGCAGTACTGATAATTCGGCGGGTTTGCGCGCGGCTTGTCGCCTCCGCCACATCCACAAAAGATGTCCCCCGCCGATATTTAACCTCCACAAATACAATATACTCCCCGTCCGCGGCGATTATATCAATTTCGCCGCCTGCTTTCTTATAATTCCTGGCCAAAATCTTATAACCCTTGGTCTTTAAATATCCCTCGGCCGCATTTTCGCCATATTCGCCTTTAGTTTTATTGGCTTCCATCATAACTCCGCATAGCCTCCAAAGCGTCCAAATTGTCAATATAAACCAAAATCTGCGCCACAACTTGATATAATTCCGGCGGAATCTCCATGCCCAAATCAAGGCGCACTAAATCTTCAACCAATTTGGCATCTTGATAAAGCTTAACATCCGCCTCCTTGGCCGTTTCCATAATTTTATGCGCCAAATGGCCGCTGCCCGTGGCCACAACCTTAGGCGCAGAAAACCCCAGCTTATACTGCAAAGCCACAGCCTTTTTCTTTAAATCCACCTTTTCTTTCTTCATTTCATATCCTCACATCAAACGAATACCTCTTAGGAATCCCTAAATACTCCTCTGACCTCTGACCTCTGACCTCTGACCTCTCCTCACCCTGCGTTAAATCGAATTTCTCATCAATCTTCCGAGTCTTAAGCCCCGCCAGAACATAGCCCGCCTCATTCAAGAGATTCGCCAAATCCAAGCTGTTTAGGCTAACCGCGTCCAAAGTCGAGTCTTTATCGCCGCGAAATTGCAGGTTCACATTCTTGTTATTCTTGTTAACAAGAATTTCGACCCGCCCCAAAAACGCCATATCCAGCGCAATTAAGGCCGTGGCCACCTTGCCGTCGTTTTTGCGCCCGCCGCCCTTTTTCTTAAAGATATGCAATTCCGCCAAATGCTTATTTTCCGCGCTAAAGGGCAGTTGGAAATACATTTTGGTTTCGGTGATATTTCTTGAAAAGTCGATAATGTCGGCGATATTTTCGGCGGCCTGCGCAAGCGGGGTATTGCCGCCCTCGCGGGCTAAGGTAGATATTTCCTGTGCAATAGTCTTAAGCCCCTCCAGGAAATTGTTAGGATTTGGTAAGGGGAGCGGGGTCTGTTGATTCTGCATACCTTGCGGCGTTTCGGGGGTTACATTTACAGCTTGGTGGGCTTTAAGCTGGCTGACAAGCCCTTCCCAAACACTAGCAGCCTGTGGGCTGTTGGTTGTAAAATTTGGGCTATCGAGTATGGTTACAGCTTTAGCAATTTCCCCCGCAAGAGTTAGCTCACCACTCATAAGCCCTTGAAAAACCTGCACCGTGCGGTCTGTCGCCGCAAAATTATTCTGTAGGAGGAATTGAATATGCTCAAAGGGCGCGCCCGGCATGGAATAGCGGAAAAAGGCGGCGCGCTGAAGGTTTTGCAGGTCTATGGGCATATTACGCAACACCAAATCCTCAACAATGCCCGCATTTGCGGCGGTATGCTGCATATTGGCGGCGGACAGGGCCTCGCGGATGATACTCGCGGAAACCTTGCCATCCCCGCCACCAACGCCGCCGCGAAAAAATTCCAGAAAAATCTGGCCGGGCTTGGTTTCACGCACCAAAAAGCTGGCCAAATCGCCGATTCGCGCGTCGGGCGTAACCAGCGAACGCGCCGTCAGCGGCGGCCCTTCCGCCATCTGCAAAGTAACCGAACCCTGCTGAATATCCAGAATTTCGGCGGAAAAAACCTGTCCGGGAACAAGGCCGGCCAAATTCTTCAGCTGTGGCGGCATTTTGCCCTGCACGGGCATTTGCATATTCGTGCCCGAATTATCGGGATTTACGCCCGCCGCGGGCGTTAAATCCATCATTGCCCCGCCGCCCGAAATGCCCACAGGCTCAATCATATTCATCAAACCATCCCCTTTAAGCGTCTGAATCAAGCTCAAAACCTCTTGCGAAAACTTCGCCGAAAGTGCCGGCGCGTCCAAAGGATTAACCTGTGCCTCGCCCTGCGGCGGCGGCTTTCCGCCGCCCTCACCCTGCCCAATAATAACCTCGGGAAGCGCAACAGCCACATGCGGGCTATTAGGCTTTGGCGCACTCACTTCGATATTATACATCAAATCCCCCCAAAAGTCCGACCTGGGTCGGAATGTGGAATGTGGAATGTCATTCCCGCGAAAGCGGGAATCCCCCACCAACTCCTCCGCCCAAAACCTTTCGTGCCTTTCGTGCCTTTCGTGGTTTAATCTTTTTAACCACGAAACACACGAAAATACACGAAAGGCGGAGGCGGGCTAGAATGCGGAATGTCAACCCGTCATTCCCGCGAAAGCGGGAATCCCCCCGCAAGATTTACCGTTATTCCCGCGAAAGCGGGAATCCCCCGCCCTTTGTCCGGCTTAAAGGCTTGAGGCTTCGGGCGGTTGCTTCTGCGTTCACGCCACACAGCCCCGGTAGATGTTCCGTCATTCCCGCGAAAGCGGGAATCCCCTCGTGCCTTGCAGCCGCTGCAAATAGCAGGGGATGCCGGGTCAAGCCCGGCATGACGTTATGGCGGCGCACATTCCACATTCCACATTCCACATTTCATCCAACGGATGACAGAGGCAGGGGATGCCGGGTCAAGCCCGGCATGACGTTATGGCGGCGCACATTCCACATTCCACATTCCACATTTCATCCAAAGGATGAACAAAAACTCCGCCGATGTATCGGACTTAAGCCATAGGCGCGAATGGCCTCCATATGCTCCTTAGTGCCATAGCCTTTATGCCGCGCAAAGCCATATTGCGGGTAGAGGGCGTGGTATTCCAGCATAAGCTCATCTCTGGCGACTTTGGCCAGAATTGACGCGCAGGCTATGGAATGGGATTTTGCGTCGCCTTGGTCAATGCCCGCGCAGGGAATCCCCAAATCGGGGGATTTGCCGTCGGTCAGCGCGAAATCCGCCGGGGGGTCAAGGTTCGCCACGGCTTGCGCCATGGCCTTAAGCCGCGCTTGGAGTATGTTAATTTCGTCAATTTCGTTGTTGCAAATGAAGGCGATGTTATAGGCAATCGCCGCCTCTAAAATGCGCCCCCGCAAGTCCTTGCGCCTTTTTTCGCTAAGTTTTTTCGAGTCATTAATCCCGGGAATTGTAAGCCCCGCCGGCATAATCACCGCCGCGGCCGCCACGGGCCCGGCCAGCGGCCCCGCCCCCGCTTCGTCAACGCCGCAAATCCGGGCATATTGCGCATATCTGCGCTCAAAATACAACATGCCCTCAAGCCGCGCCGCCTCCGCGATAATTTTATTATGCCGTTTTTCTTCAGTTGATAATCTCATTCTTTTAATGCTTTCAATTGTCATGTCTTCACCTTAACACTCCTTAATTGATAACGCGAATTAACCGTTGGGAGCGTGTCATAACGTCATTCCGCGCTTGACCCCGCATCAAGTGCAGGGCAGGCTCCGGAATCCCCCGCCTCGCAACGTCATTCCGCGCTTGACGCGGAATCCCCTGAAGTTGGCAGGGGATTCCCGCTTTCGCGGGAATGACGCTTAACAGCTAATCCGCATTGATAATCTCGTAGATTAACGGAATCTCCTTCGGCTTGCTTTCGCTGAATTTATAGGCCTTAAGCAGCAAATCATGGGCTTCTTTGGCGGCATTGAGGTCGTTGCTGTGAATATAAGCCAGGGCGCAGCCCCGCGCAACTATGTCGCCTGTCTTTTTCTCGAAAATTATCCCCTCGCCGGAGGTATGCGCGGCGAAGCCGCAAATTTGGCCGTTCAAAGCATCTACATAGCCCGATTGCGGAGCTGTTAGGGTCAAAATATGCTTTGGCTTCGGAAATAGGCTTGTGTCGTGAATATAGGCAACATCCCCACCCTGTGCGGCCACCATTTCCGCGAATTTATCAAAAGCCGCGCCGCTTGTTAGAGCGTTTACTGCCATGGCTCGCGCTTCGCTCTCGCCATGGCCTTCGGCCAAAACCAAAATCTGCGCCACCAGCTCTATACTAAGCGTCTTTACATCCTCCGACCCGCCGCCGCGCAGAACTTCCACGGCCTCGATAACCTCAACGGCATTGCCCACAGCACGCCCCAAAGGCGCGTCCATGGCCGTCAAAACCGCCGACATATTGCGCCCGCAATCACGGCCAATATCGACCATAATCCGCGCCAGCTGCCGCGCTTCGTCCAAATTTTTCATGAAAGCGCCGCTGCCAACCTTAATATCCAGCACAATGGACTGCGCCCCCGCCGCAATTTTCTTGCTCATAATGCTGGCGGCAATTAGGGAAATATTGTCAACCGTGGCCGTAGCGTCGCGCAGGGCGTAAATCTTTTTGTCGGCGGGAGCTAAATTTTGGCTTTGTGAGGCAATGCAAACGCCCACGCGCCTTAAAATATCCTTAAAAGTTTCGGAATAAAGCTCGGTTTTAAAGCCGGGAATCGCGGCCAGCTTGTCAATTGTGCCGCCCGTATGCCCAAGGGAGCGACCCGACATTTTCGCCATGGCAAGGCCGCAGGCCGCCGCCATGGGCGCGACCGTAAGGGTCAGCTTATCCCCGACGCCGCCCGTGGAATGTTTGTCCACAGCAGGCCGCCCCAAGTCCGAAATATCCAAAATATCGCCCGAATTTGCCATTGCCATGGTGAGCGCCGAGGTTTCCTCGCGATTAAGCCCATTTAGGCATATGGCCATAAGCAGCGCGGCCATTGGCCCTTCGCCAAAAACCCCGCCGCAAAAGCCCCCAACGGCGAATTCAATCTCCGCCGCGCTAAGAATTTCCCCGTCCTTCTTTTTCCGAATAATGTCAAATATTCTCATAAAATCCTCCTAAAGTCCGTCCGGCTCGGGGATTCCCACCCCCGAAACCCCATGAAAATCCAAGCATCCGTTGCCCGCCCCATCCCCGAGCCGGACTATCGGCGGGTTGGTCCGGGTGCGCGCGGCAACGGGGTGGGTGGGTGGGAGTTGCCGCGCGCGCCCGGGCCGCAGGGCGGGCTTTAGCCCGCCCTGCGGCGGGGGGCGGCGGCCTAAACCCTACGCACAATACTAAAACCTCCGCTATCTAAGGCCGCGGCCGCGCCAACTGCGCAAATATAGTTTTGCGCGGTGGACTGCTCGATTAAGTCCGCAAAAGCCCGCAGGCTTTCCAAATTCGCTGCCAGAACCTCATCCCGCTCTTTTTGGCGCATATCGTCCTCCCAGCCCTGGATATAATTACTTGCCGCGCTAAGCCCTTTATGCGAATTCGTCGCGGGCTTATCCAGCGCCCTAATCGTTCCGAGTATATATTTTTCAATTTCTTTTTCCGACAAATCTAAATTGCGAATATATTCCGCCGCCGCCTTAAACACGTCATAAGTGGCGACAAGCTCCGGGTCGCGATAGGAATAAAAATACATGATTCCCTTATGGCTGAAATTTGAGCCACAGCCATAGGCCCCGCCCTTTGCGCGAATTTCCTCATAGAGATAATTGTCCAAAACATTTCCAAGCACTTTCAGCCCGCCCGAATAACCAAAGCCATCATTAAAGAAATTCGCTGAAAGCGCGCAATATTGCACCTTTGAGGCGGTCGCCAGCCCTTCGTTGCCGCCATCTATGATGGCAGGTGGCGCGGCCTTGGGCAGTTGCTCGCCCGGCAGTCCCGCATGGAAGCCCTTAAGTTCTGCCACGAATTTTTTGTAAAGCCCTTCGTTCGCAACTATATTATATTGCACATGGTTTTTGTTATAAATCATGCCGGCCACTTCGCGCAAATCGGTTTTTAGGCTGTCGAAGCGATTGTCATAATTTTCGCAAAGCTCCCGCAAAAAGTCATAGAAGCCCAAACCACCAATCGCGTCTTGATAGCTTGCGGCGGGCGAAAAATAGGTCATGGAGCGCATAAGCGCAATTGACGAACCGCCCGTCAAAAATCTGTCCTCCATGGCCGCTTTCATCTCCAGCAAATAATTCTTAACCTGGCTTTTGTCGTCAAAAAGCGAATCCAACAAAATTTCCGCCACAATTTCAAACATTTTGGCGGTGTTTTGGCTTAAAAATTTGACGGAAACGAGGGCGGCGGGAATGAAGTCTTCAATAGACCTTGTGATTATGTCGGTTGAAAAGCCGAGGCCGCCCAAATAGCCCTTGATTTCTTGCGTAAGGCTTAATGTGTCGTGATTCTTTGTCGCGACTTTGGACAGCATATATTGTAGAATATTCGCCAGCGGCAAAAATTTTTGCGGCAGGGCCGACATATCGAAAATCATTGTGCTATAGATAATGTCATTAGTTTCCAGCGGGGCGTGTAAAAGTCGTGCGCCGGTTTCGTCCTTAATTTCAAGCGGTATTCGCTCAATTTCTTTTTTGATGTCCGAAACGGAAAGCCGAGGGATGAGCGCGAGTAGCTCCGGCGGGTCGGGCGTTTCTTGATAGACCTTTAGCTCCTTGCAATAGGCGATTATCGCCTCTTTTTCCTCTGCGCTAAGCTCCGCCTTAATGCTCGCCAGCTTCTTCCGCGTCGCTTCCTCCCGCTCCTCGTCGAGATTTAGCACGGGCTTGATTATGGCATATGCCCGATGATTATTTTCCAAAATATGCTCGCGAATAAGCCCCTCAAGATAGCCGCCTTCGGCGCAGGCCTCGCGGATTTGTTCAAGGTGAATTACCCCGGAAAGCGCATCCCACGGCGACAGGTCATAAAGCCAAGAGGACATGGCGCGCAAATTATAGACCAGCCCCTTTGGGGTATTTGGCCCAAAATCCTCCTCTTTTGCCTGAAATTCCAAAAAATTCAGACAGGCCGTAACAAATTCGGAATTTAGACCCTCGTCCGCAATTTGCTTAAGAGCCTTGTCCATAAAATCCTTGAGCTCTTCGGGCGAAAGCCGCCCATTGCGCATGGAAATTCCCCAACTCGGATGAAGCGAATCCCGCGAAAAATGCCCGGAAATATCCTCGCCAATATTCGCCTCAACCATAATTTTATAGAGCGGCGAGGCAGGAGTCATTGCCAGCACATAGTTTAACACCTTCATGCCCGTAATGTCCATAGGCGGCATTTCATGCGAAAAAACATAGGTGGCGGCCATATAATTCTGCTCCAAGTCCTTTTCCTCGGCGACGGAATATTCGCCGCTTGCAAAAACGGGCGCGCCAAAAGGCGGCTGCGGCGCAATTTCGTGGCGCAGGCCTTTCTTCTCGAATTTTGAGAGATATTCCTCGTCAAGCTTTTTTAGGCAATATTCTATGTCCATATCCCCATATAGAAAAATCAGCGCGTTTTCGGGGCAGTAGTGATTTTTATGGAATTCAATAAAACTTTCGTAATCAATGTCGGTTATGGCCTCGGGATTGCCGCCGGACTCAAAGCCATACACCGTGTCGGGAAACAAGGCCTTGTCCGAAACATTATATAAAATCCGATATGGGTCGGAATATGCGCCCTTCATTTCGTTGTAAACAACGCCGTTGTATTTTAATTCGCCCTCCGCCTCGTCCAGCTGATAATGCCAGCCCTCTTGCGAAAAAGAATGTCGCCTTTCGTAGACCATGGGGAAAAACACCGCGTCGCAATAGACATCCATCAAATTAAGGAAGTCTACATCATTGACGGACGCAACCGGATAAATCGTCTTGTCCGGATAGGTATAGGCATTCAAAAAAGTGTAAAGCGAGCCGCCCGCAAGCTGCATAAACGGGTCTTTAAGCGGATATTTGCGGCTGCCCGACAACACGCAATGCTCCATAATATGCGCCAGCCCCGTGTCGTCTGTGGGCGGCGTTAAAAATGTAATCGAAAACACCTTATTCGTGTCCTCGCTTTTAAGATACAACACGCGCGCGCCGGAAATATGCTCATACAAACACCCCAAAGCCCCCAAATGCGCCATTTCTCTGGTTTCTGTCATTTTATAATTCTTCATTTGGCAATCTCCACACTCCCTGTATATAATTCATTGATATGTTTCGTGTCAACGGCTTCTTCATCTCTAATAACCACAATCTCCGACCGCCCCTTAGTTTTGTCGCCCCTTATATACTCCAAGGCCTGCGTCAATCCCTTTAAAGTGTTTTCGTGAACGCTCATTATCTCAGCCCCTTTCCAATTTCTTTGATAAGCTCTTTATACATAGACCTTTCTCTAATGGAGATATTATCCCGTTGCTTTTTGCTGTAACAATTTACCAAAATAGTCTTCTCCTGCCGCACAAAATCTACATACAGCACACGAATACCGCCGCTTTTGCCCTTATTTGGCAGTTTCCATCTTAACTTTACCAATCCTCCCGTGCCAACAATAATATCACCGCAACCGGGATTTTCCAATAAATAATTCTGCAAAAGCTGCAAATCATCGTCATTTAATCCCATCTTAACCCATTGTTCGTCAAAAATCTCTGTCATAATAAATTCCCTTGTCATCACCCACCACCCCTACATATGCACCCTACACTACAGTATAACATTCCCAACAAATAAAATCAAATAAAACATGCGGGCATTACGTCATCCCCGCAGGATTCTACAATCCCCCAATTTCGATTCCCTCCGCAAGCTCGACCTGCCGAATAAAGTCCATAACAACATCAACCGCATCCTCAATCCCCATAGCCTCCGACATGTGATAGGCCTGCCGCAAGAGTTTTATGCTCTCCTCTTTTTGGCCCAATTCATAAAGGCACATGGCCTTGACATAAATAATCACGGGCAAATGCCTGAAAAAGTCGGTGTCTTTGCACGATTCAATGCCCTTGTCGCAAATTTCAATCGCTTCTTCGCGCCTTTGGGCCTTATACAAGGTGCTTGCCAAATTCAAAGCCAAAGAAGGATATTTGCGCCCCATTTCAACTTTGCAAATGCAATGCTTTTCATAATTGCGCTTAAGGCGATACCATATGTCCAAAGCCTTGTCAACATCGCCCTCGCCGCGATATATAACCGCCATCATATTCAAAACCCTATGGTCTTGCTTCGACAGAAAATAGTCCTCGATATATTTCGTGCTATATTCGGGAATGGTGATTTTCAAGGCCTCAACCAGCATTTCGCGCACCTTCTCCGTGCTCTCCTTCTTGTTAAGCGCATTCGCCGCCTTAGAAATCAAGATATGCTGCACATTAAGGTCGGTCTGCATATGCTTTTTATTCCGCTCCAACTGTGCAATTAGTTCATCAACTTCGTTAATCAGCGGATTCGCCTCGTCCTCCACAAGCAGCTTAAGCCGCTTGTCAATTTCATCAACAATTTTTTGCGTGGCCGACATTTCGTCATCCAAATAAAAACTCGTAAGCTCGTCGGGATTGTATCCAAGCCTTTCAAACAACATCTCGGTCGTCTTTTTGCTCGGCATGGTCTTTCCGCTTTCAATGCGCGACAAATTCGCCCTGTCAATAATAGGATAGGCCAA
Organism: Clostridiales bacterium; assembly: GCA_031277225.1. GTDB lineage: Bacteria > Bacillota > Clostridia > Lachnospirales > WRAX01 > JAITMQ01. Next base: position 12,908 of record JAITMQ010000060.1, on the reverse strand, counting down.
TTCCTCCTGCGTCAAGCCCCTCTGCTTGCGCAGCCTCCGAATAAGGCTTCCAACATTATATTTCGCCATAATTCACCTCCAAAATTATTATTATACCATAAGTACAAGCCATTTGCAAATGCCACTTGTGGTGTTTTGTGCACATATGAGGTATTGACATGAAGCGTTTTTTATGCCAGAATATTCCGTAAGGGTTTTTTATATATCTACTACATAATAAAGGAGAGATTCGTATGAGGAAATTTGTTTTACCTATTTTGCTGCTAATTTTGGGCCTGGTGATTTTTGCGGCCTGCGGCAATGACGACCATGAAATCGTCGGCACGTGGATTTGGAACGACTGCCCAAATATCCCGCCAAGCACGCCCATAACCTTTAACAGCAACGGCACGGGCAATAGGGACTGGTTTAGCGGCTTTTTAGGCGGCGCGCCCGAACATTTTGACTGGACAATCAACGGCAACCATCTGGTCATTGACATAACCCGCGGCTTTGCCATCGATGCGGGTTTTGCCACAAGGGAGAATTGGACGGTGAATATAAGCGGGAATAGCATGACGATTTCGTCTTTAGATGAGCCGGGGCTTATATACTTTTATACTAGAAATTAGAAATTAGAGATTAGAAATTAGAGGAGGGCTTTTATGAGAAGATTTTTAGCGGTTTTGCTTGTGCTTACTATGGTTTCTGCCGTTTTTGTTATGACGGGTTGTAATTCGCGGGATGAGGCTTTGGTTGGCACATGGGCTTGGACTATAGACCCGGGCTGGACAATCACATTTAATGCCGACGGAAGCGGCAGAAGCTGGGAAAGCGCCTTCACTTGGAGAACATCGGGCAATTATATAATATTTTCCGGCGCCCACGATAACGGACGCGTAGGCTATTCCATCTCCGGAAATACCATAACACTAAGATGGATAGACGGCACGCATAGTTATACTAGAATTAACTAGACATTAGAAATTAGACATTAGAAACTAGAAACTAGAAACTAGAAAAACCCCCGCAGGCATCCGCTTGTGGGGGATTTTCGTTTTTCGTGTTTTTCGTGCCTTTCGTGGTTCAATCTTTTTAACCACGAAAAGCACGAAAGGCACGAAAAACGTCATTCCCGCGAAAGCGGGAATCCCCCGACTTGTCCGACCCTTCGGGTCGGAATTATGAATTATGAATTATGAATGATGAATTAAGTTCAAAAGCATGAGGTTTCGGGGTTTTCATTCATCATTCATCATTTCAGCTGCGGATGAACAAACGGGGGGATTCCGCAACAAGCCGGGAATGACCCTGCGGCCTTTGGGCCGCCCGTATTCCAACGGATGCTCCAATACCCCCCGTCATTCCCGCGAAAGCGGGAATCCCCCGCTTGTCCGACCCTTCGGGTCGGAATTATAAATGATAAATTATGAATGATGAATTAAGTCCAAAAGCGTGAGGTTTCGGGGTCTTCATTCTTCATTCTTCATTCATCATTCTTCATTCATCATTTCATCCACGACTTCAGCCGTGGATGAACAAACGGGGGATTCTCCATCAAGCCGGGAATGACCCTGCGGCCTTTAGGCCGCCCGTATTCCAACGGACGCGGCAACAAACCCCATCATTCCCGCAATGACGGTTTGTACGAGTGGTGTTTTCGTGGGCTTTCGTGCTTTTCGTGGTTCAATCTTTTTAACCACGAAAAGCACGAAACGCACGAAAGCCACGAAAAGGACCAAGCGCGGATGACGTTAGTCGCAAGCCAAATCCCCCGCCGGAAGTTTCCGCCATTCCCGCGAAAGCGGGAATCCCCTGCCAATTCCGGAGATTCCCGGCCAAGCCGGGAATGACCCTGCGGCCTTTAGGGCGACCGTAGGGGCGACCGCCCTCGGTCGCCCTCTGGCGCGGCGCTTCGCGCAGGCTCTCATAACAAAGCCAGAGCGCAGCTCTGCGCCCGGCCGCGAAGCGGCATCGCGGCCTTTAGGCCGCCTGTATTCCAACGGACGCGGCAACAAACCCCGTCATTCCCGCAATGACGGCTTGTACGAATGGCGTTTTCGTGCCTTTCGTGCCTTTCGTGGCTCAATCCTTTTAACCACGAAAAGCACGAAAAGCACGAAAAGCACGAAAAGCACGAAAAGCACGAAAAACGTCATTCCCGCGAAAGCGGGAATCCCCCACTTGTCCGACCCTTCGGGTCGGAATTATGAATTATGAATGATGAATGATGAATCAAGTTCAAAAGCGTGAGGTTTCGGGGTTTTCATTCATCATTCATCATTTAACATTCATCATTTCATCCACAGCTTCAGCCGTGGATGAACAAACGGGGGATTGCGGGTCAAGCCCGCAATGACGGCCAGCCGAAAAACCCCCGCAGGCATCCGCTTGTGGGGGTTTTGGTGTTTTATTGGTTGTTTGGGTCTACATTTCTTGCGGGGCTTTGATGCCTAGTAGGTTTAGGGCTGCTGCGATTACGGTTTTTGTGCAATGGGTTAGGTGTAGGCGGGCTTTTTTTAGTTCTTCTTCGGCGCGCAGGATGGGGTTGTCGCGGTAGAATTTATTAAAAGCCTGGGCGAGTTGCATCACGAAGCGCGAGATAATAAAAGGCTCATATTTTTCGGCGGCTTCGGCGATTTTTTCGGGGAAGCCGTTCAGAATCTTAATCAGCTCAAATTCCGCCGCGTCTGTCAACAGGCCAAGATTCGCGTCGGCGAACGGGCGACCGAGGGCGGTCGCCCCTACGGCCTTATTCAAAACAGAACAACAGCGCGCATGGGTATATTGCACATATGGCCCCGTTTCCCCCTCAAAGGACAACATTCGCTCCCACGAAAATTCCACATCCTTAATGCGGCTGTTATAGAGGTCATTAAAAATTACCGCACCGATTCCAACCTGTTGCGCCACAACCTCTTTATCCTTTAAATCCGGGTTTTTCTCCTCTATAATGCCCTTAATTTTGTCAATAGTCTGGTCCAGCAAATCCTGCATCAACAGCACATTTCCCTTGCGAGTGGACATTTTGCCGCCCGGCAAATTCATATAACCAAAAGGCACATGCATAAGCTCAAAATCATGCCCCATAAGCTCTATCACCTTAAAAACCTGCGCAAAATGCAGGATTTGTTCATGCGAGGTTACATAGAGGGCCTTAACGAAATTATAGGCCTCTTTACGGTGCAAAACCGACGTTATGTCGCGCGTGGCGTAAAGCGTGCCGCCGTCGCTTCGCAAAATTAGGCAGGGCGGCATTTTATGCTCCTCAAGCTCAACAATCATCGCGCCGTCGCTTTCTGTAAGCAGGCCGCTTTCGCGAAGCCGCTCCACAACCGGCGACATTTTGTCATTATAAAAACTCTCACCTTGGTAAGAATCAAAATCAATATCAAAAAGCCTGTAAATGGCGGCATATTCTTTCATGCTTATTTCTTTGAACCAATGCCACAATGCCAGGGCATATTCGTCGCCCTGCTCCATTTTCATATGCCAGGCGCGCGCCTGTTCGTCCAAGGTCTTGTCCGCCTCGACTTCCACATGAAATTTGACATAGAGGCGATTAAGCTCTGCAATGCCGCCCGCGTCCACTTCTTCCTTACTGCCCCAATTTTCATAGGCGGCGATAACCTTGCCGAATTGCGTTCCCCAATCGCCCAAATAATTTATTGAAAACGAACGATAGCCCAAAAAATTGAAAATATTGTAGAGGGCGTGGCCTATGACGGTGGAGCGCAGATGCCCGACATGGAAGGGTTTTGCCATATTTGGATGGGAATAGTCAATTACTACGCAGCCGCCATTGCCCAAGTTCTGCCGACCGAAATTTGCGCCCTGTTCAAAAATTTTGCGCAGGACTTCCTCGGCGTAAAAATCGCGCTTAACAAAGAAGTTAATATAAGCGCCCGCAATTTCCACGGACGCTAAAAAATCGGGCATTTCGATGTTTTGCTTAATTTCCTGCGCGATAATGGGCGGAGCTTTGCGCAGGGTTTTTGCCAGCCTAAAGCAGGGGAAGGCGAAATCGCCTAAATCGGGATTTGGGGGAATTTCTATAGCCTCGGCTATAGTTTCCAAATCCAAAGTCGCTGCATTAGCGATAAGTTTTGCAACTTCTAACTTAAAGTCCATAAGCTCTCCTACTTGCTAATTTGATTTTTGACAGAACTCCGATTATCTTGAATATCCGCCAAAACACCGCTATAGAAATTTTCAATATCATTTGCGCGCTTAAGTTGCTCATTCAAGGTGTTTTGCATTAGTTTGTCCATTTGGTCTAAAATATCCACGGCATATTCGGCGGCATGAACCATATATTCCCGCTCGTTGGCCTTGGCCTCTTCTTCAATTTGCGCCGCCATTTTTTTGGCATGGACAACCAAGTCATGCTCGTTAAGAATCCTATGCGCCTCGGATTCCGCCGCCTTTATAATCATTTCGGCTTTAGAGCGTGCGTCGCTAAGGTGATTATCCCTGTCATGCAGCACACGCCTTGCCTGATTAATTTCCGACGGCAGGCCCTTGCGCATATCGTAAACCGTGCCCCTTATGTCGTCAATCACGCTGTACAAGGCCTCTTTTTCAATGCTTATCTTCGCAGAAAAAGGTACAGAACGCGCGTTGTCAATCACCTCGTCCAGCTTCGCCAGCAAATCTTCGATTTTATCAATTTGTGAATTAATAAGTTCCATCTTTGTGCCTCCCCTTTTTTACCCTTCCAAACATTATATCACAAACCACTAATTTTTTGCAAGATATTATTGAAAACGATTTTTGGCGTCATAGACGCGGCATCTCCGCCCAAAAGCGCGATTTCCTTCACCAAGGACGAAGAAATAAACGAATATTGCACATTTGTTGAAATAAATAAAGTTTCAATATTTTCATCCAACATGCGATTGGCCAGAGCCATTTGAAATTCGTATTCAAAATCGGTTAGGGCGCGCAGGCCGCGAATTATGGCCACAGCCCCGCTTTTTTTCGCAAATTCGACCAAAAGGCCGGAAAATGACGCAACTTCCACGCCGGGGATGCCTGCGCAGACGGCGCGCATCATTTCAAGACGCTCATCCACGCTAAACATGGGCTTTTTGGCGGAATTGCTTGCCACAGCCACTATAAGCCTGTCCGTGATTTTGGCGGCGCGCCGAATTATGTCCAAATGCCCGTAGGTAACCGGGTCAAAACTGCCGGGATAGACTGCTGTCATAATACCTCCATAAATACCAATTTTGTGCTGCTATAGACGCGCTCTTTAAAGATTTTCAGCGAGGGATGCGGCGGGATTTCGTCAAATTCGCCGGCCTCAAGGGCTATATAGCCGTCTTCGTGCAAAATGTCAAGCTTTAGAATGGAATCCAGCATTTTTGCCGCAAAATCTCTAAAATACGGCGGGTCCAGAAATATTATGTCGAATTTTTGGCCGTCCAGCTTTTTTAGGGTATTTGGCAATTCGCCTTTCAATAGCACGGCATTTTCAAAAAGCCTTGTTTTTTGAAGATTGCGGCGGATTAGATGTATGGACTTTTGGGAAATGTCGATAAAGGTGGCGGAGGCGGCACCGCGGCTTAAGGCCTCTATTCCCACGCCGCCCGAGCCTGCGAAAAGGTCTAAAAATTCGGCATTATAGATGTCGTGGCCAATTAAATTAAAAAGGCTTTCTTTGACATAGTCCGAAGTGGGGCGGATTGAATTGCCCTGCGGCGAAAACAGCCCCATGCCTTTTGCTTTTCCTGAAATTACTCTCATAATGTTCTCCCGATGTCTAAGCGGTAATGCCGGTTGAAACCGGCTGAAGATTCCGACTGGAAGTCGGTTTCCAACCGTTACTTTAGCCGGTTTTTAACCGGCATTTCCGCTTCATAGCGCAATTTGCTGCATTTTTCCAAGCAATTGATTAATTCTTTCCCTCAATGGCGGAAATTGCACCCGCCCCATGCCGAGGGCACATAAGCTTTTTTTGCCGAAGTATTGCGGCAAAAAGACAAGCTTATTGCTGCTGGATAGGTTGCGGCTTGGTATTATTCCGCATTCCACATTCCGACCCTTTAGGAACGGCCGGAGTGAAGACAAAGTGGCGCAGAGCTTCGCTCTGGCTATGGAGCTAGTGCGTAGCACCGCGCACTGTCCTGAAGTCTGTCCGACCCTTTAGGGACGGTTTCCAACCGTTACTTTAGCCGGTTTTTAACCGGCATTTCCGCTTCATAGCGCGATTTGCTGCATTTTCCCCAACAACTGGTCAATTCTGGCTTTTAGAGGCGGAAATTGCACCCGCCCCATGCCAAGCGCGGCATTTCGCGCCAGTTCTAAAATATCCAAATCCCGATAAAGATTCGCCAGCATAAGCTTAGGCAGCCCATGTTGCGCCGTGCCGAAAAATTCGCCCGGCCCGCGCAATTCCAAATCCAACTCGGACAGCTCAAAGCCGTCATTTGTGCTTGTCATGGCCTTCATTCGCTTGGCCGTAATCTCGTTTTTGAAATCCGTAATCAAAATGCAATAGGATTTATGCGCCCCGCGCCCAACGCGCCCGCGCAGCTGATGAAGCTGTGAAAGCCCGAAACGCTCGGCATTTTCAATTAAAATCACCGTGGCATTCGGCACATTTATACCCACTTCGATAACCGTCGTAGCAACCAAAACCTGCACTTCATTCCGCGCAAACGCCCCCATAATCTCATTCTTCTCCTCCGACCTTAGTCGCCCATGCAGAACCCCAAGGCTTAAGTCCGCAAAAACCCCGCTCTTAAGCTGTTCCGCGAATTTCACGACTTCACTGATTTCTGACCTCTGACCTCTGACCTCTGACTCCCCGGATTCAATTAAAGGACAGATGATATAGGCCTGCCTCCCCGCCTCAATCTCCTTACGAATAAAGGCGAAAATCCGCGGATGGTAGGATTTGCCAACGGTATAGGTGTCGATTTTTTGGCGGCCGGGCGGAAGGTTGCGAATGGCAGAAATATCCATATCGCCATAGAGCACCATGGCCAGCGAGCGCGGAATCGGCGTGGCCGTCATAACAAGGATATGCGGCGCGCCGCCCTTTGCGCCGAGTTTTGCGCGCTGGCGCACGCCAAAGCGATGTTGTTCGTCGGTGATAACCAGTCCAAGCCGCTTAAATTCGACATTTTCTTGGATTAGGGCGTGCGTGCCGATTACAATGTCGACTTCGCCGTCAGCAAGTTTTGCCTTAATCTCCGGCTTTTCCCCGGCTTTAAGCGAACCAACCAATAGCCCCACGCGAATTCCAAGCCCGTCAAACAATTCCTTAAATGACGCAAAATGCTGAACCGCCAGCGTTTCCGTGGGGGCCATAAGCGCGGCTTGCGCGCCGTTTTTGGCCGTAAGATAGCAAATTATCATGGCCACGGCGGTTTTGCCGCTGCCCACATCCCCTTGAAGCAGGCGATTTAGCGCAAAGCCACTCGAAATGTCGTTCATGATTTCGGCTACAACCTTGGCTTGGTCGGCGGTCAGTTCATAGGGCAGGGCGGCTAAAATCGGCGCAATGTCCATGTTTGCGAAGGGTTTGGTTTCATGCCGAAGTTGCCCCTTGGCGGCCATTAGCGAAGCCTGTAGCAGGAATAATTCGTCAAAAACCAGCCGCTTACGCGCGGTGTAAAAACTCTCGCCACAGGCCGGAAAATGGATATTCTCAATGGCGAAATCCCTTCTGCACAATCCATTTGCAATCCGAAGATTTTCCGGCAAAAAGTCCGCAATTTGGCCTTTTGTGCCGTCCAAGGCCTGCTTAATCAGCCCTCGCAGCATTTTCTGGGTTAGGCCGCTTGTAAGCCTATAAATCGGCACAATTCGGCCCGCCGACAGGCCTTGCGCATTTTGCGCCTCATATTCGGGGGTTTCGAGAGTAAGCCGCCCCGAAAGGCCGCGCACAACCCGCCCCGAAATAAAGTATTTCAGGCCGTCCTTAAAATTTGCGGCCATATAGGGCTGATTAAACCATGTAATGCCAATTTGCCCCGTGCCGTCGCTAAAATTTACGCGGGTTATGGTTTTTCCGCGCCCCTGCGTGGACTGCGCCGCCCCCTGCCGCCACGCCAAAATCGTGGCCAGCTGCCCCTCGTGAAGCTGTGCAATTTGCGAGATTATGCTGCGGTCTACATATTCGCGGGGGGAGTATTCAAGCAGGTCTGCGACGGTGTGAACGCCGATTTGAGCAAGTGCTGTGCGGCGCGCGCTGCCTACATTTTTTAATTTTTCTATACTGTCTGTTAATAGCATAATCATTCACCAACGGGGGATTCCCGCTTTCGCGGGAATGACGCGCGGCTATTCCGCCGAAAAAATGAAATTATAGACGGCCTGTCCGCCAAAGGCCGCTGTTGCCTCGCAATCGGCATAATTTTCGGCCAAATGCGCCTCAATAATTGCGCTGTGCTCCGCACTAGCTTCCGCGCCCGGATAAACCGTGAAAATATCATATCCGTCCGCCATCATAATGTCAATCAGCTCAACAGCCGCAACCTTTATATCGGCGTGGGTGCAAACAATTTTGCCGTCCAAAATGCCGATATAGTCGCCTTCGCGCACATTGTGTCCGTCCAACTCGGTATCCCGAATCGCAACGGTAATTTGACCCGTCGCCACGGCGGTCAAGGCCTCCTCCATTTGCGCGACATTATTCGCAAAGGCATCCTCGGCATCGTCTTCGGGCAGATAATTCATAAGGGCGGAAATGCCCTGCGGCATGGTTTTAGAGGCGACCACCACTACATTTTGCCCCTCGCAAAGCTCCGCCGCCTGGCTTGCCGCCAAAATAATATTTTTATTATTCGGCAAAATAATAATATTGTCGGCATTAACTTTTTGTACACCGCGAGCTATGTCCTCGGCGGAGGGATTCATGGTCTGGCCGCCTTCAATCACATAGTCCGCGCCCAAATCCATAAAAATTTCTTTAAAGCCCGTGCCGGAACTTATTGCAACAACGCCCATTGGCTTGCGCGGAGCTTCGCTCTGGCTATGCAAGCCGCCGGCCTCGGCATGTTGCATCCGCATATTGTCAATTTTAATTGCAGAAAGCGGCCCAATTTGCATGGCGCGCTCCATAACCGCCCCGGGATTGTCCGTATGCACATGAACCTTTACAATTTCGTCGTCGGCGACCATGGCAACAGAATCGCCCATGGTTTCCAAATAGGCCTTAAATTCGTCCTCGGCTTCTTCCGAAAAGCCCTCTACATTGATAAAGAATTCCGTGCAATACCCAAATGTAATCTCTTCATGCGACATGCCCGCAATGGCGGAAAAATCAGCCTCGGCTTGGGCATGACTGCTTGGGCCGGCATCTTCGACAATTTGCGGGTCAATTGCGTCCACGCCGTCCATTGCGCCGACTAAAAAGCACATAAGCCCGTCGCCGCCCGAATCCACAACCCCCGCCTGCTTTAAAACAGGCAGCATTTCGGGCGTGCGTTTAAGCATGGCATGTCCTTCGCTTATAATTTGCTTGGCAAATGCGCGAATATCGTCGGTTGCATAGGCATATTTCTGCGCAACCTCGGCCATATGGCGGCCAACCGTCAAAATTGTGCCCTCTTGCGGGCGCATAACGGCCTTATAAGCCGTTTTAGAGGCATTTGCAAAAGCGTCGGCAATTTCGCGCGTGCCAACGCTTCTAAGCCCCTCTAAGGCCCGCGAAAAGCCCCTAAAAAATTGCGAAAAAATTACGCCCGAATTGCCGCGGCCGCCCCGAAGCGCGCCGCTGGCGGCGGCCTTGCTTATGGCGAAAATATCGTCGGTGTCAAGCTTTGCCACCTCTTTGGCCGCCGCAATCGCCGTCAAGGACATATTTGTCCCCGTATCCCCATCCGGCACGGGAAAGACATTAAGCGAATTTACCCTCTCTTTATTTGCCACCAAATTATTTGTTCCGCAAATAATCATTTTGCGAAGCAAAGCTCCGTCAATTTTCTTTAATTTAGCCATTTACCCTCAGTCCCTCCACAAAAACATCCACTTGCCCGATATTGAGGCCGCAGGCCAACTCGACCTTATATTTAACGGTACTCATAAGGGACTCACATATGGCGATAATATTTGTGCCATATTCCGCAATAATATGCAATTCAATATTCAATGAATTGCCGACAGGCGAAAGCCTTAAGCCCTTGGTTAAATTTTCCATTCGCAAGAGATGGACAATTCCGTCGCGCACGGATTTTGCCGCCATGCCAACCACGCCATAACAACCCATGGCCGCCATGCCCGCAATCCGCGCAACCACCTCACTCTCAATTCCAATAACGCCAAATTCATTCCGAATCTTATAAGCCATGCCTCTCCCTCTTTCCATTTCTAATTTCTAACTTCTAACCTCTAATTTACTATTGTAACACTTTTTTTTAATTTTTCCAAGAGAAATTTTAAAAAAATTTAAAAAAAGTCTTGACAAAGTAAAAAATATCGCATATAATATCTTGTGTTGCGCAATTTCCGCAATTTACGCAATAAGGCCCGTTGGTCAAGGGGTTAAGACACTGCCCTTTCACGGCAGTAACAAGGGTTCGAATCCCTTACGGGTCAGAAAAGCAATTAATAATGAATAAGGAATAATGAATAATGGATAGTTTTTAGTAATTATTCATTATTCATTATTCCTTATTCATTTGTAAGTCGGTGCCATAGCCAAGTGGTAAGGCAGTGGACTGCAACTCCATGACCCCCGGTTCAACTCCGGGTGGCACCTTCCTTCTAAGAAGTCAGAAGTCAGAGGTCAGAGGTCAGAAAAATCTGACCTCTGACCTCTGACCTCTTTTTGTTCTAAAAAGAATTACAAGCTTATATAATTAACATAATGCAATTTTTGAATTTTTAGGAGGGTTATTATGGAGCTTGTTCGGGAGAATATTTTGTTGAATCGGCATATAGGGCGAGAGAGAAGCCAGATGCTTTTGGAGGGGGACATTATTGTGCCCGATGTTAAGCCGGATATTGCCTCGGTGCTTAAAGTTACGGCGCGTGTGGCAATAAATAAAGCAAATGCTAATATGGGGCGAATTAGTTTCTCCGGGCAATTGGTTGTGGATGCGCTTTATTTGGCAAATGTCGGCGGAGAAATTTCGGTGCACAGCATTTCGGCGCGCAATAATATTGACGACTTTTTGAATATGGAGGGTGTTGCCCCTCATATGTGGCTTAATTTGGACGCAAATTTGGAAAATATCGAACATCATATTGTAAACGACCGCAAATTAAACTATAGGGTGGTCGTTGATATTCAGGCGCAAGCGCTTGATAACCAAAATTTTGAGGCCGTGCGGTCTATAAGCGATTTGCCCGAAAGCCAGCAGAAAATGGCGTTTTTGACCATGAATAATATGGTTAGCAAGCAAGTGGAACAATTTACCATTAGGGACGAGATTGTTTTGCCGTCGGCCAAGCCCGCAATTCGGGAATTGTTGCAGGCAAATATAAATATTGTCAGCAGGGAAATTACCATGGCGGCGGGCAGGGTGGACATAAGCGGCGACTTGCTCATAACCCCGCTGTATAAGGGCTTTGACAGCGAATCCATTATTGATTTTGCGGATTTTGAACTGCCGTTTTCGGGCTCTTTGGATGTAGAGGCCGCGCGGGAAGGCGTGTTTTCCGATGTCAGACTTTCGCTTGCCGACCATTTGATTGAAATTGGGCCGGATGCAGACGGCGAAGACCGCATTTTGTCCATAGAAGTGGTTATTGCCGCCGATGTGCAAATTTCGGAAAATAGGGAGTTTTCGGTTTTGGAAGATGCCTATTGCATTGACCAAAATTTGGATATTAAAACCCAAAGTCTGGACTATTTGAGCCTTATTTGCCGCAATAGGAATCAATTTAGCGCCAAGGAAATTGTTACACTTTCGGGCGCGCCCGAGATTTTGCAGGTTTTGCAGGTTGGCGGACTTGTGCATCTTGAGGACAGGCGGGTTATTGAAGACAAGGTCATTGTCGAAGGCATTGTAGAGGCGAATATCCTCTATGTCGCAAATTCGGACGAAGCCCCCGTGCACAATTATCGCGCCCATCTGCCCTTTAGGCAGGTTATTGAAACCAAGGGCGCGCGCCTTGGAATGGAGGCCGCAATTACGCATAATATCGACCAAATCAGCTTTAATATGCTGTCCGGCCGCGAGGTGGAGCTGCGCTTTACCCTAAGCTTTGACACCCTGATTCGAGAGCTAAGACCCGCGCAATTGATTCAAGACATTGAATTTAACCCGCTTAACACCGAAGATTTGGACAATTTGCCGTCAATGGTGATTTTGGTGGCGCAGCAGGCGGACAGTCTGTGGTCTGTGGCAAAACGCTATAATGCCGATTTGGAAGAATTGGCGGCTATAAATGACATTGAGCCGACGGCCGCTCTTGCGGCGGGGCAGAAATTGCTTGTTGTTAAGAAAGTGGCGGAGGGTTAATGCCGGTTGAAACCGGCTAAAGATTCCGACTGAAAGTCGGCTAACATGTAGAATACCGAAGGTCAGAGGTCAGAAGTCAGAAAAGAGCAGATGTCAGATTTTTTCTGACCTCTGACCTCTGACCTCTGACTTCTAAACAAGCCACAATGGCGGCGTTTCAAAATAAAGGGGAATTAGCGATGTTTGATAAAATTTTTGCTGATGTGAATTTTGATAACGGTTGGTACACCAATGACGTGATTGCTTTCTGCGGAAAACAATACACAATATATGTCTGTGCCAATTCGCACAGGGAAACGGACTTAATTACAAGTAGCCAACATGCCGATTATGAATCATTCAAAGCTAATAAATCTGCGATAGAAGATGAAATTAAGAACTTGCTCATTTCGTATAAAGATGAGGATTTTCTTGAATTATTAAAGCCTACGGGGTTGGTTTTTGAGCGTGATGGGGGATATGCTCTATTATTTGATGATGAATCCGATTTAGATAACGGAATCGCCGTTG